>NZ_NHSK01000060.1 GCF_016653355.1 Rhodoplanes elegans | reverse complement strand
TACGCGGCGAGCCACCCTCTCCCCGCGCGGCGGGGAGAGGGAAGCGCGGCCGCCAGCCCCCCTTTGCCCTTCACGGGCCGGCGGCGCCTTGTTAAGAACGGCGCGCCATGACCGATGCCGTGACGACGACCCGCGACTACTCGAAAACGCTGTTTCTGCCGGTGACCGACTTCCCCATGCGGGCGGGTCTGCCGCAGAAGGAGCCGGACATCCTGGCCCATTGGGCGACGATCGACCTCTACGGTCGGTTGCGCCAGGCCTCTCAGGGGCGCGCCAAGTTCGTGCTCCACGACGGGCCGCCCTACGCCAACGGCCACATCCATATCGGGCACGCGCTCAACAAGGTCCTCAAGGACCTCGTCACCCGTTCGCAACAGATGCTCGGCTTCGACTCGAACTACGTGCCGGGCTGGGACTGCCACGGCCTGCCGATCGAGTGGAAGATCGAGGAGGAGAACTACCGCAAGAAGGGCAAGTCGAAGCCCGACCTGTCGGACCCCTCCGCCATGATCGCGTTCCGCCAGGAGTGCCGCGCCTATGCGCAGCACTGGCTGTCCGTGCAGCGCGAGGAGTTCAAGCGGCTCGGCGTGGTCGGCGACTGGGACCACCCCTACACCACGATGAGCTTTCCGGCCGAGGCGCAGATCGCCCGCGAGATCATGAAGTTCGCGGCTAACGGCACGCTCTATCGCGGCTCCAAGCCGGTGATGTGGTCGGTGGTCGAGCGCACGGCGCTCGCCGAGGCCGAGGTCGAGTACGAGGATTTCACCAGCGACACGGTGTGGGTGAAGTTTCCGGTCTCTGTTCCCTCTCCCCGCACGCGGGGAGAGGGTGGCTCGCCGCGGAGCGGCGAGTCGGGTGAGGGGGCCTCTCGTGGATACGGAGACGCCCCCTCACCCGACGTCCGCGCTCAACGCGCGAACGTCGACCTCTCCCCGCGCGCGGGGAGAGGTGACCTGGCAGGCGCGTCCGTCGTCATCTGGACGACGACGCCGTGGACGCTTCCCGGCAACCGCGCCATCAGCTTCTCGCACAAGATCGGCTACGGTCTCTACAAGGTCACGGACGCGCCGGCCGACAATTGGGCGAAGACCGGCGACCTCCTGATCCTCGCCGACAAGCTCGCCGAGGACGTTCTCAAACAGGCCCGCGTCGTCGCCTTCGAGAAGGTGCAGGCCGTCTCTGCCGACATTCTGGCCGGCCTCGTCTGCGACCATCCGCTGAAAAGCCTCGGCTACGATTTCGCGGTGCCGCTGCTCGACGGCGAGCATGTCGACGACTCGACCGGCACCGGCTTCGTCCACACCGCGCCCGGCCACGGCCGCGAGGACTTCGAGATTTGGATGGAGTACGGCCGCAGGCTCTCGGAGCGCGGGATCTCCACACGAATCCCCTACACGGTGGATGCCGACGGCCGCTACACCGACGACGCCCCGGGCTTCGTCGGCCGCCGCGTCATCACCGAAAAAGGGGAAAAGGGCGACGCCAACGAGGCGGTGATCAAGGCGCTGGTCGAGGCGGCCAATCTTCTCGCGCGTGGAAAGCTGAAGCACCAGTATCCGCACTCGTGGCGCTCCAAGAAGCCGGTGATCTTCCGCAACACGCCGCAATGGTTCATCGCCATGGACCAGGACATCGCGGCGGGCGCCGAGGCGAAGGCGGGCGACACGCTCCGCGCGCGTGCGCTCAAGGCCATCAAGGCGACCCGCTGGGTGCCGCCGCAGGGCCAGAACCGCATCACCGGCATGATCGAGAGCCGGCCCGACTGGGTGATCTCGCGCCAGCGCGCCTGGGGCGTGCCGATCACGGTGTTCATCCGCGACAAGGGCCACGGCGAGGTCGAGATCCTTCAGGACGAGGCCGTGAATGCCCGCATCGTCGCGGCGTTCGAGGCCGAAGGGGCGGATGCCTGGTACGCGGCCGGGGCGCGCGAGCGCTTCCTGGGCGCGCGCGCCGCCGAGGGCTGGCAGAAGGTCGACGACATCCTCGACGTCTGGTTCGACAGTGGCTCGACGCACGCCTTCGTGCTGGAGGATCCCGAGAACTTCGCGACGCTGGCCGGCATCCGCCGCAAGGTCGACGGCGGTCGTGATCAGGTCATGTATCTGGAAGGCTCGGACCAGCACCGCGGCTGGTTCCACTCGTCGCTACTCGAGTCGTGCGGCACGCGCGGCCGCGCGCCGTTCGACGTCGTCGTCACCCACGGTTTCACGCTCGACGAGCAGGGCCGCAAGATGTCGAAGTCGCTCGGCAACACGGTGGCGCCGCAGGATCTGATCAAGCAGCACGGCGCCGACATCGTGCGCCTGTGGGTCGGCTCCTGCGACTACTGGGACGACCAGCGCATCGGCCCCGAGATCATCAAGACCACGGTCGACACCTATCGCAAGCTGCGCAACACGCTGCGCTGGATGCTCGGAAATCTCGCGCATTTCCGTGATCAGGATCGCGTCAAGGTCGAGCGCATGCCGTCGCTCGAGCGATACATGCTGCACCGGCTCGCCGAGCTCGACGCGACGGTGCGCGAGGCCTACGCCAACTTCGACTACAAGCGCATTTTCGCGGTGCTGAGCCAGTTCATGACGGTCGATCTCTCGGCCTTCTACTTCGACATCCGCAAGGACGCGCTCTACTGCGACCCGATCTCGTCGGTGACCAGAAAGGCTTGTCTCACGGTGCTCGACCATGTCTTCCGCTGCACCGTGACGTGGCTGGCCCCGATCCTCTGCTTCACGGCCGAGGAGGCGTGGCTGGCGCGCTATTCCGGAACCGACGGCTCGGTGCATCTCGAGACCTTCCCCGAGGTGCCGGAGAGCTGGCGCAATGAGGGGCTGGCCGAGACCTGGCGCAAGGCGCGCGCGGTGCGCCGCGTCGTCACCGGGGCGCTCGAGCTCGAGCGCGCCGGCAAGCGCATCGGCTCGTCGCTGGAGGCGGATCCGCTCGTCTATGTGAGCGACGACGATCTGTTCCGCGCCGTGGTCGACCTCGATCTGGCCGAGATCTGCATCACGTCGGGCGCCTCGCTGATCGAGGGCGACGGGCCGGAGGATGCCTTCCGGCTCGCCGAAGTGCCGGGTGTCGCCGTGCTGCCGCGCCGCGCCGAGGGCACCAAATGCGCCCGCTCGTGGAAGATCTCGCCCGCGGTCGGGTCCGATCCGCAGTACCCGGACGTCACCCCGCGCGACGCCCAGGCGCTGCGCGAGCTCGACGCGCTCTCCCCGGCGGCGGAATGATCGTGCGAGACGCCTCCCTTGTTCACCTCTCCCCGCTGGCGGGGAGAGGTCGAAGTTCCCGCGCGCAGCGCGGACTTCGGGTGAGGGGGCGTCTCCGCGAGTTTCAGCTTGACGGATCTCTGCGTTGCGGAAGCGCCCCCTCACCCGACTCGCCGCTGCGCGGCGAGCCACCCTCTCCCCGTGCACGGGGAGAGGGAACGGGGGCCCGCCCGCCGATGCCAGTGCGGCGAATGATCCCCCGGTTCCACCCATGACCCTCTCCCTCGGCCGCTTCACCGGGCTCGGGCTCCTCGCGGCGGCGCTGGTCGTGGGACTCGACCAGGCGTCGAAGCTGTGGCTGCTCTACGGCTTCGCGCTGCCCGACAAGGCGCCCCTGCACGTGCTGCCCGGGCTCGACCTCGTCGTGGTGTGGAACACCGGCATCAGCTACGGCCTGTTCCCGCAGACCGGGCCGTTCGGCCAATGGGCGCTGCTCGGCCTCAAGGTGATCGCCGTGCTGCTGCTCGGGATCTGGCTGACCCGGGTGGACCGGCGGGTGGGCGCGCTGGCGCTCGGGCTGATCATCGGCGGGGCGATCGGCAACGCCATCGACCGGGCGACGTTCGGGGCCGTGTTCGACTTCGTCCTGCTGTACGCCGCTACCGCGACGTGGCGGTTCAACTGGTACGTCTTCAACATCGCCGACGTGGCGATCGTCGCCGGCGTGGTTCTGCTCCTGTGGGAGACCCTGGTCGCCCCCGACGCCGCAAAAGCGCCCTGATCCGCGATATACAAGAGCAATCGGGGGACGTGCCGGCGGCATCGTCGCGCGTCCATGCACGGGGAAACCACATGCGAGCATTCTCGACGCGCGCTCCGTTGCGCGCTCCCATGATGCGCGCTCCCATGATGCGCGCTCCCATGATGCGCGCATCGTCTCGGCGCGCCTCTCTGCTGCGCGCCTCCACCTGCGTTGCCATGGTCGGCGCTCTCGCGCTCGGCCTGGTTCTCGGCAGCGGCCCGGCCCGCGCCGAGGACGACGACGAGCTGCCGGACGTCAAGGTGATGCGCAGCATCATGCGCGGCCTCGGCCTCAAGCGCCCCGGCGAGGAAGCCAACATCGAATACCGCGAACGTTCGCCGCTGGTGATTCCGCCGGGCCGCGACCTGCCGCCCCCCGAGGCCGCGGCGCTCGCCGAGCGCAACCCGGCCTGGCCCGACGACCCGGACATCAAGGCGCGCCGCGAGGCCAAGAAGAACGCCCGCAAGTCGATCAATGTCGAGGAAGAGTCGCGCTCGCTGACGCCGGCCGAGCTGGACCGCAAGGGAGCGCCCCGTACCGCCTCGGCCGGGGGCCCGATCCTGTCGGGCGAGGAGGCGATCAACCAGAAGTCGCCGAAAGAGCTTGGCTACGGCGGCGGCCTCTTCAACTGGCGGAACTTCGTCGGCGCCGAGCCGAAGGAGGAGTACGGCAGCTTCGAGAAGGAGCCGTCGCGCAGCGACCTCACCCAGCCGCCGCCCGGCTACCTGACGCCGTCGCCGAACCAGCCCTACGGGGTCGGCAAGACGATCGAGCGCCCGACCAAGGCGAAGAGCTACGACCAAGCGGCCGGCAGCGCCGAGCAGCGCTGAGCGTCACGCTTCACCCCGATCGAATCGACGCGCACGGCCCGCCGCCGTGCGCGTCGTCGTTTTCGGCGGCCGCCGTGGGCCGCTACACCGCCGGTGCGGCATGTCCGACCGTTCCGCGGGCTCCCGCGCCGCGCCCCGAATTCCGCCAAGAACCTGACCGATTTGTCATTTGAGCCGCCGGACCGTTTCCGGAACAATGCCCGCCGTCTTCCCAGAGAGGCCCGCCGCATGATCCGATCTGCCCCGACGTCGCTCGCCCTCGCCGTGGCGGTCGCGCTTCTGTCGACCACGGCGCCGGGGTGGGCCGAGAGCAGGCCCGCGGCCGCGGCCAGGACGACGACGGCGCAGGCGGCGCCTGCGCAGGCGGGGCCTGCCCAGACCGTGCCGGCCCCGCTGCCACGCCCCGCCACGGCGCCCGCGCCGTCGCAGCCTGCGCAGGCCGCCAAGGTCACCGACTTCAAGCTCGCCAACGGCCTCGAGGTCGTGGTGGTGCCGGACCGCCGCACCCCGGTCGTCACCCACATGATCTATTACAAGGTCGGCTCGGCCGACGAGGCGCCGGGCAAGTCCGGCATCGCGCATTTCCTCGAGCACCTGATGTTCAAGGGCACCGAGAAGAACCCGAGCGGGCGCTTCTCGAAGATGCTCGCCACCATCGGGGGTCAGGAGAACGCCTTCACGACCACCGACTACACGGGCTACTTCCAGCGCGTGCCGAAGGAGCATCTCGGCGAGGTGATGGCCTTCGAGGCCGACCGCATGACCGGGCTCGTGCTCACCGACGCCAACGTGCTGCCGGAGCGCGACGTGGTGCTCGAAGAGTACAACATGCGGGTCGCCAACAGCCCGGACGCCCGCATCGGCGAGCAGGTCGCGGCCAGCCTCTATCTGAACCACCCCTACGGCCGGCCGGTGATCGGCTGGCGTGCCGAGATCGAGCAGCTCAACCGCGAGGACGCGCTCGCCTTCTACAAGCAGTTCTACGGGCCCAACAACGCCGTCGTCGTGATCGCCGGCGACGTCGAGCCGGACGCCGTCAAGGCGCTCGCGGAGAAGACCTACGGGGCGATCGCGGCGAGGAGCGACATCGGCCCGCGCAAGCGGCCGCAGGAGCCGCCGCCCGTCGCGGTGCGCCAGGTGACGCTCGACGATCCGCGCGTCGCGCAGCCGAGCCTGAACCGCAGCTATCTGGTGCCGTCCTACACCACGGCGAAGCGCGGCGAGGCGGAGGCGATCGACGTGCTCGCCCAGATCCTCGGCAGCGGCCAGAACAGCCGGCTGTACCGGCGGCTGGTCGCGGAGGGGCGCGTCGCCACCTCGGCCGGCGCCTGGTACCAGGGCTCGGCCGTCGACGCGACGCGGCTCGGCGTCTACGCCCGCCCGACCCCGGACCACACGCTCGCCGACGTCGAGAAGGCGATCGACGCCGTGATCGCCGAGACGATCGCCGACGGCGTCACGGCCGACGAGCTGGAGCGCGCCAAGACCCGGATGATCGCCGACGCCGTCTATGCCCAGGACAACCAGTCCAGCATGGCGCGCTGGTACGGCACCGCGCTCTCCACCGGCTCGACGGTCGCCGACGTGCTGTCGTGGCCGGACCGCATCCGCGCCGTCACGGCCGATCAGGTGCGCGAGGCCGCCAAGACCTGGCTCGACAAGCGCCGCTCGGCGACGGGCTATCTGGTCAAGTCGCTGCCGGCCTCCGAGGAGAAGCGCTCGTGATCACGTCCCTCCGCCGTCTCGCGGCCGCGTTCTTCGCCGTCGCCACGATCGCTTTTGTCTCGCTCGCTTCCGTTCCGGCCGCGAACGCCACCACGATCGAGCGGGTTAAGACCCCGAAGGGCATCGAGATCTGGCTGGTGCGCGAGCCCTCGCTGCCGATGATCGCCATGGAGTTCGCCTTCCGGGGCGGCGCCGCCCAGGATCCAGCCGACCGTGACGGGCTCGCCAACATGGCGGCCTCGCTGCTCGACGAGGGTGCCGGCGATCTCGATGCGCGCACCTTCCAGCAGCGGCTCGAGTCGAAGGCGATCGAGTTCTCGATGTCGGCCTATCGCGACTCGCTGATGGGCTCGCTGCGCACCCTGACCGAGAACCGCGACGAGGCGTTCGGGCTCCTGAAGCTGGCGCTGACCGCGCCGCGCTTCGATCCCGAGGCGGTCGAGCGCATCCGCACCAGCATCGTCGCGGCGCTGCGCCGCGACGCCGTCACGCCGAACGATCTCGCCGGCCGGAAGTTCTGGGAAACGGCCTTTGCCGGGCACCCCTATGGCCGCGTCACCCGCGGCAGCGTGGAGAGCGTGCAGGCCATCACGGTGCCGGACCTGAAGGCCTATGTCGGCCGCGTGCTGGCGCGCGACAACCTGCTCGTCGGCATCGTCGGCGACATCGACGCGGCGACGGCCTCGCGTCTCGTCGACGAGGCGTTCGGGGCGCTGCCCGAGAAGGCGCAGCTCAGCGCCGTGCCGCAGGCGATGCCGCAGGACCTCGGCCGCCGCGTCCAGGTCGACGTCGACGTGCCGCAGTCGACCCTGCTGCTCGGCGGCGCCGGCATCGCCCGCAAGGACCCGGACTTCATCCCGGCCTATGTGGTCAATCACATCCTCGGCGGCGGCTCGTTCTCGTCGCGGCTCTATCGCGAGGTGCGCGAGACCCGCGGCCTCGCCTACGGGGTCTCCTCGTCGCTGGTGCCGCTCAAGAGCACGGCGCTGTTCTTCGTCTCCACGGCGACGCGCTCCGACCGCGTGAAGGAGTCGATGGAGGTGATCGAGGCCGAGATCCGCCGCATGGCCGAGGAGGGGCCGACGGCGGACGAGCTCGCCCAGGCGAAGTCGTTCCTCAAGGGCTCCTACGCGCTGTCGTTCGACACCTCGGCCAAGATCGCCAACCAGCTCGTGCTGATCCAGCTCGAGGAGCTCGGCATCGACTACATCGACCGCCGCAACAGCCTGATCGAGGCGGTGACGCTCGACGACGTGAAGCGCGTCGCCAAGCGCCTGCTGTCCGGCAAGCTCCTCGCCACCGTCGCCGGTCGCCCCGAGGCCGCCACCGCCGCCGCGCCGCCGGCGGCGCAGCCCGCCCCGGCCGTGAAGGCGCAGTAGGCGCCGCAGGCGTCCCTTCACCTCTCCCCGCGTGCGGGGAGAAGTCGGACTTGGCGCCGCAGGCGCGAAGTCCGGGTGAGGGGGCGTCGCCCCCGGGCAACGTTTCGGCATCTCGGAGGCGCCCCCTCATCCCGACCTTCTCCCCGCGCGCGGGGAGAAGGAGCGCAGGCGCCGTGGCGTGTTAGCCGCGCCCCGCTCTTGACCGCGGCCGCGGTCTCGCCTTCAACGGCGGCATGATCCGGGTCACCGACCATATCGCGATCGACGAGGCGGAGCTCGAGGAGAGCTTCGTGCGCGCCGGCGGGCCGGGCGGGCAGAACGTCAACAAGGTCGCGACCGCCGTGCAGCTGCGCTTCGACGCGCGCGGCTCGCGCTCGCTGCCCAACGACGTGGCGATTCGGCTGATGCGCATCGCCGGTGCCCGGCTCACCACCGAGGGCGTCGTGGTGATCACGGCGCAGCGCTTCCGCACCCAGGAGCGCAACCGCGCCGAGGCCCGCGAGCGCCTGTTCGAGATGATCCGCGAGGCGGCGGTGCGGCCGACCCCGCGGGTGAAGACGCGCCCGACGCTCGCCTCCAAGAAGCGCCGGGTGGAGGCGAAGAAGCGCCGCTCCACCGTGAAGAGCCTGCGCCAGGGTCGCCCGGAGGAGTAGTGGCGCGGCATGCCGCAGCCTCCGTGTCCCGGGCGGAGCACGCCGCGCGAGCGGCGCGCGCAGACCCGGGACCCAGGGGCGGCACGCTTGGGCCGCTGCCGATGCTGGGCCCCGGCTCACGACGCAGCGCGGACGCGCTGCGCCGTGTCCGGGGCACGAGGCTTTTGTCGTCGCGGGCTCACAAACGCTGCCGCAGCCGCTAGACTGCACCATCCGAGGAACCCCGAGTCGCACCATGCCCGTCCGGCAGCTCACCGAGGCCGTCGTCAACCGCATCGCCGCCGGCGAGGTGGTCGAGCGGCCGGCGAGCGTCGTCAAGGAGCTGGTCGAGAACGCGCTGGACGCCGGGGCGCGTCGCATCGACGTGATCACCGAGGGCGGCGGCCGCCGCCGCATCACCGTGACGGACGACGGCAGCGGCATGACGCGGCCCGACCTCGTGCTCGCGGTCGAGCGCCACGCGACCTCCAAGCTCGACGACGAGGATCTGCTCGACATCCGCACGCTCGGTTTTCGCGGCGAGGCGCTGCCGTCGATCGGCGCGGTGGCGAAGCTCCTGATCACGACCCGCCACGCCGACGAGCCGCATGCCTGGGCACTCGCCGTCGAGGGCGGCCGCAAGGGCGAGCCGAAGCCGGCGGCGCTCGCGCAGGGCACCCGCATCGACGTGCGCGACCTCTTCTACGCGACGCCGGCGCGGCTGAAGTTCCTGAAGGCCGAGCGCAGCGAGACCGAGGCGATCCGCGACGTGATGCGCCGTCTGGCAATGACGCGGCCCGACGTGTCCTTCACGTTCGCCGGCGAGGAGCGCGCGCCGGTGACGTTCCCGGCCGCCGATCCGACACTGCTCGGGGCAGAGACGATGTCGAACGGCCGGCTGCGCCGGCTCGCCGACGTGCTGGGCGCCGAGTTCTCGCAGAACGCCGTGCCGGTGCGGGGCGGTCGCGACGGGCTCAACGTCGAAGGCTTCGCGGCGCTGCCGACCTTCAACAAGGCGAACTCGTTCTCGCAATACTTGTTCGTCAACGGCCGGCCGGTGCGCGACAAGCTGCTGTTCGGCGCGGTGCGGGCGGCGTACGCGGATCATCTCGCGCGCGATCGCCATCCGGTGGTCGCGCTGTTCGTCGAGGTCGATCCGCGCGAGGTCGACGTCAACGTCCATCCGGCCAAGGCCGAGGTCCGGTTCCGCGATGCCGGCCTGGTGCGCGCCACCCTCGTGCGGTCCCTGATGGATGCGCTGAATGCCGGCGCCGGCCGCGCCGCGACCACGGGCGGCGGCGCGACGCTCGCGGCGCTGCGGCCGCAAGGCGCGCCGTTCGGCGCCTCGTCGTTCGGTGCGTCGCGGCCGACGACGGTGCGGCCGCTGTTGGAGGTCGGATCGGGCGGCTGGACGGTGCCGCGTCCGTTCGGCTGGGACTGGCGCGGCTCGCCGGCGCGGCCGCCGGGCACGGGCAGTCACGATGCAACTGATCACGACGCAACTGATCAGGACGCGCTCGACCAGGACTCGTTCGATCAGCTCCCGCCCGGCTTCACCGAGCTGCCGCAGGCGAGTTTCGACGTCGGCCCGCCCTCGGCGGATGCTCGCGCGAGCGCCTTTCAGCCGCGCGACACGTCAACGCCGGACGACGCCGACGACCGCCCGCTCGGCGCCGCGCGGGCGCAGCTCCACGAAAACTACATCGTTGCCCAGACCCGCGACGGCATCGTCATCGTCGACCAGCACGCCGCCCACGAGCGCATCGTCTACGAGCGCATGAAGGCGGCGCTGGCGGCGGGCGGTATCGCCCGCCAGCTCCTGCTGATCCCCGAGGTGGTCGAGCTCGACGAGGCCGACGTCGACCGCCTCGTCGCCCGCGCCGACGAGCTCGCCGGCTTCGGCCTGGTGCTGGAGGCGTTCGGCCCCGGCGCCGTCGCGGTGCGCGAGACGCCGGGCCTGCTCGGCCGGCTCGACGTCGGCGCGCTGGTGCGCGATCTCGCCGAGCATCTCGCCGAATGGGACACGACGCTGCCGCTGGAGCGCCGCCTCCTGCACGTCGCCGCGACGATGGCGTGCCACGGCTCGGTGCGGGCCGGGCGCCGGCTCAAGCCGGAGGAGATGAACGCGCTCTTGCGCGAGATGGAACAGACCCCGAATGCCGGCCAGTGCAACCACGGCCGCCCCACCTATGTCGAGCTGAAGCTCGCCGACATCGAGCGCCTGTTCGGGCGGAAGTGACGGATGCCAGGCGGCACCCCCTCGCACCTCATGGTGAGGAGCGGCTGAAAGCCGCGTCTCGAACCATGTGGCCGCGGCGCTCTCCGGGGCCGTCCTCGCCCTTCGAGACGCCCGCTGCGCGGGCTCCTCAGGGTGAGGACGGAGGTGGACGCAGCGCGCCTCTCCTCACTTCGCCACCTCGCGATACACGGCCCTGATCTGATCACGGAGCCAGGCGTGCGCCTGGTCGCGGTCGTGGCGGGCGTGCCAGACCATGCGGATCGCGAGACGCCCGACGTCGAGCGGTACCGGCCGGGTGGCGAGGCCGAAGCGGCGCCGGAAAACGTCGGCGGCGAGCTGGGTGAACACGCCGATCATGTCCGAGCCGGCGAGGAGCTGCGGCACCGCGGTGAAGTTCGACACCGTGACGAGCGCCCGGCGGGCGTGCCCGTGCGTCGTGAGCAGATCGTCGAAGATTGCGGTGCGGGCGCCCGTCGCGCTGACCACGACGTGCGGATAGGCGAGCAGGCCGTCGATGTCGAGCCGCGCCTTGCGGCGGATCAGCGGGTGATCGGGGCGCAGCACGCAGTGCAGCGTCTCGTCGATCAGATGCTCGTGGCGAAGATGCCTGGGCGTGACGTCGATCGAGCCGATGGCGAGATCGGTGCGATCCTGCTCCAGGAGATCGAGCGCGTGCTGGCGATCGGCCGTCATCACGTGGAGGGCGGCCTGCGGGGCGAAGCGCTGCAGCCGTTCGACCAGCGCCGGCACCACGGCGAGGCTCTGGCGGTCGGGCGTGCTGATGCGGAACACGTCGGTCGCGGCCGCCGGATCGAAGACGCCTTCGGACAGGATCTCGTCGACCAGCGCCATCGCCTCGCGCAGCGGTGCGCGCAGTGCTTTCGCCCGCGGCGTGGGGACGAGGCCGTCGGGGCCACGCGCCAGGAGCTCGTCGCCGAGCGCGGCGCGCAGGCGGGCGAGCGCATTGGAGACGGCCGGTTGCGAGCGCGCCAGCGCGTCGCCGGCTCGCGTCACGCTGCGCTCGGCCAGCAGCACGTCGAGAACCCGCAACAGGTTGAGGTCGAAATCGGCGCGCGGCACGGCGGCTTCCATATTCATCCGGTGAATGGTGTCGATTGATAGGATCGATTTCACAAATACACAAGCCGCCCCTACAGTCGCCCTCCCTCCGCCGCGCGCCGGCCCGGCCGCGCCCTCTCCCGGGAGCTCCGCATGACGTCGCCGTCTCCGTTCGCCGCGTCCCGATCCGCCCCGACCCGCCGCGCCGTGCTCGGCTCGGCTGCGGTCGTCGCAGCCGCCGCCGCGACCGGGGTGTCGCCGGCCGGCGCCGCCGCCCCGCCGGCCGCGGTCCAGGCGCCCGGCTTCTACCGCTACAATCTCGGCAGCGTGCAGGTGACGGTGCTCAACGACGGCGTCAGCCGCATGCCGATCGGCGACGGCTTCGTGCTCAACGCGAGCAAGGCCGACGTGCAGGCGGCACTCGCGGCGGCCTTCATGAATCCGGACGTCTATGCCGGCCCTTACAACCCGATCCTGATCAACACGGGCGCGAAGCTGGTGCTGGTCGACACCGGCACGGGCGAGGCGGCGTTCAAGGCGAGCAACGGCCTCAACGGCCGCCTGATGCAGACGCTGGCGGCCGCCGGCATCGCGCCGGAGCAGATCGACGCCGTGGTGCTGACGCATTTTCACGGCGACCACATCAACGGGCTCGTGCGCGCCGACGGGACGGTGGCGTTCCCCAATGCCGAGGTGTTGGCGCCGGCCCGCGAGCACGCCTTCTGGACCGACGAGGGCGAGATCGGCCGCGCCCGGAATCCGCGGGTGCCGGACGGCGCCAGGAACGTCCGCCGGGTGCTCGCGGGCGGCATCGCCGAGCGGCTGCGCACCTACGAGTGGGACAAGGAGGTGCTGCCCGGCCTCGTCGCGGTCGGCACCCCGGGGCACACGCCGGGCCACACGTCGCTGGTGCTCGCCTCCGGCGGCAAGCAGGTTTATATACAGGGCGACGTCACCCACGCGCCGTTCCTGTTCGCCCGCAATCCCGGCTGGCATTTCATGCTGGACGTGGACCCGGTGGCGGCGGAGGCGACGCGGCGCAAGGTCTACGAGATGCTGGTCGCCGAACGCATGCCGGTGCAGGGTTTCCACTATCCGTTCCCGGCGTTGGCGCATGTCGAGCGCAGCGGCACCGGCTACCGCGAGGTGCTCCTCCCCTGGAGCGCGGCCCTCTGATCCTTCGAACGACACCATCGCAACGGAGCTTCGCATGAGACGATCCCTCTCCTCGGCCGTGCTGGCGATCGCCGGGCTGGCGCTCGCCGTCGCCGGCGGGCCGGCGGCCGCCCAGGACGCCGCCGCCTGGCCGACCCGGCCCGTCACCCTGATCGTGCCGTTCCTGGCCGGTGGGCCGATCGACGTGATCGCCCGCGTGCAGGCCCAGAAGCTCGGCGAGATCCTCGGCCAGACCGTGGTGGTCGAGAATGTCGGCGGCGGCGGCGGGGCGCTCGGCGCGCAGCGCATCGCCCGCGGCGCGCCGGACGGCTACATCTTCGTAATGGGCAATGTCGGCACCCATGCCTATCATCCGACCCTGTATGCCAAGCCGCTCTACGATCCGGTCGCCGACTTCCAGCCGGTCGGGCTGACGACCGAGTCGCCGCGCCTGCTGGTCGTCCGGCCGACCCTGCCGGCCGACGATCTCAAGGGCTTCGTCGCCTTCGCCAAGGCGAACCACGCCACCATGAGCTTCGGCTCCGGCGGGCTCGGCTCGGCGACCCATATCCCGTGCCTGCTGGTCAACCAGGCGATGGGCGTGACGGTGACGCACGTGCCGTATCGCGGGGCCGCGCCCGCCATGCAGGACGTGATCGGTGGCCGCACGGACTACATGTGCGATTCGATCCAGACCGCGGTGCCGCAGGTGACGCAGAAGAACGTCAAGGCGCTCGCCGTGCTGTCGGGCACCCGCTCGCCGCTGCTGCCCGAGGTGCCGACCGCCACCGAGGCGGGGCTGCCGGGCGTCGAGGCCGATGCCTGGAACGCCATCTTCCTGCCCAAGGGCACGCCCGAGCCGATCGTGAAGAAGCTGGTCGCCGCCGTGAACCAGACGCTCGACGATCCGACCGTGAGGAAGCGTCTCGACGAGCTCGGCCTGTCGATCGTTCCGCCCGAGCGCCGCGGGCCGGACTACCTCGCCAAATACGTGAAGTCCGAGATCGACCGCTGGGCCCCGGCCATCAAGGCCGCCGGCCTGAAGGTGGAGTAGGGCAACGCCGACGGTCCGGGCGGTCCTGACGACCGCCCGGAAACGCGCTAGGCTTGCGGGCATGACCAGGGACGATGTCATCGCGAGGCTGAAGTCGGTCGAGCCGGAACTGCGGGACCGCGGTGTCGCGGCCTTGTACCTGTTCGGCTCGTTCGCGCGCGGCGAGGCGACCGACGCGTCCGATGTCGACGTGTTCGTCGAGCCGGCGAGCGACAACTTCTACGCCCTCGCGAACTTCACTGGGGCGTATGACGTGATCTCGCGCGCACTTCCCGGGCGGGAGATCGGCTACGGGACGCGGGCGGGTCTGTCGCCCTATGTCCGCGATGCCGTGGAAAGCGACGCCGTTCGGGTGTTCTGATGGGGGCGAGCCGGTCGCCGCTGGCGCGGCTACTCCATATCCGCGACGAGATCGTCAATCTGCGGTCCGCGTTGTCGGGTACGGACTACGCTTCGTTCGCGTCCACGTATTAGATGGTGCGGACGACCGAACGGGCCATCCTGGTCATCGCGGAAGCCGTGAAGGCGTTGCCGCCGGCGTTGACGGATCGTCATCCGGAGATCGAGTGGCACGCCATCCGGGGCATGGCCAACATCCTGCGGCACGAGTACCAGCGTGTCGAAACGCGCGTCCTGTGGCGCGTCGTCACCGAGGAGCTCCCTCGGCTCGCCCCGGTCATCGACGCGATGATGTCCGAGCTGGGCGACGCCAGCGAATGATCGCCCCCGCGGTCGTCCCGAATCGTCAGGGCCGCGCCCGCGCGCCGTCGAGGAACAGCGCCCAGGCCTTCTCGAAATAGGCGTTCTGGGCGCGGGTGGTGGCATAGGTCGAGCGCCCGAGCATGGCGTCGACGGTCGGTCCCACCGCGATGCAGTTCAGCATCTGGCCGGCCAGGAATCGCACGTCCCCGGCACCGAGCGCCCCGGCCGCCTGCGCCTCCGCGATCAGCGCGACGATCCGATCCATGATCGGATCGTGCGGATTGTTCGCGACGGCCTGTCCGACCACCAAGGCCTCGCTCAGCGCGATGCGCTGGAAGGCGATCAGGGTCGGATCGAGATTGGTCGACAGGAGCCAGCGCGCGGCGGCGCGCAGGCGGCTCATCACGTCGCCGGTCTGCGCCGCCACGGTCGCCTGGAAGCGCGCCTGGGTCTTCTTGCGGGCGTGATCGACGACGCCTTCGAACAGCGCGAGCTTGGAGGGAAAGCGGCGATAGACCGTATCCTTGCCGACCCCGCAGGCGGCGACGACCTGCTCGACCGAGGTCGCCGCATAGCCCTGCTCGGCGAACAGGCGCGACGCGGTCTCGATGATGCGCACCGATTTCGCCTCGCCGTCGGCCTTGAAGGGACGTCCTGTCCGCCGCTCCATCGCTTTGTCCTGCGCGCGAATCCGCGGATCGCGCCTCTCCGGCTCGGGCTCGTTCACTGAACGCGGCATGCTCGTCAAGCTCTGTTGGCCGAAGCAATTCTCGAATTATTCCAATTACATGTTTGCCTGCCGGATGGCAACGCATCTGGACAGGACGGTCCCGTCCCGTTTATTCGTCGTCGCTGTCGGGCAAGGTGACGGTGAACGGGTGTCGAGATGGCGATCGATCGTGCAGTGGTGATGTGTGCGGCGCTCGCCGCCGCGACGGCCGGCGTCGGCGAGGCGAGGGCGCAGAGCGCCGCGTCGGCCGAGACGGCGCTGCAGCCGATCGTCGTGGACGCCGACCGCCGCACGACCGACACGCGCGACAGCTATCTCGACAAGACCTCGTCGGCGGCGACCAAGACCGACACGCCGGTGGTCGAGACGCCGCAGTCGATCTCGATCGTGACGCGCCGTCAGATCGACGACCAGAACGCCCAGACGGTCGGCAACGCGCTGCGCTACACGTCCGGCGTGCTGTCCGATGCCGACACCAACGCGCGCTACGACAGCGTGTTCATCCGCGGCTTCGGCGGCTTCGGCACGTCGACCAACTATGTCGGCTTTCTCGACGGCCTTAAGCTGCCGCGTGGCCAGGCCTTCGCCAATACGGCGATCGATCCGTTCCTGCTCGATCGGGTCGAGGTGCTGAAAGGTCCGTCGGCGTTGCTCTACGGCCAGACCAGCCCGGGGGGCATCGTCGATCAGATCAGCCGGATGCCGAGTGCGACGCCCTACAACGAGGTGCGGCTCGAGGGCGGCTCGCACGGGCGCATCCAGTCGGGCGTGACGAGCCAGGGCGCGATCGACAAGGAGGGGCACTGGCTCTACAGCCTGACCGCGATCGGCCGGTCGTCGGGCACGCGCTACGACGACGTCGACGAGAAGCGCGTCGCCGTCGCGCCGGCCCTGACCTGGGCGCCCGACGCCGACACGCGGCTGACGATCCTGAGCTACTATCAGCGCGATCCGGAGGGCGGCTACTTCAACTCGCTCTATCCGACCTTCCTGGCGCCGGCGCAGTATCGGCCGTTCCTCAATTCGACGCTCAATGTCGGCGATCCGGGATTCGACGCCTTCAAGCGCGAGCAGTACGGCATCGGCTACAAGTTCGACCACCGGTTCAACGATGTCGTCAGCGTCCATTCCGGCCTGCGCTACTCCCATGTCGACATCGACATGCAGTCGCTGCAGATGAATGGTCCGCTCTCCGCGACCGGCATCCTGCCGCGCTGGGCGGTGCGTTCGATCGAGGCGGTCGACGGGGTGTCGACCGACAATCGCCTGCAGTTCGACGTGGCCACCGGCCCGGTGAAGCACAAGATCCTCACCGGCGTCGATTATCAGAACAGCAGCAGCAGCTGGATCTACAAGCTCGGCGGGGCGACCTCGCTCGCCGTCACCAACCCGCTCTACTATCAGCCTGTCGGGGCGCTTGCGACCTACATCGACAACGACCAGACGCTGAGCCAGACCGGCGTCTACGTCCAGGATCAGATCAGTCTCGGCGGCTGGCGCGCCACGCTCGGGGTCCGGCACGACTGGACGAAGCAGAGCACCGACAACCGGCTCGCCTCCACCAGCAGCGACCAGTCGGCCGACAAGACTACGTACCGGGCCGGTCTTCTCTATCTGTTCGACAACGGGATCGCGCCCTATGTGAGCTACTCGACCTCGTTCGAGCCGGTGATCGGCGTCGGCGTCGACGGGGCGCCCTTCGTGCCGACGACGGGCGAGCAGTACGAGGTGGGCATCAAGTACCAGCCCGCCGCGCTCCCGATCCTCTTGACGGCATCGGCCTTCGACATCCGCCAGAAGAACGTCCTGACGCCGTCCGCCGTGACCGGCTTCAACGTTCAGCAGGGCGAGGTCCGCTCGCAGGGCATCGAGCTCGAGGCACGCGGCAACGTGACCGACAGCCTGGAGCTGATCGGCGCGCTGACCTTTCTCGACACGCGGGTCACGGAATCGGCCACCGCGAGCGTGATCGGCAACCGTCCGCAGGCCGTGCCCGACTATTTCGGCTCGATCTGGATGAACTACACGATCAAGGCGGGCGGGCTCACCGGTCTCACGCTCGGCGGCGGCGTGCGTCGTGTCGGCCCGACCTTCGCGGACGACGCCAACATGATCGAGAACCCGGGCTACACGGTCGTCGACGCGGCGATGCGCTACGACCTGAAGAACTTCCGGCCCGAGCTGAAGGGCGCCGAACTCACGCTCAACGTCACCAATCTGTTCGACAAGGAGTACTACTCGAGCTGCTCGTCGAACTATTACTGTCAGTTCGCGAACCGCAGGCTGATCCTGGCCGGGCTGCGCTACCGATGGTGAGGATGCGCCACCAGCGGTTCGGCCGCCGACCGGAGCGGCCGCGATGACGCCGCGCACGGTTCGGGCCTGGTCGTGGGTTCATCGCTGGAGCAGCCTGATCTGCACGGTCTTCGCGCTGCTCCTGTGCCTGACCGGGCTGCCGCTCGTCTTTCACGACGAGCTCGGGCCGAACCCGCGGCTCGCCGAGATGCCGGCCGATCTGCCGCCCGCCTCGGTCGACGCGATGATCGCGCAGGCCATGGCGGCACGGCCGGGCCATGTCGTGCCGTACCTGTTCTTCGATCGGGCCAAGCCGATCGTCAAGGTGCCGACCGCGCCGAGCATGACGACGGACCCGGCGGCGTTCCATTATCTCGTGTTCGACACCCGCACCGGCGCGGCGCTCGACGTCTCGCAGCCCAACCAGGGCTTCATGAACGTCATGTTGCGCCTGCATCTCGATCTGTTCGCCGGCGTGCCCGGCACGCTCTTCCTCGGCGGCATGGGGCTTTTGCTGGTCGTCGCGATCGTGTCGGGCGTCGTGCTCTACGGGCCGTTCACCCGCCGCATCGCTTTCGGCACGGTCCGCCACGACGGGAGTCGCCGCCTGAAGTGGCTCGACCTGCACAATCTCCTGGGAATCGTCACGCTGGCGTGGTTCGGCGTGGTCTCCCTCACCGGCGTGATCAACACGCTCGCGGCGCCGATCGAGCTCGCCTGGCAGGCCGGTCAGCTCGTCGAGATGGCGGCTCAGGCCGAGCCGGCTCCGGCTCCGGCCGAGGGCGAGCGGGCCCAAGGACAACGCACTTCGGTCGATGCGCTGCTGCGCAATGTTCGCGCCGCCGTGCCCGGCATGGCGATCACCACGGTCGCGTTTCCGGGAACGCCGTTCTCGACCGCCTCTCACGTCGCGATCTTCCTGACCGGCGACACGCCGATCACCAGCCGCATCCTCAAACCGGCGCTGGCCGACGCGACGACCGGGCACGTGGTCGCGGTGCGCGACATGCCCTGGTACGCGACGATGCTGTTCATGTCGCAACCGCTGCATTTCGGCGACTATGGCGGGCTGCCGCTGAAGATCATCTGGGCGCTCTTCGACGTCGCGACCATCGTGGTGCTGATCAGCGGGCTGTATCTCTGGTGGCCCGGACGAGGGCGGGCGCCGGGCGACGCGGCGGCACGCCGGGACCGTGCGGCCGCGCCCGAGCTGGTCGAGGCCGGGGAATGAGACGAGCGATCGTCGGGGCCGGGCGGCAGTGGCGGTGGCCGGTCGCGCTGGCCGCGTCCACCATGGTCGGGCTTCTCGCCGCCCTCGTCGGTGAGGGTGGCGTCTGGTGGGCCGTGTCCTGGACGGCGCTCGCGATCCCGCTGCTGGTGATTATCGTCTGCGTGGTTCCGCGCGCGCGCCGGACCGGTCGCGGGCTCGGCCCGTCCCGAGAAACCGGGCTCACCCCGCCCTGAGAAACGTCACGGCGGTGTCGTCGTAGACGCGGCGTTCCAGCTCCTCGAAGCCGTCGATCGCCGGCAGGGGGGCGTCGGCCGAGTCTTCCACCACCATCAGGGCGCCCGGCTGGAGCCAAGCGCCGTCGCGGGCGGCGGTCAGGGCCGGCACGGCGAGGCCGCGGCCGTAGGGCGGATCGAGGAACACCAGCGAGAAGGGCGGCATCGGGTGGGCGATGCCGAGCTTGGTCGCATCCCGGCGATAGATCTTCGTGACCCCGCCGAGCCCGAGGTTTTCGACGTTCTGGCGGATCAGGGCGCGCGCCTCGGCGCCGTCGTCGACGAACAGCGTGAATGCGGCGCCCCGCGAGGTCGCCTCCAGCCCGAGCGCGCCCGTGCCGGCGAACAGATCGAGGACGCGGGCGTCCGCGACCGGGTCGCCGTAGGCGTGCACCAGGATGTTGAACAGCGACTCGCGCAGGCGGTCGGCGGTCGGCCGGATCGCGGCCGAGCGCGGACCTGCGAGCACGCGCCCGCGCAGCCGGCCGCCGACGATGCGCATCAGCCGCCCCGCGGCCCTGACGGGCGAGAGCCCGACGGACGCGGCCCGCGGCCGCCCGGCTTGAAGCCGCCGGGCTTCCCGCCCGAGGGGCGACCGCCGGAAGGCCGGCCACCCGGCTTACCGCCGCCGCCCTTGAAGCCACCCCCCTTGAAGCCACCGGGCTTGCGGTCGCCGAACGATTTGCGTTCGCCGAACGGCTTTCCGCCGCCTTCGCCGCGGGGCCGGAACGGCCGGTCACCGGCCGGCTTGTCGCGAAACGGCTTGCCGCCCTCGGACCGCGCCCGGAACGGTCGGTCGCCCTGCGGGCGATCGCCTTCGCTCCGCTCGCGGAACGGGCGATCGCCCTCACTGCGCTCGCGGAAGGGCCGGTCCCCCTCGGCGCGCTTGGGGCGGAACGGACGATCGCCTTCGGGGCGGGCCCGGAAGGGCCGGTCGCCCTGCGGACGATCGCCGTCGCTGCGCTTGCGGAACGGCTTGTCGCCGGCGGGACGTTCGCGGAAGGGGCGATCGCCCTCGGCGCGGGCCCGGAACGGGCGGTCGCCCTGCGGCCGATCACCGTCGCTGCGCTTGCGGAACGGCTTGTCGCCGGCGGGACGTTCGCGGAAGGGGCGATCGCCCTCGGCCCGCTTGGCGCGGAACGGGCGGTCGCCTTCGGGGCGAGCCCGGAACGGGCGGTCGCCCTCGGTGCGGGATCGGAATGGCCGGTCGCCCTCGGCGCGCGCCCGGAAGGGGCGGTCTCCCTCGGCGCGGTCGCGGCGCGGACGGTCGTCCCCGCTGCGCTCGCGGAACGGCTTTCCGCCCGCGGGCCGGGCGCCGGCCGGCTTGCCGCGGAAGGCGCGCTTGGGCGGCTCGGCCGCCTCGGGCTTCGCCTCGCCGAAGCGCTCGACCAGCACCTTGCGGCCCTTGCGATCGGTCAGGAGGCCGGCCCGCTTCGGGCCGGTCGGCTCCTCGCGCGACGGCTTGCCGGTCTCGCTGCGCTCGCCCTTGTAGTGGGTGCGCAGCGGCGAATCCTCCGAGCGCCAGGCGTGGCCGCGACGCGGCCGGCCGACCGGCGGCTCCAACGGCTCGTCGCGGTCGCGGCGGCGGAACCGCGGCTCGCCGAGGAGGCCGGCTGCGACTTCTCCGGCCCGATCACGCCGCGTGCGCCCTCCGAGGAGGAGCGACGCGAGCGCGCCGCCCGTGGCGCCCGCGGCACGCCGGGTCCGCGTGGCGACACC
>NZ_NHSK01000059.1 GCF_016653355.1 Rhodoplanes elegans | reverse complement strand
CCCTGGTCGGCTGGCTGTTCGCGCCGGCCGGCGACGGCCGCCGTCCCGCCGTGGTGATGATGCACGGCCGCGGCGGCGCCTACTCGTCGCGCGCCGCGGGTCGCTACGACGCTTCGACCCTGTCGCGGCGGCACGCCTTCTGGGGCCGGTTCTGGGCCGCGCAAGGCTATGTCGCCGTGCTGGTCGACGGCTTCGGGCCGCGCGGCTTTCCGGCCGGCTTCGCCCGCGGCACGCATGCGCAGCGGCCGGCCGAGGTGAACGAGGTGACGGTGCGGCCGCTCGACGCCTACGGGGCGCTCGCCTGGCTGCGCGGCCGGGACGACGTGATCGCCGATCGCATCGGCCTGCAGGGCTGGTCGAACGGCGGCAGCGCCGTGCTGGCCGCGATGGCGGCCGCGCCTCGCGGGGCGGAGCCGCGAGAGGTCGGGCCGCAGGGCGCTCGCCCGCGCGGGTACGGGCCGCAGGCTCCCTCGCCGCGAGGCGCCGGGCCGCAAGACGCCGGGCCGAGCCGGACCGCGGCGACGCCGGCGACCGGGTTCCGGGCCGCGCTGGTGTTCTATCCCGGCTGCGGCCTGATGGGCGCCTTCAAGGCCGGCCTTCGGCCGTACGCGCCCGTCCGGGTTCTGATCGGCGACGCCGACGAGGACGTCTCGCCGAAACGGTGCGTCACCCTGGTGGAGCGGAGCCGCGCCGCCGGCGGGGACATCACGCTGACCCTCTATCCGGGCGCGACCCACGATTTCGACGACCCCGGCCGCACCCGCCAGAACATTCCGGCCAACGCAGCCGCGCGCGCCGACGCCATCGCGACGGCGCGAAACTTCTTCGCGGAGCAACTCGGCGGGCGGTGAGGCGCGGTCACGCGAGCGCCCAAACCGACGCGGACGAAGCGCAACCACGAGGGCGCGGCGGACGTAGAATATTTTCAGGAGGATCAAGGCCTTGAAGGCCGATGGCGCTCCCTAGGGGAAACGGCGGATCGCGCCGCGCCATGGACCACAAGGCATTGAACGGAAGAGACTTTTCCGATCGCACGGCAAGTCGGCCGGTGGCGTCCATGTAGCAAACCGGTGGACAGGAAGCAACGGCTGACGAGCGACATTGAACGCAAGGCGGCAACGCTCCGCGTGCAGCTCATCGCATCGAGGTATGTCTGGGAAGCCCCACGAATGGACCGTGGGTCTAGCGCCCCTCCCGCCCTCGTTTCCCCCAGGCCTGACCTGGGGGTTACAACCTGAGCGTCCGGTTCCGGGGACAGGAGATCATCGGCATTCTGCGGGTGGTGGGCCTTGACGGAACGCCCAACGCGCTACCACGCGGATCGACGGGCTGGAGACCACCCACAAGGTCCGCGTGGTGACCCTCGACGGGGCGCCCTGGTTCCTGGCGACGGATGTGTGCGCGGCGCTGGGTCTCGGACTGGAGAAGGGAACGAACACCCACACCCGGAAGCTGGACGCCGACGAGAGGCGGGGCGTTACCCCGTCTCAGGTACGGGGTTTGCGGGGGCTCGGCGCGACGGCCGTGTCCGAGAGTGGGCTCTACAAGCTCATCCTGCGGTCCGACGCGCCGACCGCCGCCCCCTTCAAGGACTGGGTGACCCGCGAGGTGCTGCCGGCGATCCGCAAGACGGGCGGCTACGTCCTGGCGGGCGCCGACCCGGCGACCGTGGAGGTGGGCGCGACCGCGACTGGCGAAACCGGGTGAGTAATAGGCTAGACCGGGGCGCTCGACCGATCCGGGAGAGAACCGGCGCCACGACCTAAAGTAATCAGGTTGCGTAATAGCCTACGTCGGACCCGCCTCGTGCCGCCCGAAGCCGAGCGGCGCAGAAGGGTGAGCAACAGCATAAACGTGGACCGTGTGGACCGGCCCGGCCTCCGCCCGGCCGCCGATCAATCGGGCCTACAATAGCAGCCTGGAACGCTCAACTCTCGGCAGCACAATCTCGCCCCGCAGCCCAGAATGGCAATTGGGACACTAACAGCCTAGATCGGTCCGCCCTGCCCGTTCACGGGCTCGGCCGGCCGCTTGGCGACCACCACCTCAACCTCGAACAGGTGAACATGACCCAACGGAATGACCGTGGGGCGGACGATGGCGCTCGCCTTCGCTCGCTGTCCCTCGGTGACCTGCTGAGCGTGGACCTCCCGGTCCGCGACTACATCCTCGACCCGCTGATGAAGCAGGGCGAGAGCCTGATGCTCTGGGCGGCGCCCGGCGTCGGCAAGACCATGGCGGCCCTGTCGATCGCGCTCGCGGCGGCCGGCGGCGGCAAGTTCCTCGGATGGAAGGCGCCGCACCCCTTCCGCGTCCTCTACGTGGACGGTGAGATGGCGCTGGCGGACCTGAAGGACCGCCTCGTGGTCCTGAAGGACGCCGTCGAGGGCCTGGACGTGGACGCGGCGGCGAAGAACCTGCGGCTCCTGGTGCGCAGTCATCAGGACCCGGAGGCGTCGTTCCCGGACATCGCCACGCCGGAAGGGCAGCAGACGATCTATGCCCGCGCCCGCGGCATGAAGGCGGACCTCGTGATCCTCGACAACTTCTCGGTCCTCGCCGGGGTCGACGACGAGAACGACGCCGGGGCGATGAACCCGGTGCTGACCTTCCTGCTCCGCATGAAGCAGGCGGGGATCGCCACCATCCTGGTCCACCACTCCAACAAGGGCGGCGAGAGCTACCGCGGGTCGTCGAAGATCGCGACGACCTTCGAGGCGATCATCGGCCTCAAGGCGAACAGTGGCGTCGCGTCCCGGTACACAGCCGCCTTCGATCTGGCGTTCACGAAGTTCCGCGGGCGCCGGAACGACACCATCGTGGAGACCAGTGCGTGGCTGGAAGAGGCCGCCGACGGGACGCTGCGGTGGCGGTGGAAGGAGAGCGAGGACGCCGAGCTGGGGCGGGTCGTCACCCTGGTGAAGACCTGCCGCTACGGACGTGACGCGGACCTCGCGAAGGCCTTGGGCGTGTCGACCGGCAAGCTGTCGGGCCTGAAGAACACCGCCATCGCCCGCGGGCTCATCAAGGCGCCGGACTGGAAGCGATGCGTGGAGGCGGCGCGGGCGAGCGAGAGCGGCCTGGACGCCTTCCCCGATGTCGCGGAGGCCGACGAGGACGACGCACACAACGACTTCTGAGCGACCACGCGACCGACCGGGAGACAGCGGGTCCGACACCCGCCCCGGCCGGCGCGTTCACGGCGGTCACAGTCGCCCCAAGAAGTCACCTTGGTGCTTCGCCTTGCCCGACGCTTCACCGTTCATGTTCTTCATAGGCCGTGAACGCTGAACGCCGGCATTTTTCATTGACTACACAATACGTTATCTGCCCCGCGCCCGAGGACGATTTCACGTCTGCCCGGCCGGCTTCACCGCCGATCGGAGCGCGTCCGTTCACGGCCATCCGGGAGCGTAGCAGAGCGCCGGGGGACCCGCGGATGGGACCCGTGGGGAAACGGCCCGGCATGTTTTGGCGACAATTTCCGAGCCGCCCCCTCGATCCGCGCCGCCTCGCCAAGTCCCCCCGCCCGGCCCAAACGAACAAACCGGTGGACGCGGTGGATTGTTGATCTACTGCCCGGACAGCACGTCAGCCCGGACCCGCTGGTCGAGCCTCCCCGTGTTGAGGGTCTGCCCCTAAGCGACATCGTCTATCGGGCTGAGAGGCCGTGCGAGTGTCATTTGCACAGCTCCGCTCGGACCCGACCAGGCCCCGCACACAAGACGTGCATGATCGAGCGGACACCGATCTCATTGCATTCGGCCGTGGCCCGACGGGCCGGATCATCGCTATATCCCGTCATCGTCAGCGTTCGGTCGCGTCGGCGCCAAGAACCACTCAATCCGAGGGTGTCGAGAGAAAACGCCACGTTCTCGGCGTCGGCCTCCCGGATCGTTCCTGCATAGGCTCCGCCGTAGTGGTAGCCTTCCATCAACGCCTTCCTGGTCCGCGGATCGAAGGTGAAGAAGAACGGGCCCTGGTCCCCGTGGCAGCGAAGGGAGAACGGGGGCATCCCATCTTCGGCACGCCCTGGCACGTCGTCGCGCCCCGAGACCATGGTCCTCGTCTCGGTGATCTCGCAAACGTGCCGAAGCGCTGGTCTCAGCTCGTCGCCAATGAAACCTGGCCACACCAATACGTTCTCGGATCGGTCCCACGTCAACTCCAGGTCACCACCGTCGCCGTGGACCGAAAACAAGACCTTCTGGTCGTCCGAGCTTCGGATCGTGGCCGGGCGAGCTTGTCCGGTGGCGGGCTCGAAGAGGATCAGCTTCGCGTCGAGATCGAAGGTCGCGTGATAGGGCGAGAACCTTGGTGCCGTGAACTTGGAGTGAGTGCATCGGATCGAAAACGTCTCCGCTTCGGCGGTGGAGCCCGCAACGACGGAGATCGCGACTAGGACGGCAAGGCGCATCATCTGGCATTCCCCAGGTTGCGCCTGAGATACGGCACCGCAGGGCCCGCGACAATCACGCCGAAATGTCCCCAAGGGTATACCCTCGCGGACGTCGCGGAGGTGCTCGTTTCCGGCGTCCGTACGGGTTGAAATCGATCTACGGACAGGCTACTGTGCGGACGTGACCCGTACGGACGTCTCGGAGCCTGCCATGTCCACCATCCTCTACGCCCGCGTCTCGACCGCCGAGCAGACCCTCGACCACCAGCGAGCCCACGCCGAGGCGGCCGGGTTCAAGATCGACGAGGTCGTCGCCGATCATGGCGTCTCCGGGATCAGCACTCGGCTGCGCGATCGTCCGCAGGGGCGGCGGCTGTTCGACATGCTCCGGGCCGGCGACGTCCTGGTGGTGCGGTGGGTCGACCGGCTCGGGCGGAACTACGCCGACGTCTGCGACACCATCCGGGACTTCATGCGCCGTGGCGTCGTCATCCGCACCGTCATCAACAACCTGACCTTCGACGGCGCCACCACGGACCCGATGCAACAGGCCGTGCGGGACGCGCTGATCGCCTTCATGGCCGCGACCGCACAGGCGAACGCCGAGGCGATCAAGGAAGCCCAGCGGGCCGGCATCGAGGCCGCGAAGGGCCGAGAGGATCACCGCTACCTCGGCCGGAAGCCGAGCTACACCCGGAAGCAGTTCGCCGAGGTCCGGGACCTGCTCGGGCAGGGCGTCGAGATCACCCGCGTCGCCAAGACCACCGGCCTGAGCCGACAGACCGTCTACAGGATCAAGAACGACCCGGCGGACGCGGAGAGGGTGTTGGCCCAGTGGGAAGCCAGGGGCGCCGCCGCTTAGGCGCCGTGGCGTCATTTCTGCGGGCACCGGTCGGCACAGCTCGTCCCCGCAAGCCCCCGCGGGGCTTGCTGCGGGCTTCCGGCGCCCCCACAATCGGCCATCCCTTCCCGACACGAACGACTCGTGTACAAGGCCGGCGAGGATGATGAGCCGTGTTCCGTAGCCCACGCACATACCGCGTCCAACGCGCCGACCGGGAGCCACTGGTCCGGTTCATGCGCGACGCGCTCGAAGGCGAGGGCTGCCGCATCATCTACTGCTCGGAGCCCGACCAAGCGCCATTCATCATCACGTTCGAGACCCGCAGCGGCGAGCGGATGGGCGTCGTGGCGTATGCGTTCCTTGCGACCCGGACCCCGACCAAGAACCGGCCGACGGACGAGCGGAGCTTCCAGGTGAAGTACGGCAGCAAGCTCGCCGACAACGTCCACGACATCTGGCAGGACCCGCTCGGTCTCTACACCACCATCTTTCTCGGCATCTCACCGGAGGACGGCCACTTCGTCGCCGTCGACCCGGAGATGCACAACCCCACCAAGTTCTTCATCCGCATCGAGTACAAGGACAGCCAAGCTGAGCAGATCCGCAAGGCCGGATGGCATGCGTGGGAGCGGAGCCGCGTCGGTCGCGAGGACCAGCCGATCGAGGTCCTCGTCGGGGGCACGTCCGAGCACCTCTTGGACCTGATCCGGTTCGAGCGTGCCGCTCAAGGGCTCGACCCTGGCAACCGGCAGCTACTGGCGCAGAAGCGGGGCCTCTTCACCGGAGCCCCCACGACCCCGAGCGAAGCCGAAGCTGTCGAGGAGATCGCAAGCCACCCGCTCACGAAGGAGCTGGACCTGGGCTCCGACGATATTCTCGATCTCATCGCGACGGCTCGGCGCTTGAAGATGGCAGTGCGAGGATGGGTGGCGGAGAGGCACCTTGCCGACGTGCTCAAGCGCACACCCGGCATCACGCATTGTGAGCGGATCGATGACGAGGGAGCCCCGGACCTCCGTGTGCGGCTCAAGGACGGGCCGTTCTTGACGATCGAGTGCAAGAACGTCCTGCGGGAGACGGATAGGCTCGGCGTTCCGCGGCTCGACTTCCAACGAACAAGGGCGTCGAAGAGCGATCCTTGCTCCCGGTACTATGCTCCGACCGACTTCAACATCCTGGCCGCTTGCCTTCACGCGGTCACGGAAAGCTGGGAGTTCAAGTACATCCAGCCCAGCCGGCTGGCCGAGCACCGAAAGTGCCCCGGCAAGCTGAACAACAACGTCCGCGTGGACGACGCCTGGACCGCAAACCCTGTTCCGGTGCTCGAAGCGGCAGCCATGACGAGGCTCTGATGGAACCGCTGCGGGTGATCAGCCTCTACACCGGCGCCGGCGGCTTGGACTACGGGTTCGAGGCGGCCGGCTTCGAAACGACCGCCGCCGTCGAGCTTGATGGCGTTTGCGCCAAGACCCTCAACGCCAGCCGATCCTGGCCAATCATCAGCGCGGACATCAACGACGTCGCCACACGCGACATCCTCGGCACCGCCGGCCTGAAGCGCGGCGAGGCCGACGTGCTGATCGGCGGCCCTCCCTGCCAGCCATTCTCCAAGTCGGGCTTCTGGGCGACGGGGTCCACCAAGCGACTGGAAGACCCGCGGGCGTCGACGCTCGAGAACTACCTCCGAGTGCTGGAGGAGGCGCAGCCCCGCGCGTTCCTGATGGAGAACGTGGAGGGCCTGGGCTTTCGCGGGAAAGATGAAGGCCTCACGTACATCCACGCTCGCCTGGACGAGATCAACACCCGTCGCCGGACGCGGTACCGGGCACACACGGCCGTGCTGAATGCGGCGGACTTCGGCGTGCCTCAGCTTCGACGACGCATGTTCATCGTGGGCGCGAGGGACGGTCGAGAGTTCCGGTTCCCTTCTCCGACGCATGCGGCTGCTGATCAAGCCGAGCACACGGGGCAGAGGAGGCATCTGACCGCGTGGGACGCCCTGCGGAAGGTGCGCGTCTCGGCCGGAGACGACCTTCGCCTGCGGGGGAAGTGGGCCGACTTGCTGCCGACGATCCCCGAGGGGCAGAACTACCTGTGGCACACGGAACGCGGCGGTGGTGAGCCTCTGTTCGGCTGGCGCCGCCGATACTGGTCGTTCCTGCTCAAGCTGGCGAAGAACGCCCCCTCCTGGACCATCCAGGCGCAGCCCGGTCCAGCCACGGGTCCGTTCCACTGGGCAAACCGTCGCCTGAGCGTCGAGGAGATGGCGCGTCTGCAGACCTTCCCCTCGGACGTGAAGCTGATCGGGACCTACGCGGATGCGCACCGCCAACTTGGCAATGCCGTCCCGTCGCTCCTGGCCGAGGTGCTGGCCCGCTCGATTGCCGAGCAGCTCTTGGACGTCACGCCCCGCGGTCGGCTGAAGCTCGCGGTCGCGGCGACATCCGCCCCGATCCCGCCGGCCGAGACGCCGGCTCCGATGCCTCGGAAGTATCTCGCCCTGCGCGGCGTCCACGCCGCACATCCGGGCACGGGGAAGGGCTACCGAGCAATGGAGCGAGCCCCGTCAGGCGGTGCCGTCATCTCTGAGGAACTCCTGTAGGCGCCAGATCAGGCCTTCCTCGGACGATACCTCGCATTCCCACACGACGAGCGAGGTCCACCCGAGCGCCGCCAGGGCCTTGAGGGCGGCGCGGTCGCGCTCGACGTTCCGCGCGAGCTTGGGCAGCCAATACTCGGGGCGAGCGGACGGCTTCTTCGCGAGCCGGCATCCGTCATGCTGATGCCAGAAGCAGCCGTGAACGAAGATCGCCTTGCGACGACCACGCATCACGATGTCCGGATGACCGGGAAGTTCGGCCGCATGGAGCCGGTAGCCGTATCCGAGCTTCCTCAGCGCCCGCCGCACTTCGCGCTCGGGACCGGTGTCCTTCTTGCGGATGCTCCGCATCATCCTGGAGCGCACATCCGGCGAGATCGCACCCACGTCCGTCAGCTCCCGAGACCGTGTTGGCCCGCCTTTTTTTCGGCGGGGGTGCGAGACCATCTGTGTTTTTGAACACGGTCAACACCACAGCGAGGACACGTTTCTCACCTCGCGACACGAGGGAGAGGTCGCGACCACCTCAGCCGCTCGATCGCGCTCGGTGGCTTGAGGCTCGCGACGGCATCCGCCAGGACCTGCAGCGGAACCCCGCTGCCGTAGCGTCGGCCGACACTCCTGCCACCGCCCTTGAAGCTGTGGCCGCTGAGGGCGTCGTGGACCTCTTCCTCGATCCGGGCAGCCCGGCACATGTCCTTGAAGGTGTGCCGGAGCGAGTGGAAGTCCTTGCGGCCGTCCTCCCCGACGATCTTGAGGTGGACGCGGCGCCAACGGTTGAACCACTTCGACCATGCCGCGCCCCACCGGCCCGCCTTCTTGCCGCGCGGCTCCAGACCGGGGAACAGTGGTGCGGCGTCGTCCGCGGCCTCGGCCCGCCTCACCTCCAGGAACTCGAAGAACCCGATCTCGCCGAGGACCGGATGGAGCGGGACTTGCCGCTTCGAGGTCTTCGCCTTGAGCGTCTTGCCGCGCTCGTCGGTGATGTCGAGGAAGGCGATCCCGGTCTCGGGGTCGCGCCTGACGTCCCGGACCTGTAGTTGCGCCAGTTCCGACAGGCGGGCGCTCGTCAGGACGGCGAGCACCGGGAGCCAGAACGCGGCCTCGCCCTGCCCTGCGCGTGGGCGCTCGTTCGCGGTGTAGATCGACGACGAGAAGATCGTCGCCAAGTCGTCGGGCGTGAACGGGTCGCGGTCGCGCTCGTCGCCATTGCTCTCGGGCTTCAGCCCTTCGAAGGGGTTCGCCCAACCAGACCCGTTGAACTTGAGGTCGTAGGCCTTCGCGCCCTTGTTGATGATGGCCGTGATCAGGGTGATGTGCTTGCCGAGCGTTCCTGACGACCGGCGCGGATAGTCCACGAGGTCGCGGCGGGCGAGGATGTCGGGAAGCGGCAGGCTTTCGACCTGAGCCGGCAGCCGCGTCGGCAGCCGCCAGAGGGCGTCACAGAAGCTCCGGGCCTGATCGCGCGTGATCGCGCCGATGCGCGGATCGCCGTGCATCTCGCGGAAGCGGCGGATGCAGAACTCGGCCTCGTCCGCGGTACTCTGGCGCGGCGCGTTCATGCCGGGCAGCAACGTGCCGGCCTTCCACTGCGCGAAGGTGTCGGACAGCGTGGGGCCGAGCTTCTCGGCCGGGTCGGGCGGCGGTGGCGGGGTCGGGACGAAGTGCCCGTCGTTCCGCTTCTTGAGCGCGGCGAACGCCCGTTGGGTGGCGGCGAGGAACTCGACGTCCAGGGCCTCCCGCTCGGGGGCGTCCGCCGGCAGGGCGATGCCGCGCTCGGACAGCGCCTTGTCGACCGCGGACCGGACCCAGTCGGGGGGCTGGCGCAGCGCGACGGCGAGCCGAAGCTCACTGCCGAACCTGTCGACGGCGAAGGTGAGCAGCCCGAGGTCGTCGCGGGTCATCCCCCGACGCGGCGGGGCCTCGGCCGGCTCGGACGGGGGCTCGTCGGTGGGGACGCCGAGGTCCGCGAACGCGGCCTCCCGCACCGGCTCCAGGTCGAGGCCGAGCCCCTTGGACCGAAGCGCGTCGTCGGCCGCCATCAGCTCCTGTGCCCGACGTTCCGCCAAGAACTCGATCACGTCCTCGGGGATCGTCAGCGCCGGTCCCTCGGCCAGGAACCGGCGAGCTTCGCGGACGAGCAGCTCGGTGTCGCTGATCCGGACGCCGGCCCGCGCCCTCGCGATCGAGTTCTCGGCCGTGCGGAGGCTCTCGGTGATCTCCTGCTTGATCCGGCCGAGCTTCCGGTTGACCAGCGGCTCGAGATTGCTCGGCCAGTGGTCCGGGACGGCATGGCCGCGGAGATCGTCGGGAAGGCGGAAGCGGAAGTGCCACGTCGATCCGCGGCGGATCAGGTACGTCATGAAGCCCATCGCCCGGCCCTGCATGTAGCAAGTGCATGTAGCAGCGGGCCGACGAAGCCGTTGATAGATCAGAATTTCTCGGAGGATCAAGGCCTTAAAGGCCGATGGCGCTCCCTAGGGGACTCGAACCCCTGTTTTCGCCGTGAGAGGGCGACGTCCTGGGCCGCTAGACGAAGGGAGCGTTGAGGTGGACATAGCCGCCTTCGAGCGCGAGCGCAAGCGCTCCGGTGCAGGTCCGCCAAACGCCCTCGCCTCACGGCTCGGTGGCGAAGCGCAGGCGGCCGGCGGGCTTCAGGGTCTGGGCGTCGAAGCTGCGAATCTCGATGCCGGCGGGTGATTCGATCGTCAGCACGACGCGCTCGCCGGCGACCGCCGTGGCGGTGATTCTGCTCCCCTTCGGAAGCTGGACGGTCAGCTCGCTTTCGGTGCTTCCCCCGCTCTTTGAAACGCGGTAGCCCACGACTCCGAGCACCACGGCGATGCCCAGGAACGTGGCGACGCCGGAGAGGGCCATCAGAAGCTTGACGCGCGCCATGAAGCGCGCCTGTTCGGGATCGAGCGGCTTGTCGTCGGGTCCACCGGCGGCGCCGGCCGAATCACGGGAGGAGTGCGGAGAGGTCATGACCGAAGGGGATCGCCACGAGACGGTCGTCGTCGCGCCTGCCGAGGCCGGCGATCGACTCGACCGTGTGCTCGCCGCCCGCCTCGCCGATTACTCGCGCTCCCGGCTCAAGAGCCTGATTCTGGGCGGCCACGTCGCCATCGGCGACCGCACAGTCCGCGATCCCGGCCAGCGCGTCAATGCGAACGAGCGCCTGCTGGTCAAGGTGCCGCCGCCGGAGCCGCCGGAGCCGCAGCCGGAAGCGATCGCCCTCGACGTGGTGTTCGAGGACGACGAGCTCCTGGTGATCGACAAGCCGGCGGGCTTGGTCGTCCACCCGGCCGCCGGGCACTGGAGCGGCACGCTCGTCAACGCGCTGGTCGCCCATTGCGGCGAGAGCCTGTCCGGCATCGGCGGGGTGGCGCGGCCCGGCATCGTCCACCGGCTGGACAAGGACACGACCGGCCTGATGGTGGTCGCCAAGACCGACAAGGCGCACCGCGCGCTGTCGCGCCAGTTCGCCGACCACGGCCGCACCGGGCCGCTGGAGCGCGGCTACCTCGCCTTCGTCTGGGGCGTGCCGGACCGGCCGCGCGGGACGATCGACAAGCCGATCGGCCGCCATCCGCAGTCGCGCGACAAGATGGCGATCCGGCCGGACGGCCGCGAGGCGATCACCCACTGGGAGCTGGTGGAAAAATACCGCGGAAAGTCCGGCGAGCCGGTGGCGAGCCTGATCGCCTGCCGGCTGGAGACCGGCCGGACCCATCAGATTCGGGTGCATCTCGCCTCGCTCGGCCACCCGTTGATCGGCGATCCGGTCTACGGGCCCGGCTTCCGCACCAAGGCGGCGCTGCTGCCCGCCGAGGCGCAGACGATCCTCGACGGCCTCGGCCGCCAGGCCCTGCACGCCTTCCTGCTCGGCATCCAGCATCCGAAGACCCGCAAGCATCTGGTCTGGCGTGCCCCCTTGCCGGCCGATCTCGCCCACCTACATAAGGTCCTGGGTGGGGGAACCATCGACCTCGCGCGACGTTGAGGCCGTATGCGCTCGCGTGCGCGCGGCGCGTCGGATGCGCCCGAGAGTTGGTCACCGGCAGGTTGGAACGAGCAAAGACACCGACGACATGCTCGTGGCGAGATCCGGCTCCAGACGTTCGGAGCCGGGTGTCGGACACGGGCGTGGGCGCCGCGGCGCTCCGTCGCGGGGGTGATCGTTTCGGCCCGTCGATCGTACCAACGAATGGATCGGTAACCACGGCCGCCAAGGCCACGGTAACCAAAACGGTGCGACATCAACGCCGTAGGTCGATTGGTCACAGGGTCGTCACGTGACGGTGACGGCTCGTCTGGTTTCTTCGAACGACCCACCCGTGTATGCTGCGACGCGCGATCGGCGAAAGCCGTCGCACGCAGCAGGGCGTCGTCGGCTCCTGGAGCGGCGGCGCCTTCATCGCCCGCCGCGACACGGGGGCACAACTTGGAGGGCGCTTACGATGGCCCAATCCGCTTCCATGCCGGTGATCAACGCCGAGTCGGGCCTCGCCCGCTATCTCGACGAGATCCGCCGGTTTCCCATGCTGGAGCCCCAGCAGGAATACATGCTGGCGAAGCGCTGGCGCGAGCACGGTGATCGCGACGCCGCCCAGCAGCTCGTCACGTCCCATCTTCGCCTGGTCGCCAAGATCGCCATGGGGTATCGCGGCTACGGTCTGCCGATCTCCGAGGTGATCTCGGAAGGCAATGTCGGCCTCATGCAGGCCGTGAAGCGGTTCGAGCCCGAGAAGGGCTTCCGCCTCGCGACCTATGCGATGTGGTGGATCAAGGCGGCGATCCAGGAATACATCCTGCGCTCGTGGTCGCTGGTGAAGATGGGCACCACGGCCAACCAGAAGAAGCTGTTCTTCAACCTGCGCAAGGCGAAGAGCAAGATCTCGGCGCTCGAGGAAGGCGATCTGCGCCCCGACCAGGTGGCGATCATCGCCAAGCGCCTGGGCGTCGGGGAGCAGGACGTCATCGACATGAACCGCCGGCTCGGCGGCGACGCCTCGCTCAACGCGCCGATCCGCGACGACGGCGACTCGGGCGAGTGGCAGGATTGGCTGGTCGACGACAGCGACAGCCAGGAGACCCGCCTCGCCGAGCACGAGGAGCTCGACAACCGCCGCAAGGCGCTGGCCGAGGCCATGGAGGTGCTCAACGATCGCGAGCGCCGCATCTTCCAGGCGCGCCGCCTCGCCGACGATCCGGTGACGCTGGAGGAGCTGGCCGAGGAGTTCGGCGTGTCGCGCGAGCGCGTGCGGCAGATCGAGGTGCGGGCCTTCGAGAAGGTGCAGAAGGCGGTGCGCAACCGCGTCGCCGCGATGGAGAGCCCTGCCGCCGCCCGCGAGGCGATGGCCGCCGCGGCCCACTGAGGCGGCGGCGGAGATCGCGGCACCCGATCGCGGTCGGCCTGCGAAGTTGATATGCGAAGTCGATATGCAAAGCGCGGCCCCCGGGCCGCGCTTTTTTTATGTCCGCGCCACGGGTACAGCTCGACACGCACGGCTGGTCTCGGACTTGCCCGGAGACGCCGCGAGGAGGACCCGCATCATGAGACCGACGAGGATCGACCGCCGCACGCTTCTGCGCGCCGCCACGGCGGGCGCGGCCGCGGCGCTGCCGTGGTCGGCGGGCCGCGCCGCCGAGGGCGCCGCGCGGCTGCGCGTCGCCGCCCTGTTCGCCGGCAAGATCGACGACCGCGGCTTCATGCAGGCGGGCTATGACGGTCTGACGCTGGCGGCCCGCACCGTGCCGGCCGAGATCGAGTTCACCCAGGGCATCGCGCCGCAGCCGGACGCCCTCGCGGCGGCGCTGCGCGCGCTCGCCCAGAAGAAGCCCGATCTCGTCGTCGCCCATGGCGGCCAGAACAATGCCGCGACCAGGACCGTGGCGGCGGAGTTTCCCGACATCGCCTTCGTGGTGACGCAGGGCAACGTCACCGGGCCGAACCTCGCGAGCTACGAGGTGCTGCAGGAGCAGTCGGCCTTCCTGGCCGGGGCGCTCGCCGGCCTGATCACCAAGACCGGCGTGGTCGGCCACATGTCGGGCATCCGCGTCGTGCCGGGCCTCAAGGGCCGGGCCGGCTACGCGGCCGGCGTCGCCCACACCAACCCCAAGGCGAAGCTGCTCACCAACTTCTCCGGCAACCAGGACGACAACGCGCTGTCGAAGAAGATCGCGACCGCGATGATCGCGGCCGGCGCCGACGTCGTGTTCACGATGCTCAATGCCGGCCGCATGGGCGCCGTGGAGGCGTGCCGCGAGAGGGGCGTGCCGCAGATCGGCAACGTGGTCGACTGGACGACCATCGTGCCCGACGTGTTCATCGCCTCGGCTTGCGCCGACTCGGGCCGCGCCGTCGTCCAGGCGGTGGCCGACAAGGCGGCCGGCCGCTTCGCGGCGGGATCGATCCGGCAGGTCGGGCTCGAGACTCCGGAGGCGGTGCGGCTCGCCATGGCGCCGCGGGTGCCGGAGGAGGTTCGCGCCCGCATCGCGGCGATCGCAGCCGAGATCGTCGCCGGCCGGCTCGCCGTGCCGCACGAGTGGAGCGGCGAGGAGTTCCCGACGCCGGCGTGAGACACGCCGGCGGCGGAGCAGGATCACGGCGTCACGGGCGCCACACCACGTCGCCGGGCAGGCCCGGGCCGTGCAGCAGCCGCTCGGTCTCGTGCAGGTGCTGGCGCGCCGACGCCGCCTTCGCCTTCACCTGATCGATGCGGGCGAGCAGCGCCCGCGCCTCCTCGTGCAGCGCGTGCTCGGTCGGCCCGTGCTCGGCCAGCTCGTGCGCGACCAGGCCGTCGGCGATCACGTCGAGACACGAGACGAGACAGAACAGCAGGGTCGAGAGGTGGTCGGAGCGTCGCCGCAGGCTGGCGATGCGGCGGCGCAGGGCCGCTTCGCCGCCCGGCGGCGCCGGGCCGATGGTGGACGGACGTGCGGGGCTCGTCACGATCGCGCTCCCGGCGTCAGGCGGCGCGCACGCCGACGAGGAAGCGATCCACCTCGACGCGCAGCCGCGCGCTCTCGTGAGCGAGCGACTGGGCCGAGGCGAGCACCTGGCTTGACGCCGATCCGGTCTCGCCGGCGCCGCGGTTCACCTCGGTGATGTTGGCGGCGACCTGGGTGGTGCCGGCGGCGGCCTGCTGGACGTTGCGGGCGATCTCGTGGGTCGCTGCGCCCTGCTCCTCGACAGCGGCCGCGATGGCGGCGGAAATCTCGGCGATGCGGCCGATGGTGCCGCCGATCTCCTTGATCGCCCCGACCGAGACCTGGGTGGCCGACTGCATGCCCGAGATCTGGGCGCCGATGTCGCCGGTCGCCTTGGCGGTCTGGGCGGCGAGCGCCTTGACCTCCTGCGCCACGACCGCGAAGCCCTTGCCGGCTTCTCCCGCGCGAGCCGCTTCGATCGTCGCATTCAAGGCCAACAGGTTGGTCTGCTCGGCGATCGCCGTGATCAGCTTGACCACGTCGCCGATGCGGTTCGCCGCCTGCGACAGCTCGGTGATCTGACCGTCGGTCTTCTCGGCCTGACGCACCGCCTCGCCGGCGATACGGGTCGCCTCCTGCACCTGGCGGCCGATCTCGCCGACCGACGACGACATCTCGTTGGTCGCCGAGGCGACGCTCTGGACATTGGCGGAGGCCTGCTCGGACGCCGCGGCGACCGTGGTCGACAGCTCCTGGGTGCTCTCGGCCGTGCGGGTGAGCGTGCCGGCCGCCGCCTCGAGCTCTGTCGACGCCGAAGACACGGTCTTCACGATGTCGCCGACCGCACGCTCGAAGCCGTCGGCGAGCGCGATCATGTCGGCCTTGCGGCGCGCCGCGGCGATCCGGTCCTGCTCGGCCTTCTCCTCGGCCTCGATCCGGGCCTTCTCGGCCGCCTTGATCTTGAACGCCTCGACCGCGTCGGCGATCTCGCCGACCTCGTCCTTGCGGCCGACGCCGGTCAGAACCACGCCGAAGTCGCCGTCGGCGAGCCGGCGCATGCCGGCGGCGAGCCGCGTGATCGGCCGGGCGATGCCGAACTGCGCCACCGCGAAGGCGAGCACGAGCGCGAGCGCGACACCGAGCCCGACGATCAGATAGGTGAACGAGACAGCCGACCGGGTGGTGTCGGTCAGATCGACCGAGCCCTGCTTGATGTCGCGGTCGAGCGCGGTCGCGATGTCCTGGATGTCGGCCAGCATCTTGCGGATCGGCGGATCGACGGTCGCGCGCATCAGCGCGTTGGCCCGCGCCTGCTCGCCCTTCAAGGCGAGGTCGAGGACCGGCCGCATGCTGGTTCGGATGTCGGCGATCACGCGCTCGGCCTCGTCGAGGCGCGCCGCGAGCTGCGGCCGACTCTCACGGGCGGTCTTCGCGTAGGACACGATGTCGTCCAGCGCCTTCTCGGCGCGCGCCACATTGGTCCGCTTCTCGGCCTCGTCGGTCTCGGCGATCGCCCGCACCGTGAACATGCCGTTCTGATAGACGGCGCGGTACATGCGGGCGACCGAGATGTAGGCGACCACGTCGTGGTCGAGGAAGCGCGAGTAGCCGTCGTCGATCGCCGTCATGGTGCGGCCGGCATACCAGGTGCCGCCGGCGGCGACGGCGGCGAGCAGCAGGATGACGGCGAGGATTTTCGGAAGGATCTTGATGCGGGTGAGCAGAGACATGGCGGTCGTGAGCTCCGGGCACGAGAGATCGTTCGGCCGTCGCGTGGGGCGCGAAGGTCGCGGTCGATCGGAGTTTGCGTATTCGGATTAGCCTGTGTTTATTATTTCCTGTAATTCTGACGACAAAACGCTAAGTTTATATTAATAAAGGACTCAATTTCCAATACTCCAAAAGACGCAAGACTATCCCGATTCCGCATCAAGATCGGAAAAGGTAGTATAGACAATGTGATTTGTGGGGCCGACATAGTATTCGATCGCCACCCCACGAACCGACGATGCTGAAGCGGTTTCCTCTCTTCAACGCGACCGATGTCGACGAGCACCGGTTGCATTCGCAGACCCTCGTTCCGGAGATCGTCCGAGTCGAGCAGCTGCGCCCTGGCCGCTTCAGCAGCGCGGTCGATGTGATGCTGCTGGGGGACACCCGCACCGGGACCGCCATCGCCTCGGTGGCCCACATGCCGGACCTGGAGGTCGAGGCGGTCGGCCGCCGGGCGGTGCGGCTTGTGATCCCGACCACATCCGCCATCGCGATCAGCTCCGGGGCTCGGTCGCGGGAGATCCTCGGCGGTGGCCTCGCCGGGCTGCTTCCGTCGAACCCGCTCCGCTTGCGGTACACGCCCGGACATCACCTCGTTCTGCGCGTCGATCGCGACAAGCTGGACCTCGCGCTGCAGGAGATGGACTGCGAGGCCGAGGTCGATCGGATTCTCGATGCCGTCTTCTTCGAGCCGCGCCTTCCGGGTCTGCAGGACTTCGCCGAGCATCTGCGGCGCCTGATCGCGACCATCGACGACAAGCCGGCCCGGATCCTCGACCAGCCGACGTTCCGCCGCGCACACGAGCAGAATCTGGTCCTGCGGCTCGCCGACATCCTGGCTCTGGTCCGCGAGCGCGGTTCCCTGGCCGTCGGCCGCAACAGCGCGGCGCTGCGGCGCGCCGAGGAGTACATCCGGGCCTATGCCGAGCGTCACGTCGATCTCGTCGCGATGGCGCGGCACGCCGGGCTGTCGCTGCGCTCGCTGCAGATCCTGTTCCGGGCCAACCACGACTGCACCATCGTGCAGTTCATTCGGCGCCACCGGCTGGCGCTCGCCCGCGAGCGGCTGGAGCGCGGCGAAACGGAGACGACCGTCGCCGAGATCGCGCGGCGCTCCGGCTTCACGCATCTCGGCCACTTCACCACGGCCTACAAGGAGGCGTTCGGGGAGCAGCCGCGCCAGACCCGCCAGCGGGCCCGGCGCGAGCCGGACCCGTAGTCGCGGCATCTCACGCACGGAATTCGTCGCGGCACGGCCTGAACCGCGCCGCGGCGCGTCGTGAAATGCCTCATACCAGCGGCCTGCGCCCCTGACTCTCACCGTCACCCTGAGGTGCTCGGGCGAAGCCCGAGCCGCGAAGGGCGACGGCCCGGGCCACATCCTTCGAGGCTCGCCTGCGGCGAGCACCTCAGGATGACGGGTCGAGGTGCAAAGCCCCTGGTATCAGTTCTTCTTCGCCTTCACGTTCTTCTCGATCCAGGCGACCAGCCGATCGGCGATCTCCAGGCTGTTGTCGTCCTGCATCAGCATGTGCGAGTTGCCCTTGATGCCGAGGTCGGGCAGCACGACGTGATCGATGCGGCCGCCCGCCTTGGTCAGCGCCTCGGCGAACTCGCGGCACGCCTTCAGGCGCGGCGCCCAGCGCGACGACGTCTCGACGTAGTCGCCCCACAGCACCATGATCGGGATGCTCATGTAGGGCTTCAGGTCGCCGGTCGCCGCCGGGCAGGTGCCGGGCTCGATCGAGACGATGCCGGCGATGCCCGTGGTGTCGAGCGCCGCGGTCTGGAACGGGTAGATGCCGGACTGCGAGTGGCTGATCAGCACGGTGCCGTCGAGCTTCTTGGACAGCTCGGAGAGCGCCTTCACGGTCGGGTTCGGGGTCGGCATGGTGGCGATCCAGTCGACCACCATCTGCTTGTAGAACTCGTCCTTGGCGGCGAGCGGGAAGCGCATGCCGTCATGCACCTTCGGGTACTCGGTACCGAAGCGGAAGATCGCCCACGCGGCCTCCTGGCCGGCCGCGAAGATCGGCGGGGTCTTGTCGACCGGCGTCTTGCCGAGCTTTACGCTGTTGACCAGGCTCGGATCGGCCGACGAGCGGCCGCGCGACACCTGATCGACCACATAGGTCGGGTGGCCGCGGCGGACGAAATACTCGTCCCAGCCCATGCGGCCGTCCGGCGTCGTCTCCCAGGTCTTGCCGGTGAGGCAGCAGCCGTGGATCAGCGTCACGGGCGGACGACCCGCCGCGACCGGGACCTGATAACGCACGTACATCTGCTCGACCGTGATGGTGCCGGACGGCGCATAGGCCGGCAGGGTCGACAGCGTGTCGGACGTCACGTTGCGGCCGCCGACGAAGAAGCTGCCTTGCTTCTCCAGCACGAGCGGGCCGGTCAGGCCCGTGGAGGCGGGAACGGCGGCCGTCTGGGCGGCGGCAGGGGACACGATGGCGGGGAGAGTGGAGGCGGCGAGCAGGGTCGCCGCGGCGAGCAGGCGTCGGGTCATGGGCATTCCTCGTTGGCGCGGGCGTGGCCCGCGTCGTCAGTCTTCTTGGATGTGGACGTGGATTTTGATGCGTAACGGAGGCCGGTCTGCCGTTTCGCAGGGAAGAACCGGGGCGGCTACCCGGTGCGGTCCTTGTAGGCGCCCGTGAGAAGCCAGGCGTCGAACGCCGGCCCGATCGCCTCGCCGGTGACGAGGCCGTCGCGCCAGTCGTCGCGGGCCGGACGCAGGCGCATCATCCAGCCCTCGCCGAAGGCATCCTTCATCATCAGCTCGGGGGCGTCCACCAGCCGCTCGTTGTGACCCACCACGGTGCCGTCGAATCCCGCGCGCGCCGCGCCGACCCACTTGCCGCCCTCGACCATGGCGATCCAGCGGTCCTTCTCGACGTCGAGCCCCGTGCGCTTCGGCGTGAACACCAGCACGTCGCCGATCAGCCCCACCGCCCACGGCGTAAAGCCGGCCCGCACCGCCCCGTCCGGCTCGGCCGCGTACCAGATCTGGTTCTCCATGTCGTAGAACAGATCGTCCGGATAATCGGCGTCCAGCACCTTGGCCACGGGGAAGCTCCGTCCTCCATCATACCAACTCCGGTCGACCAGCTCCCTGTCATTCCGGGGCGCGGCGAAGCCGCGAACCCGGAATCCAGCGACAGCCTCGGAACGCGCGATTGGATTCCGGGTTCGGCGCTGCGCGTCGCCCCGGAATGACCGCGCTCAATACGTCAGCACCCGGCACTCGCCTTCCATCAGGTCGCGGATCATCGCGGCCGCGCCCATCATGCCGCTGCATTCGGGAATGAGATCCGCCTCGGTCATGTCGAACAGGTCGAGATTGGCCGGGCAGGCCCAGAAGCGGGCGCCCTGGTCGTGCGCCTCCATGATCCAGTCGTGCACGGTCTTCGGATGCCCCGGCTTGATGTGGATCTGATCCGCCACGCCCTTGCGCATCAGACGGCCGGCCGTCGCCGTGCACACGACGTCGACCCGGTAGTCCATCGCGGCCGCGACGGCGGCGTGATAGAATGGCCCCCCCAGCTCCTCCGGATTGCGCGGGTCGGTGTTGAGCAGCACGATCAGCAGGCGGCGGGTCATGCGCAGATCGCCGTGCGGATGCCACTGAAGGCGCCCCACCCTCCGCTCATTCCCGCGCAAGCGGGAATCCAGGGGCCGAAATTCGGGCCGCCGTGCCAGTCGCCCCTGGGTCCCCGCCTTCGCGGGGACGAACAGAGCCAATGCTCATCCATTGCCGCCAGGGAGCGATCAAAAATCGACAAGCGGCGTCTCCGGCATATAGGTGTCGAACAGCGTCCAGAACGAGCCGTGGCGGTTGTCGGCGTACCAGCCCTCGAAACCGGCGAGCGCGGCGGCGGGCGACGGCTCGGGCTCGTCCTCGCCGCTGAGCGCGCGGAACAGCGCCTGCGCGACCGGCGCGAACATTTCCAAGACCTCGGTGCGTGCCTCGCTGTCCTCGTGCCAGCCGAGCTTTCCACGCAGCACGGCGAAGCTGATCGCGACCGCACTCGCCTCGGCGTCGGCGCCGGCCATCGCCTCGGCGAGCCCGCGCATCAGGTTGAGGCGCCGATAGGCGACGGCGCGCTCCTGCTCCAGCGCCGCGATGCGCTGCGCCGCCTCGCGGCGGAACGCAGCCTCGGCCGTCTCGGCGTGACCGGCGGCGGCCTCGAGCGAGACGAGGAACGGCAGCGAAGAGACCGGCATGGCGGCCGTGGAGGTCATCGCGCGCTCCGAATGGATGGCGGAAGAGAATGGGAGTCGAACCCACCAGAGACCGGCTCGCGGCCCCTCCCGGATTTGAAGTCCGGACGCCCCACCGGGGACGATTCTCTTCCGTGCTGGTCCGCATCTGCAGCGGTCGCGTCCGGCTCCGCGCCAGCCGCTTCGCCCGCCTGCGCATCGCCGGCGGGCAGCGAACCGAACAGGTCGAGCCGATGCTTGTTCATGCGCCGGAGATCGCCGCGACGCAAGGTGACGCCGTGACGATCGAAGAACTCGAGAATCTGGATCGCCACCTTGCGACCGTTGTCGAGCCGGTCGCGGAACTGCGCCGCCGTGAACACGCCGGACGGCTGGTCCGCGAGGTCGCGCGCGATCGTCACCATCTCGGCGACGGTGCCGCGCAGGAAGTAATGGTCGTGCGCCACCTCGTCGACCCGGCCGGTGCGCGCCGTCAGCCTGAGGACGCGCCGCACCAGAACCTCGTCGATCGCGAACAGGCCGGCGAGATCGCGCACCCGCGGCGGCTTGAACCGCTCGGCCCCGCCGAGCGTCGGCGCGATCCGCTGCCAGATCAGCTCCTCGGCCTCGCTCAGCCGCACCGCATGGCCGGGCCGCCGCACCCAGGCGCCGTCGAGCACGGCGGCGCCGGCGCGGGCGAGCCCCTGCAGCACCGAGCGGAAGGCCGGTGCCGGAAGGCGCGGCTCGATCTGCAGGCGCAGCCGCTCGAGCCCGACGCCGGGCAGGTCCGGGTTGTCGGCGTGGAACGCATCGAGCCGGGCGACGACGTCGCGGGTCAGCGCCTCCCAGGTCGGCGCCGCGAGGCCGATCAGCAGATCCTTGTCGGCGATGCGCACGATACCGAGCGTCTCGACGAGGCGTGCCAGCGCGTCGTCGGCGAGCGCGTGGTCGCGGGCGAAACCGGTCAGCTCGACATGCGCGGGCGGCCGCGCCAGCAGCGCGGCGAGTGCCGCCCCGGGATCGTCGAGCGCGAGCGCATCGAGCTGGGCGACGCGCTCCGGCGTGCGGCGCTTGCGGGCCGGCCCGCGCAGATCGAGGAACCGGCCGCCCCCGATGGTGCGGCTCGCCGAGACGTCACGCAGCACGAAACGATCACCGGCCGCGGCGGCGATCGGCGTCTCCAGCACGAGCTGCACGCGGCCCTCGCGACCGGGCGCCGGCGGAGCGTCGCCGAGCAGCACGATGCGGGCGCCGACCTCGGCCGAGGCGTGATGCAGCCGCACCGGCATCCACTGCGTCGGCGGCTTCGCCTCGCCCGGCAGCAGGCGCAACGTCACGTCGATGCGATCGGCCGGCGCGTGGAGCGTCGGATCCAGCACCATGTCGCCGCGCCGGATCGCCTCCTTGCTGATCTGATCACCGGCGAGATTGAGGGCGCAGCGATCACCGGCGACGCCCTCGCCGGCCGGACGGTTCTGAGCGTGGATCGAGCGGACGCGCGCCGAAAGTCCCGACGGGCTGACGGTCACGCGGTCCCCGACTGTGACGCGGCCGGACAGCACCGTGCCGGTGACCACCGTGCCGGTGCCGGCGAGCGTGAAGGAGCGGTCGACCGCGAGCCGGAATTTCTTGTCCCCCGCCTCACGGCGCCCGAACGCCCTCGCGGCGTCGAACAGTTGCGCACGAAGCGCCTCGATCCCCTCGCCCGTCACCGACGACACCGGCACGATCGGCGCATCGGCGAGGCCGGTGCCGGCGAGCGCCGCCGCGATCTCGGCGGTCGCCTCGGCGCGACGCTCCGGCGGGACCATGTCGGACTTGGTGAGCGCGACGATGCCGGTGCGGATGCCGAGCAGATCGACGATGGCGAGATGCTCGCGGGTCTGCGGCATCACGCCGTCGTCGCCGGCGACGACCAGCAGCACGAGATCGATGCCGCTCGCGCCGGCCACCATGGTGTGAACGAAGCGCTCGTGACCCGGCACGTCGACGAAGCCGAGCACGCCGCCGTCCGGCGTCGGCACATAGGCGAAGCCGAGATCGATGGAGATGCCGCGCGCCTTCTCCTCCTTCAGGCGGTCGGTGTCGACGCCGGTCAGAGCCCGCACCAGCGAGGTCTTGCCGTGGTCGATATGGCCCGCCGTGCCGACGATCATGGCTGCGCCTCTGGCGCAGCGGGGGCCGCGGGCGCAGCGAGATCGAGCGGACCGGGATCGGGCAGCGGCGCGGCGGCCCGGCGGGCCGCCTCCGACAGCGTGGCGCCGTCGAGTGCGTTGCGGGCGGCCGGCAGGAACTGGGCCGCGAGCGCGCTGCCGCCGGCCTGGGCGCGCAACAGCCAGATGAACGCCTCGACCGGGTCGCGCGCGACGCCGGCGCCCGTCATCATGGCGGCGCCCAGCATCGCCTGGCCGTCGGCCTCGCCACGTTCCGCGGCACGCCGCCACCAGCGCGCGGCCTCGGCCGGATCGCGCGGCACGCCGATCGCGTCGTGATGGAGCATGCCCATGCGGGTCATCGCCGCGGCGATGCCCTGCTTGGCCGCCGCCTCGGCCCAGCGACGCGCCTCCAGCGGATCGCGCGGGACGACCTCGCCCTCGAGCAGCATCCAGCTCAGCATGTCCTGGGCCGGGCCGTCGCCCTGCTCGGCCGCGGCGCGATAGAGCCGCGCCGCCTCGGCGAAGTCGGCCGGCTGGTCCTCGCCGCGGAAATGCAGCGCCGCGAGATTGCGCTGGCCGACCGGATCGCCGTTGCCGGCGGCGAGCACCAGCCAGCGGCGCGCCAGCACGAGATCGCGCTCGACCCCCATGCCCTCGGCGAAGCAGGCGCCGACATTGTTCTGGGCGCGCGGCACGCCGGCCTGGGCGAGCTCGGCCCAGATGTCGAGCGCAGCCGTGAGCTCGCCCTTCGCGGCGAGGTCGTAGGCCTCGGCCATGCGGGCCTTCACGTCGACGGCCGGCGCGTCGCGCCCGAGCAGACGATCAAGCCAGCCCATCGGCGCCTCCTCGCAGCGACGCGAGCGCATTCAGGAACCCGACCTCGTCGTCCAGGCAGCGCAGATCGAGCACGAGGGCGCCGTCGGCGATGCGGCCGATCACCGGCACGGGCAAGTCGCGCAACGCCTTCGCGAGCGTCTCCAGCGCCCGGCCGGCGCCGCGCTCGGCCCGCGGACGAATCGTGAGCGCGGCGCTCGGCAGCGTCTCCTGCGGCAGCGCGCCGGAGCCGATCTGGCTGTTGCACGCCGCCGCTGTCACGTCGAACTTTTCGCCGACCGCTGTCGCGAGCCCAGCCTGCAGGCGGCGGGCCTGGGCCAAAATGTCGGCCTGCGGGCGGGCAAGATGGCGCAGCGTCGGCAGCTTCTCTGCGAGCCGGTCGGGATCGCGATAGAGCTTGAGCGTCGCCTCGATGGCGGCGAGCCGGATCTTGTCGACCCGCAGCGCGCGCTTCATCGGGTTGCGGTTGATCTTCTGAATCAGATCACGTCGGCCGACGACGAAGCCGGCCTGCGGGCCGCCGAGGAGCTTGTCGCCCGAGAAGGTGACGAGATCGGCACCGGCCGCCACCGCCTCGGCGACGGTCGGCTCGTGGGCGAGGCCGAACCGCGTCAGATCGATCAGCGTGCCCGAGCCGAGATCGTCGACCACCGGCACGTTCTTGTCCCGCGCGAGGGCGACGAGGTCGCGCGCCGGCACCGCCGACGTGAACCCCTCGATGCGGTAGTTCGAGGTGTGGACCTTCAGCACCAGGCCGGTGCGGTCGTTCAGCGCGGCCGCGTAGTCCTTCGGATGGGTGCGGTTGGTGGTGCCGACCTCGACCAGCTTCGCGCCGGCGCGCGCCATGATGTCCGGCATGCGGAAGGCGCCGCCGATCTCGATCAGCTCGCCGCGCGAGACGATCGCCTCGCGGCCTTTGGCGAGCGTGGCGAGCACCAGCAGCACGGCAGCGGCGTTGTTGTTGACGACGGTCGCATCCTCGGCCCCGGTCAGCTCGCACAAGAGATCGCGCACGAGCGTGTCACGCTCGCCGCGCTTGCCGGTCGAGAGATCGAATTCCAGCGCGATGGTCCGGCGCATCGCCGTCACGGCCGCCTCGATCGCGGCCTCAGCCAGCACGGCTCGGCCCAGATTGGTGTGCAGGACGACGCCGGTGAGATTGAACACCGGCCGCACCGCGGGCTGCGCATCGGCGACCATCCTGGCGAGCGCGTCTCCGGCCACCCGCGCCGACGAAACGTCGGGCTCGCCGGCGTCGCCGCCGGCCCTGAACGCGGCGCGCGTCTCGTCGAGCGCCGTGCGCACGGCGGCGACCGTGGCGGTTCGGCCAAATCGCTCGATCGCCACCGCGGCGGCGTCGGTCTTCAACACGTCGTCGACCGACGGCAGACGCCGCAGCGCCGCCCCGCGCGCCTCTGCGTGAACTGTAACCCGGGCCGTCATGATGATCAGAAGCTCAGCATGAACGGGTTCAGGCTGCCGCGCTTCAGGCCGGTCTCGCGCACCAGGAGATCGAGGCCGAGCGTCGCGACGTCGTCGGCGACCGGATCGAGCCACGGCGCCTTGTCGCGGTACAGCACCTTGGCGTAGCGGCCGCACTCCGAGCAGGTCTCCGCCTTGACGGTGCCACCCGAGCCCTCGACCTCCGGATAGGAGATGCCCTTGGTCGAGCCGCAGGAGGTGCAGCGGATGCGGACGTAGTTCCACTGAGTGCTGCACTGGGAGCAGACGCAGTAGCGCGCCGGGTTGGCGCCGCCGATCTCGTCGATCACCGACGCGACGGGGCGGCCGCCGCAGGCCGGGCACACCGCATCACCCACCTGGACCAGCGCCTTGGGATCGAGCGTCGCCGCGAGCCGGGCGAAATGCACCTGCAGGGCGGCGGCGACCAGCACGTGCTCGGCGATCGCCTCGACCGGAATCGCGTCGGCGAGCACGGCCCGCATCATCACGGTGCGGCTCGCGGGATCCGCCTGCGCGACGTGCTGCAGCGCGGCGCGGGCCGGGTCCGGCATGTGACAGTCGGAAAACAGCACCAGCATGCGGTCGAGCGTCGCCGTGCAGGCGGCGTCGGGCGTGAAGCGCTCGCGGTCGAGCGGCGGCATCTGGTGGGCGCGGGCGCGCGCCACCGTCTCGGCCTCCGGCGGCGCGACAGGCGGCAGCTCCTGCTGCACCCAGTGCTGGGCGCTGGCGAGGTCGGCCAGGAAGATCAGGTAGGGCTTTAGAGGATGCCCGTCGGCGAGCGCCCGGAAGCGGTCGCTGCGGCGCAGGAACAGGGTCTCGGGATCCGGGCGCACCGCGAAGGGCGGCGCCGTGATGGTGCCGAGTTCGCCGACGCCGCCCGCACCCGTACCGAAATCGCTCATCACTCACCTCACGAACCGCACGGGCCACGTGACAGGACCAGGACTGCGGAACCTAATCAGAAAAACGGGAGCGTGCCTATGGCGGACGCACGCGATGGTCGCCGCGCCGCCTCTTTCACCTCTCCCCGCGCGCGGGGAGAGGTCGGACTTCGCGCGCCCTCGCGCGAAGTCCGGGTGAGGGGGGTCTCCATATTCACGGGCCTGCGTATCCACGCGAGGCCCCCTCACCCCGACCCTCTCCCCGCACGCGGGGAGAGGGAGCGCCGGCGCCGTACCTCCCCCCGCCAGGGGGAGGTGGGAGGTGCCGGACCACCCTCACTCCGCCGGCGTGCCGGTCGGGGTGCGGACGTGGTTGGTCTTGTCGCTGCGGGCGAGCTGGCGCAGCCACATGCGGTGGTGCTTGAACGCCCAGCCGCCCGAGACCTTGCCCTTGACCATCGCCGTCATGGTGCCGCGCGCCCAGAACGCCCCGTAGATGTGGACGATCAGGATGCAGACCATCACGATCGCCCCGATCGAGTGGACCAGCACGGCGATGCGCTTCTGATCCAGCGTCGTGTAGGCGCCGAAATACTGCTCCCAGATCACTACCCCGGTCCCGATCATGATCAGGATCAGGATGCCCATCCACCAGAACACCGCCTTCTGGGCGAAGTTGAAGCGCCCGACCTCGGGCATCTTGTCCTCGTCGCCGGCCAGAAAGGTGTGGATGTTCTTGAGCCAGCTCCCGTCCGCCGGCGACCACAGGTTGACCCGCCAGAAGCGCAGGAACAGCCCGGTGAAGCCGAGGAACAGGAACACGCCGAACCACGGATGGACGGTGCGGGTCCACTGGCCGCCGCCGAACAGGCCGGTCAGCCAGTAGAGGCTCGGGTGGAACAGGGCGAAGCCCGAGAGGGCGAGGAGCACGAAGCCCCCCGCCGTCAGCCAGTGGTTGATCCGCGCCGCCGTCGAGTAGCGAACGACCACGACCGGATCGGCGACCGGATCGCCCTTCTCGAGAGCGTCGCCCTTGACGACCTCTCGTCTCTCGTTCGAGACGCTCATCACGCGTTCTCCCTACGCATTCTCTCGCGCCGGCGGCTTCTCGGCCATCTCCTTCGCCTTCTCCTCGTCGTGCGGCGAGACGCGGCTCGCCCCCGAGAAGATGCTGTGGACGACCGTGACGGCCGCCATCGCGCCGATGGCGGCGAAGCCGGCGTACTTCGCGACCCCCTTCCAGATCTCGACCAGCGGGCTGATCTTCGGATCCTTGGGCAGGCCGGAATAGATCTCCGGCTTGTCGGCGTGGTGCAGCACGTACATCACGTGGGTGCCACCGACACCCGGCGGATCGTAGAGGCCGGCGTTCTTGAAGCCGCGGGACTTGAGGTCCGTGATGCGGCCGTCGGCCCACTTCTTCATGTCGTCCTTGGTGCCGAAGACGATCGCCTGGGTCGGGCACGCCTTGGCGCAGGCCGGGCCCTGCCCGACCGCGACGCGATCGGAGCAGAGCGTGCACTTGTAGGCCTTGGCATCGACCTTGGAGATGCGCGGGATGTTGAACGGGCATCCCTTCACGCAATAGCCGCAGCCGATGCAGGCGTCGTGCACGAAGTCCACGATGCCGTTCGAGTACTGCACGATCGCGCCCGGCGCCGGGCAGGCCTTAAGGCAGCCCGGATCCTCGCAGTGCATGCAGCCGTCCTTGCGGATCAGCCACTCGAGGTTCTTGGTCTCCGGGTTCTCCCATTCGGTGAAGCGCATCAGCGTAAAGGAGTTCGGCGTCAGGTCGTGGGGGTTGTCGTAGACGCCGACATTGACGCCGACCTCCTCGACCATGTCGTTCCACTGCAGGCAGGCCGACTGGCACGCCTTGCAGCCGATGCACTTCGACACGTCGATGAGCTTGGCGACCTCGGTCTGCCGCTTGGCGGGCGGCGTCACGGTGGACGCCGATCGCCTGATCAGATCCTGATCGCCGAAGCGCGGCGGCGTCGGGGTGGTGGTCGGGTTCGGAAGCGGGGGAAACATCTCTCGATCCTCCCTTACGCGACCGGCCCGGCGACGGGCTCGATGTCGACCAGGAACGCCTTGTATTCCGGCGTCTCGATGTTGGCGTCACCGACGAACGGGGTGAGCGAGTTCGGGCCGAAGCCCTTCCTCGCGGCGCCCGTGAAGCCCCAGTGCAGCGGGATGCCGACGATGTGGACGGTCTTGCCGTCGCACACCAGCGGCTTGATCCGCTTGGTCACCACGGCCTTGGCCGTCACCACGCCGCGCTTAGACGACACCTTCACGATGCCGCCCTTCTTGATGCCCTTCTCCTTGGCGAGCTCCTCGCTGATCTCGACGAAGAACTCGGGCTGGAGCACGGCGTTCGCGTGGGCGTGCTTGGTCCAGAAGTGGAAGTGCTCGGTGAGCCGGTAGGAGGTCGCCGCGTAGGGGAACTCCTTCGCCTCGCCGAACTGCTCGAAGTCGTTGCGGAACACGCGGGCCACCGGATTGCCGCGCACCTTGGGTGCGACGACGTTGACGACCGGCGACTCGAACGGCTCGTAGTGCGACGGGAACGGTCCGTCCCGCATCATCGCCCGGGTGAACAGGCGCGACACGCCTTCCGGGTTCATGATGAACGGGCCGACCACGTCCGGCTTGGCGCCGGGCGCGATGTCCGGCACGTCGTAGCCGGTCCACTTGGTGCCGTCCCATTCGAGCAGCTTGCGGCTCGGATCCCACGGCTTGCCGGAGACGTCCGCCGAGGCCCGGTTGTAGAGGATGCGGCGGTTGGCCGGCCACGACCACGCCCACTTGGAGAAGGCGCCGGTGTCGTCTGGATCCGAGGTGTCGCGGCGGGCCATCTGATTGCCCGCCTCGGTGAAGCTGCCGGAGTAGATCCAGCAGCCGGCCGCCGTCTTGCCGTCGTCGCGCAGCACCGCGAAGCCCGGCACCTGCTTGCCCTTGGCGAGCACCACCTTGGTCGGATCGGCCGGATCCGTCACGTCCTCGACGACGTAGCCGTTGAGCTCCTTGGCGAGCTCCTCGGGCGACGGCTCGTTCGGGTCCTTGTAGCGCCAGTCGAGATTGACGATCGGCTCCGGAACCGGGCCGCTCTCCTTGCGGTAGAGATCCTTCAGCCGCAGGTGGATCTGCGCCATGATCCAGGCGTCGGTGTGGGCCTCGCCGGGCGGCGAGCCGCCGGGCCAGTGCCACTGCAGCCAGCGGCCCGAGTTGACGAGCGAGCCCTCGTCCTCGGCGAAGCAGGTGGTCGGCAGCTCGATCACCTCGGTCTGGATCGTCTTCGGGTCGACGTCGTTGTTCGCCCCGTGATTCTCCCAGAACCGCGCCGTCTCGGTCTGCAGCGGGTCCATCACCACCAGGAACTTCAGCTTGGAGAGCGCCGTGGTGATCTTCTTGCGATTCGGGAACGACAGCAGGGGGTTGAAGCCCTGGCAGAAGTACCCGTTCATCTTGCCCTGGTGCATAAGCTCGAAGGCACGCAGCACGTCGTAGGCCGGCACGTCGAGCTTGGGCAGCCAGTCGTAGGCGAAGCTGTTCTCCGGCGTCGCCGCGTCGCCCCACATGGCCTTCTGGAAGCTCACGAAGAACTTCCGGTAGTTCTGCCAGTAGCTCATCTGATCGGGCCGCAGGGGCTTGAAGCCGCGCGTCGACATGTAGGTGTCGAAGGTCGGCTCGCGCTCCGTCGGGATCGTCAGATAGCCCGGGATCAGGTTCGACATGAGCCCGATGTCGGTCAGCCCCTGGATGTTGGAGTGACCGCGCAACGCGTTCATGCCGCCGCCGCGCACCCCGATATTGCCGAGGATGAGTTGCAGCATCGCCATGCAGCGGATGTTCTGCGACCCCTTGGAGTGCTGGGTCCAGCCGAGCGCGTACATCGAGGTCATCGTCTTGGTCGGCGACGAGCACTCGGAGATCATCTTGGCGACCGTCAGGAACTTGTCCTTCGGGGTGCCGCAGATGCGCTCGACCATCTCGGGCGTGTAGGTCGCGACGTGGGCTTTCAGCAGGTTCCAGACGCAGCGCGGGTGCTGCAGCGTCTCGTCGACCACGGCGTAGCCGTCCGGCCCGATCTCGTAGTCCCAGGTCGAGCGGTTGTAGTCGCGCTTCTGCTCGTCATAGCCCGTGAACAGGCCGTCCTGCCAGCCGAAGCCCTCCTTCACGACATAGGCCGCGTTGGTGAAGGCCTTGGTGTAGGCCCACTGCACCTTGTCGTTCTGGATGCAGTAGTTGATCACGCCGAGCAGGAACGCGATGTCGGTCCCCTGCCGGATCGGCGCGTAATAGTCCGCCACCGACGCCGTGCGGGTGAAGCGCGGGTCGACGACGATCAGCTTGGCGCCACGGTTGGCCTTGGCCTCCGTGACCCACTTGAATCCGCAAGGATGCGCTTCGGCGGCATTGCCGCCCATGACGACGACGAGATCCGTGTTCTTGATGTCGGTCCAGGAATTCGTCATCGCACCACGGCCGAACGTCGGAGCCAGACTGGCTACCGTCGGGCCGTGTCAAACACGCGCTTGGTTGTCGAACACCAGCATGCCGGCGCTGCGCACCACCTTGTAGGTCGCCCAGGCCGTCTCGTTGGTCGTCGCGGAGGCGGCGAGGAAGCCGGTGGTGATCCACCGGTTCACGGTCACGCCGTCGTTGTTCTTGGCGACGAAGTTGCGGTCGCGGTCGTCCTTCATCAGGCGAGCGATGCGGTCGAGCGCCTGATCCCAGGAGATCCGCTCGAACTTGTCGGAGCCCGGCTTGCGGACCTGCGGATAGAGGGTCCGGGTCTTGGCGTGCACGACGTCGCGCAGCGCCGCGCCCTTCGGGCACAGGGTGCCGCGATTGGTCGGATGGTCGGCGTCGCCCTCGATGTTGACGATCTCGGCCTTCTCGCCCTTCTTCAGATCACCCTTCGAGTAGATGATGATGCCGCAGGCGACCGAGCAGTAGGTGCAGGTGTTGCGGGCTTCGGCCGTGTTCGCGAGCTTGAACGGACGGATCGCCGCCGCGTGCGCGGCCTCGACGTCGCCGAAGCCGAACGCACCGAGCGTGGTGCCCGCGAGACCCGCGCCGGCGCCGGCCAGGAAGCCGCGCCGCGAGAGCTCCATGTTCATGGAATGCTACCCTCCTGGTTACGTTGGCCCCCGCGGGGGACGGTTCTGGAAGCTGCGCGGGGGACGCAGCTTTTTTGTTCGGGTCATCGAGTCAGGTGGTCGCTGAAAACGCTATTTTGGAACCGATCGAAAGTCAAAACGATTCCGAAGCTTCTGGATCGAACTGCGGGTTCTCTGGGCGACAGTTTCGGCGTGCAGCGCATCATTGATGTGCGCTGCACAAGGACGGGGCACCGAGTGTCGCGACAACTTTACACGACGGAGGTCCGGCTCGTGCGGGCCGCCGGACGGGCGCTGGCTGACGTGAAATCCGTTGACGTCGCGACGGCGCGTCTCGCAGAGTGCCGTCGTGATCCTGATCACGGCTCCCGGGTGCCGGGGCGACTTCTCATCATCACGTCGTCGCGGGCCGGCCGCTCCGGATCGCGGCCGCGCGCGGTCGACGGCAGCGTGGCACCGTCGCGCAGCCGCCGTAGTTTCGCACCGCCGAAGCACGGCGCGCGTGTTTGCCGCATCCCTCTTCGGGCTCGCCTTTGGTCTAGCCGGTTCCGTCTGCACCACCGTCGCCGAGCCTGGCGAGGCCGCGCGCGTGCGGACGCCCCGTGGTCCTGCATTTCTTCGCCACCTGGTGCGAGCCCTGCCGGGCCGAACTGCCGCTGCTCGCGGCCTTCGCCGACCGCCGCGACGATCTGATCACGTTCGCGATCGATGTCGGCGAGGTCGACCTCCGGGTGAAGCGCTTCGCCGCGCAGGTCGGCTGGAGCCGCCCGGTGCTGCTCGACCGCGACCGCGCGGTGGCGCGCGCCTTCGGCGTCACGGCGCTGCCGACCACCATCGTGCTCGACGCCACCTCGACGCCGCGGCTGGTCGCCGAAGGCGATCTCGACTGGCGCGACCCCACAGTCACGGCCCCTCTCGTGGCGCTCGCCACGACAACCCCCGACGGGAGGACACCAGCATGCACCGACGCGACGTGTTGAAGGCCGGCGCCGCCCTGGCAGCCGCCGCGACGCTTCCCGAGATCGCCTTCGCACAAAGCGCCGCCGCTTCGGCGGCCGCGGGCTTCGCGCCGAAGCCGGGCGCCTGGCGCAGCTTCGCGGTGACGACGCGGCTCGAGATCGCCAAGCCCGAAGGGCGCACCCAGGCCTGGGTGCCGGTGCCGAGCGTGAACGAGGACGCCTGGTTTCGCTCGCTCGACACGACCTTTACGTCGAACGGCAAGGCGGCGATGGTCCGTGACCCGAAATACGGCGCCGGCATGATCCATGTCGAATGGGCGGCCGGCGAGACGGCGCCGTTCGTCGAGGTGACCAGCAAGGTCGCGACGCGCGACCGCGCCGTCGATCTCGCGGCACCCTCCCGCCCCGCCGCGCTGTCGGCGGCCGAACGTGCGCTCTACACCGAGGGCACCGACCTGATCCCGGTCGACGGCATCGTCAAGCAGACGGCGGAGAAGATCACGGCCGGCGCGCGCGACGACGTCGCCAAGGCCACGGCGATCTACGAGTGGATCGTCGACAACACGTTCCGGGATCCGGCGACCCGCGGCTGCGGCATCGGCGACATCGCCGCGATGCTGAAGACCGGCAATCTCGGCGGCAAGTGTGCCGATCTCAACGCCCTCTATGTCGGGCTCGCCCGCGCCGCCGGCCTGCCGGCCCGCGACGTCTACGGCATCAGGCTCGCCCCGTCGGCGTTCGGCTACAAGAGCCTCGGCGCCGGCTCGGAGGTGATCACCAAGGCGCAGCACTGCCGCGCCGAGGTGTGGCTCGAGGCGTTCGGCTGGGTGCCGGTCGATCCGGCCGACGTGCGCAAGGTCGTGCTGGAGGAGCCGCCGACCAGGCTCGCCATCGACGAACCCAAGGTGGTCGCGGCGCGACGCGCGCTCTTCGGGTCGTGGGAGACCAACTGGCTCGCCTACAATGTCGCGCACGACCTCGCGCTGCCGGGCGCCCAGGGGCCGAAGATCGGCTTCCTGATGTATCCGCAGGCCGAGACCGCGAGCCAGCGCCTCGACTGCCTCGACCCGGACAGCTTCCGCTACGTGATCAGGGCGAAGGAGACGACGGCGGCTTAGGCCCGCCGTCACAACCTATCCGTCGTCGTCGTCCGCGCAGGCGGACGACCCAGTATCCACCAGCGCCGAGATCGAGCCGCACGCGCTACGGCGTACTGGGTGCTCCGCCTTTGCGGAGCACGACGAAAGAGAGACCAGGACGGCAATGGCGTTGATGACCGAACAAATGGAAACCATCCTCGACCTGCGCGGGCTCTCCTGCCCGCTGCCGGTGCTGAAGGCCAAGACGGCGCTGCGGCACGTGCCGATCGGCGGCACGCTGGTGCTCGAATGCACGGATCCGCTCACCGTGATCGACGTGCCGCATTTCTGCGCCCAGACCGGCCACTGGCTCGACGGCCAGGAGATCAGCGGCGACCTCTACGTCTTCCGCATCGTCAAGCGGCATTGAGCCCGGACCGGCCCGCACAACATGACCCAGCCCCTGCCCGGCCCCGTCTATCTCGACCACAACGCGACGACCCCGGTCGACCCGGACGTGCTCGCCGCCATGCTGCCGTTCCTGCGCGAGGAGTTCGGCAATCCCTCCTCGTCGCATCCGGCCGGCCGGCGCGCCCGCGCCGCGGTGGAGACCGCTCGCGCCGAAGTCGCGGCGCTGATCGGCGCGAGCCCGGACGAGATCGTGTTCACCAGCGGCGGCACCGAATCCTCCAACACGGCGATCCGCGGCGCCGCGGTCGCGCGCCCGGGTCGGCACGGCATCGTGACGACGGCGTTCGAGCATCCGGCCACCGAGGAGTGCTGCCGGCTCTTGGAGCGCGCCGGCCATCCGGTGCGCCGCGTCGCCCCGCGACCCGACGGCCGTGTCGCCGCCGACGACGTGATCACGTCGCTCGACGACACGACCGCGCTGGTCACGCTCATCCACGCCCAGAACGAGATCGGCACGCTGCAGCCGGTCGCCGAGATCGCCCGGGCGGCCCGCGCCCGCGGCGTGCGGGTCCATGCCGACGCGGCGCAGTCGCTCGGCAAGGTGCCGGTCGACGTCGCGGCGCTCGGCGTCGATCTGCTCACGGTGGCGGGTCACAAGGTCTACGCCCCGAAGGGCATCGGCGCGCTCTACATCCGCCACGACATCGCCCTGCCACCGCTGCTCGCCGGCGCCGGGCAGGAGCACGGCCGGCGGCCCGGCACCGAGAACGTCGCCTTCATGGTCGGGCTCGGCGCCGCCTGCCGGATCGCCGCCGCGCGGCTGGAGCAGGACGCCGCCCGCACGCGGGTGCTCGCCGCCGGGCTTCTGGCTCGGCTGCGCGAGGCGGTGCCGGGCCTGGTGCTGGTCGGCGATCCGGAACAGCGTCTGCCCAACACCCTGAACGTGCTCTTCCCCGACGTCTCCGGCCGGCTGCTGCTGGAGGCCTGTCCGGGCGTGCTCGCCTCGACCGGCTCGGCCTGCCACGCCGGCAGCGAGGCGCCGTCCGCCGTGCTGCTCGCGCTCGGGCTCGCGCCCGAGGCGGCGCTCGGCGCCGTGCGCCTGTCGCTCGGGCGCGCCACCACGGCGGACGATGTCGCGACCGCCGCCGACCGTCTCGCCGCCGCCTGGCGGCAGCTCGGCGCGGCGGCTTCCCCCGCCCCGCGCCTCTCCGGAGCCTTGTCATGAACGCGCACGATCTCCGCCTCACCAGTCTCGCCCATGGCGGCGGCTGCGGCTGCAAGCTCGCCCCCTCGGTGCTGCAGCAACTGCTCGCCGAGCAGCCCGCCGCCGGGCCGTTCGCGCAACTCCTGGTCGGCACCGAGACGGGCGACGACGCCGCCGTCTGGCAGATCGACGACACCACCTGCGTGATCGCCACCACGGACTTCTTCATGCCGATGGTCGACGACCCGCACGACTTCGGCCGCATCGCCGCGACCAACGCGATCTCGGACGTCTATGCGATGGGCGGCAGGCCGATCATGGCGCTCGCCATCCTCGGCATGCCGATCGACAAGATGCCGCCCGAGACGATCCGCGAGATCCTGAAGGGCGGCGCCAGCGTGTGCGCGCAGGCCGGCATCCCGGTCGCCGGCGGCCACTCGATCGACTCGCCGGAGCCGATCTACGGGCTCGCCGTGATCGGCACCTGCCGGCCCGAGCAGGTCCGCCGCAACGCCGATGCCAAGCCCGGCGACGACCTGATCCTCACCAAGGCGCTCGGCGTCGGCGTGTACTCGTCGGCGATCAAGAAGGGCGTGCTGCCGGACGGCGCCTATGACGAGATGATCGCCTCGACGACGCTCCTGAACCGCATCGGCGCCGATCTCGCCCGCGACCCGGCCGTGCACGCCGTCACCGACGTCACCGGCTTCGGCCTGCTCGGGCATGCGCTGGAGATGGCGCGCGGCGCCGCGGTGGCGCTGACCACCTCGCTGCAGGCCGTGCCGCTCCTGTCCCACGCCGCCGCGCTGGCGCAGGCCGGCTGCGTCACCGGCGCCTCGCACCGCAACTGGTCGAGCTACGGCGCGGCCGTGTCGCTCCCCAAAAACCTGCCGGACTGGCGCCGCCACCTGCTCACCGATCCGCAGACCTCCGGGGGTCTGCTGGTCGCCTGCGCCCCGCAGCGCACCGACGCGCTCCTGCGCACCATCGTCGAGGCCGGCTACCCGGCCGCGAGCCGCATCGGCCATGTCGAGGAAGGACCCGCGGCGATCCGGGTCGTGGGGTAGGCGGGCTCCCCTCACCCGCCCGCGGCGCGGGCCAGCACGGCGCGCAGCACGCGGGCGCCGGCCTCGCCTTTCCGGGCGCGGCCCCACTGCTCGGTGATGATGGTCTTGAACAGCCGCACCGCCTCCGGGGTCGCGGTCGCCATGGCGATGCCGGACGTGATGTTCGGGTGGTCGCCGAGCCGGTAGGGGCTGAGAGTGACGGCGGCGTGATCGGCCGCCTCGAACACCTGGAAGGTCTGGAACGGCGCCTGGTCCTCGATGACGCCAATCTGGACGCCGATCGGTGGGTGCTCGAGCAGGCCGGCGAACCGCTCGATCTCGCAGGCGGCGAGCGCGCGGCGCGCGCGCACCACCGCGTCCGGGAGATCGAAGCGTCCGACCAGGCCGGAGCGCAGGAAGCGCTCGATGTCGGGCGCCGAGACGATGCTGAGCACCGGGATGCGCCGGGTCGCGGCGCCCCGCCGCCGCGCGTGGAGGATCGCCATCACGGCCTCGACCTCGGCGCGCGCCGCCGCCGGCTCGCGATGGCTCTCGGGGATTCCCTCGAGCAGCATCACGCGCAGATGCTCCATGTACTCGTCGGACTGGAGCAGGAACGAGAACGGCGAGAAGTTGCCGAGCACGTGGACGGCGGTCTCCTCGAGCTGGCGCATGCGCTCGAAGAACGACACGGCGTTGGCGTAGTACTCGACACCCACCCCCATCAGCGACGGCAGCGACGTCTCCAGGAGCTCGGAGATCTTCTCCAGCGTCTCGATCTTGACGAGCTCGCCGCGCTCCAGCCGGTAGACGGCAGCCCGCGACACCCCGATCGCCTCGGCGATGCTGCTCACCGTGAGGTTCTTGCCCAGCCGATAGGCGCGCAGCCGTCGGCCGATCTCGGCCAGATGGTCGGACATCGTTCTCCCCGCGGCCCGCCCCGATGCGGCGGCGGATGGTGTCCGGGATCGTGTTGTCTCGTCGCGATACGGTTGGCGGCAGCGAGCCTCAGCGGACGATCGCCAGTAGTCCCGTGGAAATCTGCGGGACATAGGTAATGAGCAGGAGCACCAGGATATTGACGACGATGAACGGCCAGATACCGCGGATGATCAGCTCCACGGGCCGGCGCAGCGTCGACGACGCGACGAACAGGTCGAGCCCGAACGGTGGCGTTATCATCCCGATGCAGATGTTGAGGCAGACGACGAGGCCGAAATGGACCGGGTCGATGCCGAGCGACGTCGCGACCGGATAGAACGTCGGCACGAGAACCAGCAGAATGGAGTTGGGATCGATGAACATCCCGGCGACGAGCAGCACGACGTTCACGATCAGCAGGAAGACGATCCAGTCGACGTTCCACGCCGCGAACAGCTGCGTGAAGAAGGCAGGCACCTGCGCCAGCGTGATGAGGAACGACAGCATCGACCCGGTCGCCAGCAGGATGAAGATGACGGCGACGGTGATGGCCGAGCCCTCGGCGATCTCCATGAGGACCTTGAGGCCGATCGACCGATAGACGACCATCTCGATCAGGAGCGCATAGGCGACGGCGACGGCCGCGGCCTCGGTGGCCGTGAAGATCCCGCCATAGATGCCGCCGAGAATGATGAACGGCATGCCCAGCGCGACGAGCCCGTCGCGCAAGGCGAGCAGGCGCTCGCGGCGCGTCGCGCGCGGGAACAGGCCGGCGCCGGTGCGCCACGTGACGATCTGCACGTAGATCATGAACGCGATGCCGAGCGCGACGCCGACCACGAAGCCGCCGGCGAACAGGTCGGCGATCGACGTCCCGGTCAGCCAGCCGTAGATGATGAGCGTGATGCTCGGCGGGATGAGCAGGGCGCACTCCGCGCTCGAGGCGATCAGGGCGAGCGAGAAGGTCTCGGAATAGCGCGCCTTCAAGAGCTCGGGATGTAGCAGACGGCCGAGCGCCGCCACGGTCGCGGGCGCCGATCCGCAGATGGCGCCGAACCCCATGCAGGAGACGACCGTCGTATGCCCGATACCGCCGCGGACATGGCCGATATTGGTCTTGACGAGATCGGTGAGCCGTTTGGCGATGGTTCCGCGCGCCATGATGTCGGCGGCGAAGATGAAGAACGGGATCGCCAGCAGGGTGGAGACGTTGACGCCGCCGAGGAGCTTCTGTGCCAGGGCGACCGGCGGAATCGACGGGAACAGGAGAAGCCACGCCAGCAGGGTCGGTACCCCCATGACGAGGAACATCTCGAAGCCCAGGACGAGCAGGATCGCCGCGGCGACGCAGAGCAGGATGACGGTCACGCGCGCTTACCTCAATGATCCTGGAACACGTCGCGAAGCAGGAACCGGTTCTGGACGCCGGTGAGCTCGAGCAGGTAGCGCAGCGACAGAAGGGCGAACCCGACCGGCAGCGGCGCGTAGAGCCACAGCATCGTGGTGCCGAGCGTCGGGCTGATCTGCCCGCTGTTGTAGATGAACAGCGCGAGATCGAAGCTGAACTTGGTGAAGAGCAGGCAGAAGACGAGGCCCGTCAGATTGATCGCGATCTGCACCAGGCGGGCGACGCGGCCCTGCAGCTGGTCGATCAGCACGGTCATCGCGATGTGCCGGCGCCGCTCCAGCGCCAGCCCGAGACCGACGAAGACCAGCCACGCGAGCCCGAACAGCGTCGCCTCGTCGATCCAGGCGAGTTCGGTCGCGAGCTCCGCGCTGAAGTAGCGGACCACGACATTGACGAAATACAGGAACGACATCGCGATCAGGACGACCGCGATGAACGTTCTCTCGACGATACGGATGATGTCCAATGCGCGAGCGAACATGCGTGTCTTCTTCATCGAGTCTGCAGGGTGGCCATGTCCGCCCGCCGTCGGAACGGTCGCGACGCGCCCGGTGCTCGCCGGGCGCGTCGCGCGTTCGTCAGTTGCCGAGCTTCTTCATCTCGGCCTTGTAGAGGTCGATCGCCTTCTGGCCTTCCGCGCCGGCGCGCGCCACGAAGGCGGCTTCCGACTTCGGCACCATTGCCGACTCCCAGGCCTTGCGGTCGGCCTCGCCCAGGTCGCTGATCTCGGTCTTGCCGGCGTTCTTGATGATCTCCAGGGCGGCGATCTTCGCATCCGCCTTCATCTTCTCGACCTCGGGCCGGACCTCGATGAAGGTGTCGGTGATGATCTTGCGGTGCCCCTCCGGCAGCGACTTCCACCACGTCGGATTGAACAGCACGAAGTCCTCCATGGCGCCGTGATCCGACACCACGAGATACTTCTGAACCTCGTGGAACTTCATGGTGGAGATCGTGTCGAGCGGGTTCTCCTCGCCGTCCACGACGCCGGTCTGCAGGGCCGTGTAGAGCTCGCCGAACGGGATCGCGATGGCGCTCGCGCCGACCGCGCCGAACTGCTCGATCAGGATGCGCGAGTCCATCACGCGGAACTTCTGCCCCTTAAAGGCCTGCGTCGAGTTGATCGGCTTGTTCGACGTCAGGCTCTTGCGGCCGTTCGGCCACAGCGCGATGGCGACGAAGCCGCGGCTGGAGAAGGTGTCGAGCACGTATTGGCCGAACGGGCCGGTGCGCAGCGCATTCGCCTTGGCGACGTCGTTGGGCAGCAGGAACGGGATGTCGAAGACCGACACCACCGGATTGAACCCGCCCAGGAAGGCCGCGGGCATGACCGTGCACTCGATCGAGCCGAACTGCACTCCCTCGACCATCTGGCGCGCATTGCCCAGCTGGGAGGCCGGGAACAGCTTGAACTCGACCTCGCCGTTGGTGCGCGCCTTGACGAGCTCGGCCACCTTCTCGAGCCCGCGATGACGCGGCTGGGTCGGGGCTTCGAGATGCGCGATCTTGGCCGTGTACTTGGCCGTCTGGGCCGACACCGTGGAGGCGGACGCAGCGACGACGAGCGCACCGCTCGTGATCTTCAGGAATTGGCGCCGTGAAGCCATGGGACTCTCTCTTGTATGCGGGATCGGAGCTGTTTTGTGTGGGATCGGGGCCTGTATCAAAATTTAGACTACGGCAGAAATGGTGTCAAACCGAGGCACTTCGCCCAGCCGCCAGCGCGAAATCGAGCGACCGGACAAGAACCTGCGGTGCTCAGGCGGCGGCCGTCCCGCCCTCGAGGCGGGGTCGTGGCGGGGACGCTCGCGGCGCCGTCGCGCCCGGCCGCGTGCCGGGCATCCACGACGCCGGGTTCGCCGCTACGAGACGTGGCTGGCCCTGACGGGCCCGGCTCGTGACAAGCCCGCCCATGACGACGGCGAGGCCTCACCCTCGGCGACAAAACCAAAAGAGTGCCCGCGCGGGCACTCTTTTTTGTTCGTGTCGACGAGAGGGTGCGAAGGCCCGAGCAGGCGCGCCCGTCAGCCGAGATCGGCCGCCGCGATGGCGTTGAGAGTCGCGAGCTGATCGGCCGGCGCCGCGCCCATCGAGGCGGTCGCCTTCTCGGTGATCTCGATGAGGTGATCGAACGCCTGGTCGGCCACGTCGCCGGTGAGCGGATGCTCCTCGTAGGAGTCGATGAAGCGGCCGACCAGCAGCGCGAGGATCTGATAGAGCGCCACATGCTCGCGATCCGAGCCGGCGAGGTTCAGCACCCTCTGCTGGAAATCCTTGTAGGTCCGAAGGCCGTTGTGCTGGGCCTTCAGCCAGGTGAGCAGTTCGTCCAAGAGCGTTCCCTCCCTCGAATGCGACCACGGGCGCCGACGGCGCCCCCGGAGAAGAAACTACCGTTGATACCACAACAAGAGGAGAAAAAAAGAGATTTCTCCCGCGGCTCGGGACTGGGTCGACGACCGGAAGACCTCGCCGGCCCGTCACCATTGGTTCACGACAGCTTTGTTTTACCGCCATAAAATTTCGAGCCGTGAGCCCCCGGGTTGACAACGAGGCGGCCTGCTGCGACAGTCTCAGAAATTAGACAGTCGAACGCCCCGCGCCGACGGTGACGATCACCGGCCCGCGGCGGCCGAAACGATTCGAGCGATCCGGCCAGGCGAGCGGGCATCCGCCCGTCGCCGCCCGGATCCGGAAAGGGCGGAATGGGCCAGACCATCAGCTTCCAGCCGATGCGCCGCGGCGCGACCGCGCAAGGCACGATCGCGCAAGCGCCCGGCTCGCCGGGGGGTGGCGCGCCGGTCGCCGGCACGGCAGACTCCGGCATGCCGCACACCACCACGCTCGGCTCGAGCCCCGCATCCGGCGCCGCACACGGCGATGCGCCGGCGGTCGCCGACGTGCTCGGCGTCGTGGTCTCGCATGTCTGGCTGAACGACGAGTACCGCCACCTCGTGCTGGAGGCGCCCGAGCCGGCGCCGCTCGCCAAGGCCGGCCAGTTCTTCAATCTCGAATGCCCGCACACCGCCGAGGACAAGCCGTTCCTGCGCCGGCCGATGAGCCTGTACGGCGCCGATCCGGCGCGCGGCCGCGTCGAGTTCCTCTACAAGGTCACGGGTGTCGGCACCCGCGCGCTCGCCTCGATCAAGGTCGGCCGCACCATGCGGCTGCTCGGCCCGCTCGGCGTCGGCTTCTCGATTCCGGACACCGCCAAGCACATCGTCGTGCTCGGCCGCGGCGTCGGGCTCGCGACCCTCGCCCCGCTCGCCGAGGCGGCGGCCGCGCAAGGCGTCGGCGTCACGGCAATCCTGTCGGCCCGCAGCCCGGCGACCGTGATGTCGGCCGAGCGCTTCGCCGCCGTCGGTGCCTCGGTGCGCGTCGTGCTCGACACCGACGGGTCGAGCGATCCGGCCAATGTCGAGGCGATTCTTCGCGAGGTCGCAGCGGCGGGGCGCGCCGACGCGTTCTACACCTGCGGCTCCAACCGGCTGATGCTGCTGATGCAGCGCGTCGGCCGCGAGCTGAGCATTCCCGGCGAGGTCGCGCTCGAGCAGCAGATGGCCTGCGGCCTCGGCATGTGCTTCTGCTGCGTGCGCAACTTCTCGGTCGACGGCGTCGTCGAGGCGCGCCGCGTCTGCACCGAAGGTCCGGTGTTCCCGCTCGCCGAGGCGATGTCATGGTAGGGCACGGAACGCCGCCCGGCGCCGGCCCGGGCATCGCCGCCGGCCAGACGATCGACCAGACGGTCCGCATCGGCAGCCTGACGCTGCGCAACGCCGTGATGCCGGCGTCCGGCACCTTCGCCGAGAATCTCGGCGCCGTCGTGCCGTTCGAGGCGCTCGGCGCGCTCGTCACCAAGACCGTGACGCCGCAGTTGCGCGGCGGCAACCCGACGCCGCGCGTCTGCGAGGTCGGTCAGGGCATGCTGAATTCGATCGGCATCCCGAGCAAGGGGCTCGATCACTTCGTCGCCGAGACGTTGCCGCTCTATCGCGACGTGCCGACCCCCCTGGTGGTCAGCGTCTCGGCGCTCTCGGCCGACGCCTTCGCCGACGCGGTGCGGCGGCTCGACGTGCCGGGCGTCGCGGCGATCGAGGCGAACATCTCGTGCCCGAACATCGAGGAGGACGGCAAGGCCTTCGCGATGGACCCGCGCCCGACCGCGCTCGTGGTCGAGAAGATGCGGCGCGCCACGGCGCTGCCGCTGTGGGTGAAGCTGTCGCCCAACACGGGCGACATCGCGAGCGTCGCCCGCGCCGCCGAGGCGGCCGGCGCCGATGCCGTCGTGGTCGCCAACACGATCCTCGCCATGTCGATCGACATCGAGACGATGCGGCCACGGCTCGGCAACGTGATGGGCGGGCTCTCCGGCCCCGCCATCAAGCCGATCGCGGTGCGGATGGTGTGGCAATGCGCCCGCGCCGTCAAAATCCCGGTGATCGGCTGCGGCGGCATCTCGACGGCCGCCGACGCGGTCGAGTTCATGCTGGCCGGCGCCACGGCCGTGCAGGTCGGCACCGCCACCTTCGTGCGCCCGACCGCGATGCTCACCGTGATCGACGGCCTCGTCGACTACTGCCGACGGAAAGGATTCCCGCGCGTCGCCGCGCTCACCGGCGCGATTCACGACGCGGATCTGACGGTCGACACCCACGAGGCCGCCTCGTGATCACGACCGCCACCGTTCTGATAACGTTGCACGAGATCGTCCCATGAGTGACGCCGCCGTGGTCCGTCTGCCCGAGCCGCTCCGCCTGCGCGACATCGCGCGCGACCTGTTCGACGCCCTGCGCGAGGCGACGTTCGACGGCGTGGGCATCACGCGCGAGTGCTACGACGCCGGCGAGAACGCCGCGATGGCGATCTTCCGCGAGGCGGCCGAGCGGCACGGCCTCAAGGTGAAGATCGACGCCGCGCAGAACATGATCGTCTCGCTGCCCGGCGACGACGGCACGAAGCCGGCGCTGCTGCTCGCCTCGCATGCCGACTCGGTGCCGCAGGGCGGCAACTTCGACGGCGGCGCCGGCGTCGTCGCAGCCCTGCTGACGCTGATCCGCATCGCCGCCGAGGGCACGCGCCCGCCCGTGCCGGTGCGCGCCATGGTGCTGCGCGGCGAGGAGAGCGCCTTCTACGGCCGCGCCAATGTCGGCTCGCGCTTGTTGTTCGGGACGCTCGACCCGAAGGACATGGAGGCGAAGCGTCGCGGCACCGGCCGCACGCTGCGCGAGACGCTCGCCGCCGCCGGCATCGACGTCGCCGCCGCGGCGGCCGGCCGCCGGATGATCGACGCTTCGACCGTCAAGGCCTATGTCGAGCTGCACATCGAGCAGGGTCCGGTGATGCTGGCGCGGAAATTCCCGACCGCCGTCGTCACCGGCATCCGCGGCAACCTGCGCCACCGCGCGATCATGTGCCGCGGCGAGGCGGGCCACTCCGGCACGGTGCCGCGCTGGCTGCGGCGCGACGCGGTGTTCGCCGTCGCCGATCTGCTCGTGCGGCTCGACGAGCACTGGATGCGGCTCCTGGAGCGCGGCCTCGATCTCGTCGTCACGGCCGGCGTGATCGGCACCGATCCGAACGAGCACGCGATCAGCCGCATCCCCGGCGAGGTCGCCTTCTCGTTCGAGGTGCGCAGCCAGAGCTTCGAGACGCTGGAGGCGTTCTACGAGCTGTTCCGCTCGGAGTGCCGCGCCGTCTCCGACCTGCGTCACGTCAAGTTCGAGTTCGACGACCGCGTCTATGCCGAGCCTGCCCGCATGGACGAGGCGCTGGTGCGCAAGCTCGTCGCGGCGTCCGACAAGCTCGGCCTGCCGACCGAGACGCTCGCCTCCGGCGCCGGCCACGACGCGGCCGTGTTCGCCAATGCCGGCATTCCCTCCGCCATGATCTTCGTGCGCAACGCCAACGGCTCGCACAATCCGGCCGAGGCCATGGACCTCGACGACTTCATGCAGGGCGTCGAGCTGATGCACGCCTTCGCGGTCGAAGGGCCGTGATCGCGAACGGCCGACCATCGGTTGCGAGGCGGGCGGCGGCGCCCGTCGCGATGCCGCCGGCGGCGCCGCGGAGCCGCCCTGCGGCGCCGCGGCCCCTCGCGAAAATGTCTGGAGAACTTGGGGAAACCGGAATTCCTGAAGGGGCCGAGTCGCTTGACCGGCCCGGCGCATGGCGCGATAAGAGCCGAGTCGCGCTCATGCTCGAGACTGAACTCGACGCCGGCAGCCACGGCTGACCGGCGGTTTTCGCGCGCGGCTCATGACGGTGCCAGAGACGGAGGACCCCGTGAGCACGTTTTCCCCCCCGACCGAGAAACGCGTGATCGCCCAGCAGACGGCCAAGATGCTGCTGGAGATCAAGGCGATCCAGTTCAATGCGGCGCAGCCCTTCGTGTTCACGTCGGGGTGGGCGAGCCCGGTCTACGTCGACTGCCGCAAGATCATCTCCTATCCGCGGCTGCGTTCCGCCCTGATGGACTTCGCCGCCTCCACGATCCTCACCGAGGTCGGCTACGAGTCGATCGACAACATCGCGGGCGGCGAGACCGCCGGTATCCCGTTCGCCGCCTGGATCGCCGACAAGCTGATGCTGCCGATGCAGTACATCCGCAAGAAGGCGAAGGGCTTCGGCCGCAACGCCCAGATCGAGGGCGAGGTGGTGCCGGGCTCCCGCACCCTGCTGGTCGAGGATCTGGCCACCGACGGGCGCAGCAAGGTCAACTTCTGCAACGCGCTGCGCAAGGCCGGCGCGACGGTCGACCACTGCTTCGTGCTGTTCTACTACGACATCTTCCCGATGGTGTCGGGCAACATGCGCGACCTCGGCGTCGAGCTGCATCACCTCGCCACCTGGCGCGACGTGCTGGAGGTCGCGACCGCCAGCGGCCATTTCGATCCGGGCGTGCTGCGCGAGGTGAAGGCATTCCTGGAGGGGCCGTCGGAGTGGTCGGCCGCGCATGGCGGCATCTCCAACTTCGACAGCGATCCGGAGAAGGTCGGCACCGGCGCGGGCGGCCCCGCCTCCGGCGCCAGCGCGGCGGCGTGAGCCCGGTGATGACCGCGGTCATGTCGGGCCGGCGCGCATGAGCGAGCCGGCCCTGTCTTCGCGCACGATCACAAGCGCACGCGGCACCGTGCTGCTGGACCTCGACGGGACCATCAGCGATCCGGCCGGCGGCGTCTACGCCTCGTTCCGTTACGCGCTGGAGCAGATCGGCAAGCCGTGGCCGGACGGCGAGCCGCTCGCCTGGATCATCGGGCCGCCGCTGCGCGAGAGCTTCATGCTCCTGCTCGACGATCCCGAGAAGACGGCGCAGGCGCTGCAGCACTACCGCACCCACTACGCCGCCGGCGCCCTCTACGACAACCGGCTCTATCCCGGCATAACGGAGGCGATCGGCGCGCTCGTCGAGGACGGCTTCCGCCTCTACGTCGCCACCTCCAAGCTGGTCAGCTTCGCCGAGAAGATCGTCACCCGCTTCGGGCTCGCGCCGCGCTTCGAGCGCGTCTACGGCTCGTCGCTCGACGGCCGCATCGACCAGAAGGCCGACATCATCGCGATGTGCCTGGGGACCGAGGACATCGATCCCGAGACCTGCATCATGGTCGGCGACCGCGAGCACGACGTGAACGGCGCCCGCGCCAACGGCCTCGACTGCATCGGGGTGACGTGGGGGTTCGGCGGCGCCGAGGAGCTCACGGCCGCGCAGGCGCTGGCGCTCTGCGAGTGGCCGGCCGATCTGCCGGGACTGATCCGCCAGGTGATCGACGCCCGCCTCGCCCTGCTCCCCTCGGAGGCGTGACCTAGAGCGGCTTCCGCCGACGTCGCCACATTCCGCTCATCCCCGCGAAGGCGGGGAGTCAGCCGGCGGTCTCGCCGGGGAGCAGATCGCGCCCGGTGCGCGCGGCCGACGGGCGGCTGCCGCCGGCGATCCGGATCGGCAGCGGCTGCGGCGCCACCAGCGTCTCGAGCTGCCCCACGGGATACCCGCCGGCCATCATCAGCCGCCAGTCGAGCGCCCGCATCACCAGCAGATCGAGCGGCATCACGGGCCGCTTCGCCGCCGCACTGCCGGCCGCCAGCACGATGGTCGCCACCCGGTCGGCGAAGCGCTCGTGCTCCTTCATGAAGGCCAGCATGTAGCTACGGTAGCTCATGTCCGGCAGCCGATGCCCGATCGCCTGGATGCCGCGGCGGGCGCGCTGCGTCGCCGGGGCGTAGACGGCTGGCGCACAGGCGCAGGCGAAGCGGGTGAGCAGACCCATCAACGAGGCCGTCGTGATGCCGGCCCGCACGGCTTCGAAGTTGATCTCGTCGAGCCGGGTGAAGGCCTCGGACGAGGGCGTTCCCGCAGCGCGAAAGACCGGGCGCGCGACGTCGTCGAGGAACCCGAGCAATTGGCGGCACTGAGCCGGCCGCAGGCGATCGGTGAGGCCATGGAAGGCGAGCCAGCAATCGAGCGTCCGCGGGGTCAGCGCCGCGGCGGACCTCATCTCGACCGAGAACGCCGCCTCGCCGGCGCGCCATGCCGCGATGGCGGCGCTCACCGATAGGTCGTCCTGATACCGCTCTTTCCGCATCACGCACCCTGGTTGCCGCGCGATCTTACCGCCTGCGTTCCTTCGGCTGCTGGTCTCGCCAGCCTCGATCGTGTCGACGAACTCTCGCCTCGGCTCCGGACGCAGGGCGGCGTCGAAGAGGAACAAGCTGAAGGCGAGCACCGGAGGACGCGCTTGGATTTCCGCGCGATCCGATAACGCACGAGACGCCATCCGGGTCCGTGAAAATCGACAAATCTCGCCGAATGCCGCGTCAGACCGCTACTTTTATCACATGACGACACTCGGTGAGGTAACGACCGGCCGTCGAGCCCGGCGATCGGCGCTTCTGATCAGGACTTCCGGCCCTTGACGCATGTCAACACGGCCGCGCGGCAGCGCGCGACACTTGTAATCGTAAGCAGGAGGTGTGTCATGACGACGAAGCGTTTCGTCGCAGCGACGGTCGGTCTCGGTCTGCTCGGCCTCTTGGTGACCCTCCCGGCCCTGGCGCAGGCGCCCGCCTATCCCGAGCCGGTGCGCGGCGCCCGCGGGATGGTGCTGCTGCCCGGCGTGATGACGGGTCCGGGCACGCTCGGCACCGGCGGCATGCGCCGGCTGTGCGATCCGCGCGCGGTCGGCCTCACCCAGTGGCGGGTGACCTGGATCGAGCGGGTGATCAAGCCGACCGAAGCCCAGCAGAAGCCGCTGGAGGACCTCAAGGCCGCCTCGGCGAAGGCGGCGGATCTGTTCGCGACCGCGTGCCCGAAGCGCGCCCCGCGCCTGCAGGCGGCGCCCGAGCAGCTCGCCATGATGGAGAAGCGGCTCGAGACCGCGATCGCGGCGCTGCGCCTGGTGCGGCCGGCCTTCGACACCTTCTACGCCGCGCTCGACGCGACCCAGAAGGCCCGGATCGACGAGCTCGGCCCGAAGCGCAGCGGCTGGCTGTGGTGAAGGCGGCGGGACGCCGGCCGCCGCGCGAACGCGGCGGATCCGGCCGGCGCACGGGAGTACCGGCTCCGCCCTCATGGTGAGGAGGCCGCATAGCGGCCGTCTCGAACCATGAGGCCCCGCCGCATTCAGCCGATGTGTGCACGAGACGCCGGCGGGCACCCGCGACTTCGGCGGGCCACGTCCTTCGAGACGCCGCCTTCGGCGGCTCCTCAGGACGAGGCAGAACCGACGGTGACGGCCGCGAGCAAACTCACTCGAAGATGCGGTCGCCCTGCAGGTCGACGATCTGGCGAGCCTTGGAGAGCGTGAAGCTCATCGCGTCGTCGAGCGCGGCGTGGCTGTCGGCGCGGATGAAGCGGTGTTCCTTGCGGACGCCCCCGATCTCCTTCTCGATCACGCCGGCGGTCTGGTACTGGCCGTTGTTCTGAAACGGCTCGGCCCGGATCGTATACCCCTTGTACTCGACCACCTCGCTGCGCGGGGCAGACGCGGGCGCGGACGCACCCCCGCCGAACAGGGACTTCCAGAACGACATCGCGATCACCGGAGCAGAAACACCGGCGCGAGCTTAGCCCGCGCGTCGCGGCGCGGCAAACCGCGCCGCACGGCCAGGCCGCGCGGGGCCCGACGTGCCCGACAGGGTCGCGTCAGTGGGCGCGCCGCGTCTTGGCCTCGATCTCGAGCTGCTCGGCGCGCCCGGTCGCGTTGCGCAGCGAGCCGTCCATGGCGAAGATCACGGCCAGCCAGGCGGTGACGAAGTTGGTGAAGAACAGCGCCAGGAAGGTGATCAGGCCGGCCGTCACCGAGACGTACATCTCGACATAGTAGCTGATGCCGGCGGCGATCGCGGCACCGATCAGGACGAACACGACATACAGGATCAGCGCCTTCATGGACGGTCTCCGGAGAGGATCGAGGACAGGCGTTCCGGGCGGAACGTGGATGCCGGGACCGGCCGGGCAGCGCGGCGGCAGCCGGACTGGAACTTACACGGGGCTTACGGCGGCCTCAACGGCAAACCGGACCGCCACGCCTTCGGGGCACAGCCATGCATACGGCAGTGCGTCAAGGCCGAGCGTTTTCTGCCGCAGCGCAGCGGACGGCCGCGCCCGCATCACACCTCGAACTCGAGGCTGACGCAGCAGCCGGCGGCCGCCCCGGCCGGCGCCGGATAGGCGACCTCGGAGCCGAGTCCGCGCGCCATCGCGGCGACGATGCGGCTGCCCATGCCGGTGCCCTTCGCCGGCCCGTCGCCGCGCCAGCCGACCCCGTCGTCCTCCACCCGCAGCGCCGCCCGGCCGTCGTCGAGGGCATCGAAGCGCACCCGGATCTCGCCGCCGCGGTCGGCCGGATAGGCGTACTTGAAGGCGTTGGTGACCAGCTCGGTGACGACCACGCCGATCGACACGGCCTTGTCGGTCGGCACCCGCACCGGCGCGGCGGCGAGCCGGATGGTGGCGGCGTGGCCGGAGGCCTTCATGGTCGCCTCGAGGTCGCCGAGCAGCGCGCCCAGATACTCGGAGATCTCGACCGAGCGCACGTCGCCGGACGTGTAGAGGCGGCGATGCACGCCGGCGATCGCCATGATGCGGGCCTGCATCTCGCGCAGCGCCGCCTGGGCGGCCGGATCGGAGATCTCCTTCGCCTGCATGTGGACGAGGGCTGCGACCAGCGCGAGCGAGTTGGCGACGCGGTGGTTCACCTCGTGCAGCAGCACCTCGGCGCGCTCCTTGGCCTCGCGCATCTCGCGCTCGGCGCGGTCGCGGGCGGCGGCGAGCCGCGCCTTCTCCAGCGACTGCTCGATGGCGCTCTCGAGCAGGGCCAGGAACTCCTCGCCGACGCTCTTCGAGACGTAGTCGGCGGCGCCGGCCTTGAGGGCCGCGACCGCGACCGCGGTCTCGCCCGAGGCCGTGACGTAGACGGCCGGCGGCGGCGCCGGCAGCTCCTTCAGGCGCGCCAGCATGTCGAGCCCGGTGCCGGTCGGCAGGAAGTGGTCGAGCACGATCACCTGGATGCCGCCGCGGGCCAGCCGCGCGAACCCCTCCTCCGCGGTGCTCACCCGCTCGACCGCGTAGCCGCGCCGGCCGAGCGCCTTCTGCACCAGACGCGCGAGGCCCGGATCGTCGTCGACATGCAGGACCGTGACGGGCGAGTTGGACATGGATCAGTCGGTTTCCGGGACCTGCATGACCGCGAAGAACAGGCCGAGCTGCCGGATCGCGTTGGCGAAGCCTTCGTAGTTGACCGGCTTGGTGATGTACACGTTGGCGCCGAGGTCGTAGCAGCGCTGGATTTCTCGCGCGTCGTCGGTCGTCGTGAGGACTACGACGGGCGAGCGCCGCGTGTGCTGGTTGGACTTCAGCCGCTCCAGGATGTCGATGCCGGTCATGTCCGGCAGGTTGAGGTCGAGCAGCACGAGGAGCTGGCGCCCGGCGCTCACCTCGCCGGAGCCGTCCGGCCCGAGCAGGTAGTCGAGCGCCTCGGTGCCGTTGGTGAACGGCAGGATCTCGTTGTTGACGCCGGCGCGCCGGATGTTCTTCTCGATGAGGCGGGCGTGCCCCTCGTCGTCCTCGATCATCACGATCCGGACCGGCCTCGCGTTCTGGTTCACGTCCGTTCACTCCCGGCGACGCGCGCGACCTGGCGGAGGTCGCGCGGCAGGTTGATCCTCATGATGGTGCCGCGCCCGACCTCGGAGGCGAGCGTGATGTCGCCGCCCAGATTGCGCACCATGGCGCGCACATGGGCGAGCCCGATGCCCTCGCCCGGCTGGTCCTGGGCGCCGGAGCGGCGGAACAGATCGAAGACGCGCTCGTGATCCTGCGCGGCGATGCCGCGGCCGTTGTCCTCGACCTCGACGACGATGCGCTGGCCGGGCTCCGGCTTCGCCCGGATGCTGATCCGGATCGGCCGGTCGGGGCTGCGGTACTTGACGGCGTTGTCGAGCAGGTTGCCGAACACCTGCTCCAACGCCAGCCGGTCGGAGACGACGGACGGCAGGCCGGGCGACAGCGCCACCTCGCCGCCGGCCTCGACGACCTGATGGCGGATGCTCTCCGACGCGGTCTCCAGGAGCGCGCCGAGCTCGATGCGCTCGGGCCGCAGCGTGCGGCGCCCCTCGCGCGAGAGCTTCAGGATGGCGTTGATCAGCCCGTCCATCTTGCGGGTGGAGGAGCGGATGAAGCCGAGCGCCTCCGGCGCGTCCTCGGTCGCGGCGAGCCGCGCCTCGGCGGCGATCGGGTCGTCGTCGGGCACGCCGGCCTTCTCGATCCAGCCGCGGATCGCGCCGAGGCTCGCCTCCAGCTCGCTGGTGAAGCCCATGATGTTGACGAGCGGCGCCCGCAGGTCGTGGGTGACGATATAGGCGAAGCGCTGGATCTCGTCGTTGGCGCGGCCGAGATCGGCGGTGCGCTCGGCGACCCGCTGCTCCAGGCTGGCATTGAGGGTCTCGACCTCCTGCCGAGCCGCGACGAGCTGGCGCGTGTAGGCGATCGCCATCCACGCACAACCGCCGACCACGCCGACGATGACGAGGGCGCCCAGGATCGTGACCCAGTAGAGGGTCGAGATGGTCTTGGACTGGTGGGCCACGGCCTCCGCGATGCGACCCTCGGCCTCGGCAATGAGGTTCGCCAGGATGGCGCGCGCCTCGTCCATCAGCTCGCGGCCGCGGTCGGTCCGCACGATGGCAACCGCCTCGTCGCGGCGCCCTGCGCGCACGAGATCGATGGTCTCCTGCATCTCCGCGAGCTTGGCCGAGACGATCTCGGACAGGCGGGCGATCGGCGCGGCGACCGTGGGATCGGAGGCGAGCCGCTGGCGCACCAGGTCGATCTGGTCGACGAGGCCGCGCCTCGCCCGCTCGTAGGGCCCCAGATAGGCATCCTCGGCAGTCAGCAGATAGCCGCGCTGCCCCGTCTCGGCGTCCTGCATCAGGCTGCGCAGGTCGGCGAGCGCGGCGCGCTGCTGGCGCACCTTCACCGACAGGTCGGAATAGACGCGCGTGTCGGCCACCAGCCACAACGTGGCGACCACGATGGCGAGCAGCGCCGCCAGACCGACCAGCAATGCGGCGACGGTCGAGCGGATCAGGGCGAGCTTGGAGATCGGCATGCGAGGGTTTTCGGCGGTCCGGCGCCGCCGAAACGGCAATCCGAGACATATAGGGTGTTCTACGCAGGACGCCCAGCCCGCAGGGCCGGCGAAAACCGTGGATCGTGCCGCATTTCCTGCACGGCGAAGGCGTTACCGCTATTTTCGTACCGCCGTCAGACGAGCGGCAGATCGCGCAGGCGCAGTTCGAGCGTCGGGGCGAAGCCGAGCCGCAGCGGCTCGTCCGGGCGGATCGTGACCTTCTCGCGAAACCCTTCCGGCCCCGGGCTGCGGTGGAGATGGGCGACGAGCCCGTCGGCCTCGATCACGACGACCTCGCGGATCCCGAAGGCGGCATAGAGCCGGGCCTTGCGGCCGAGGTCGTAGACGAGGCTCGAGTCCGACACCTCGACGGCGGCGAGCGCGGTCTCGGCCGTGAGGTTGGCCAACCCGTCGGCACGACGGAAGAAGACGAAGTCGGGCTCCAGGAACGTGTCGGGATCGAGGCGGAAGGTGGTTTCCTGGGCGACAGCGAGATCACCGGGCAGGCGCGGCACCCAGTACAATGCGAGACTGACCTTGATCCGCTCGTGGCGGAGCCCCTTCGGGGACATCGGCACCACCTCCCCGCCGATCAGCTCGAAGCGCTCGTCCTCGGCGAGGACGCCGGCCTTCACCATCGCCTCGATCTCGGCGACGCTCCAGCGCCGGCGCATCAGGCCTTCGGCGGCCTGCGTCGTGAGCGGCAGATCGGGCGGGCGGAGAACCTCGTTCATGGGGACGATGCTAGCACGACGGGCAGCGGCCCGGAACGTCGCGCGCCACGCGCCGGCCACGGTGCCGCAACGCTGGCTTCACTCGGTCAGGCGCTCGGCGAACAGGTGCATGGTCTTGCGGTAGATGACCGAGCGGTTCCACTCGCGCATCACCTCGAAGTTCTGGGTGCCCTCGCCGAACGGCGCGCCGGGCTGCCAGCCGTTGACCTTGAGGAGATTGGCCGTCGAGGCGAGCACGTCGGGCACGCTGTGGCGCAGGTCGACATGGCCGTTGCCGTCGTAGTCGACGCCGTACTTGATGTAGGAGGACGGCAGGAACTGGGTCTGGCCGAGCTCGCCCGCGAAGGCGCCGATCATGTCGCGCAGCGGCAGGTCGCCGCGCTGGACGATCTTCAGCGCCGCGATCAGCTCGCCCTGGAACAGCTCGGTGCGGCGGCAGTCGTGCGCCAGCGTCGCGATGGTGCGGATCACCGGCAGCTTGCCCATGTCGCCGGTGCCGTTGTCGCTCTCCAGCGTCCAGATCGCCATGAGGAGCTCCTTGGGCACCCCGTACTGGCGCTCGACGCGGCCGAGCAGCGCCGCGTGCTTCTGCATCAGCGTCCGGGCGCGCTTGATGCGGGCCGGGATGACGCGCGTCGCGGCGTATTCCTCGAAGGTCTTCTTGAAGGTGTAGCGCTGGCGGCGATCGAAGGCGAGGACGGCCGGATCGGCCGTGACGCCGGCGAAGGCCTGCTCGATCACGGCGCGGGACACGCCCTGCGCCTGCGCGTCGCGTGCCATGGCGGCCAGGAACGTGTCGAAGTCGCCGCCGCACTGGGCGGCCCGGGCGGGCGCCGCCGCGACGAGGCCCGCCAGAAGAGCACCGGAGAAAGCGACGAGACAGGCGCGCGCCGCGCGGCGCGCCGAACATTTCGCAAAGGCCATTCCGGTCCCCGTGTCGATCGATGTCGGGATCGAGAGTGGCACGCGGGTGCGGCGGGGAAAAGGCGGGTTCTCCGGGCCGTTCCCGATGCCGCGGCGCGCCCCCCTTTGCACCCGGATCGCGGCAGATCCGCGGGCCGCCCGGCTGCCCGGCGGCGGACGATGCCTTAAGGTCTCGCCCGGGCGGCGGCGCGCCGCGCCGCCCCCGCGAGGCGTCTCGAGCAACGGAGCCACCATGCCCAAGGGTTACTGGGTCACCACCTATCGTTCGATCAAGGATCCCGCCAAGGTCGCCGCCTATGCGGCGCTCGCCGGCCCGGTGATGACCGAATACGGCTGCCGCTATCTGTGCCGCGGCCCGGCCGCCGTCGCGCACGAGCAGGGCGTCAAGGAGCGCGTCGTCGTCGGGGAGTTCCCGAGCCTCGCCGCCGCGATCGCCTGCCACGACAGCCCGGGCTACCAGAAGGCGCTCGAGGTGCTGGCCGACGGCGCGGTGCGCGACATGCGCTTCGTCGAAGGCGTCGAGTGACATGACATCGCCGGTGCTTCGGGCGAGCCCGTCCGAAGCACCGCAGGCTTACCGGGTAGCGGCCCCTCGGCCGCGCAGCCGCACCGCCGAAAGCCGCCCGCTCAGCTGGTCGGCACCGGGCCCGCCCGGCCGTGCAGGGTCGCGGAGGCGAGCGCCGCGGTGGCCCGCTGCGACAGGTCGGCGAAGAACGGCACCGCCGCCTTGCCGGCCGGTCGCGGCTGATCGAACATCGGCAGCACGTGGCGCAGCGCCGCCTTCACGTCGATGCCGAGCCCCATCGGGAACTCCGGATTGGTGCTGTGCCAGGCGCGCGGCACCGTGTAGTCGGCCTCCAGGTCGGGACGCGAGTTCAGCGCACCGAACCAGTCCCACTGGCCGATCACGTCGAGGACCTGCCGGAACGGCGGCGGCATGCCGATCTTGGCGCTGACCGTGACGATGCGGAGGCGCCGCGCGAGCTCCGCCGTGAGCGCCTGCTGGTCGCACGACAGCGCATAGAGCGCCTCGGAGATGACGAGGTTGCCCTTGGAATGGCCGATCAGCAGTGCCGGCTGGAAGCGCGGGTCGGACAGGAGCGCGACGACCGTGCGCGTGTCCTTGCTGGTGCGCGCCCACATCGCGCCACTCGACAGCTCGGCGGCGTGCTCGGAGCGGGTGAACAGCTTGGTGGCCGCGTCGAGCGGCTCGAACAGATGACGGATGCTGTTCAGCGTGCCGAACCAGAAGTAGCCGCCGAGCGCCTCGGTCATCACGTCGGCGAGGCCGTAGCCGGAGACGACGGCGGCGACCGGCGCCTCCAGCACGTCGGCGACGTTGCGGGCGAAGGCGGCCGCCCCGAGCGCCGAGCTGCCGACGCCGGCCACCGCCAGGGCGGCGACCGGAACGCCGGCCGCGAAGAACGCCTCGGGGTCGAGGAACACCTGGAGCGTCCCCTGCCCGCTCGGCGGCACCAGCACGATGGCGCCCTCGCGCGCCAGCCAGAAGGCGAGCTGGGGCGCCTCCTCCGCCGTGATGGCGCCGACGTCGTAGAAGGCCGCGTCGATCGCGGCGTTGCGGCGCTGGAGCGTGTCGAGAGCGACGGAGCGGACGGGATTATCGGCGAACTTTTCCGGGAACGCGGCGGCGCGCTGCACCTGCACGCCGGCAAGCGTCGAAAGCGTCTGCATGCGGACCTCCCAGGATTGCAACGCCGCAGTGTCCTGCAATTTTGCGGTGCACACCAGCGACGAGGCCACGCCGGAGGTTGCACGCGCGGTAATGTGATGGAGTGAAGAGAGGGCTGCGAAGCGGGTGAGATGGCCAGCGGCTCCGGAGCGTCCGGATTTCTCAGATCACGCAGTTTCGATCCGGGAGGATTTCAGCAAAAAGGTTGGCCGCGAGAGCCGACAGCAACGCCAAGAGGGCCGATGCGGCAATGCCCGAACGGATGCGGCACTGCCCGAAGGCTTGCTGTTCTGCTGCGTCGCCTCGGCGAAGGCATCGTGTCCCGGGCGCGGCGCATCGCGCCGCGAACCGGGACCCCAGGGGCGATCAGGTGAGGCGGACACTTCTTTTTCGGAGGGCCCCATCGCCACTCGTCGTGCCGCCCCTGGGCCCCGGCTCAGCGGCGCATCAGGCCTGCGGCCTGCCGCGCCTTGTCCGGGGCACGAGGAGAGTCGTTTCATCCCTCGGTGTGGGATGCGCCGAGGCCGGGCCTTGTTAGAAGCACGAGCCGGCGCTGCGAGGTGGCGCTTTTCGCCTCATGCCCCCCTGTGGAAACCCGGGACAACCCCGCTTCGCAACCCTGGCCGAGTCGCGGCCGGGCGGGACGCCCTATATTGGCGGCAGGTTCGGCCTACAGTCGCGAATCGGCTCACGAATCACCATGCGGTTTCCGCCCGAGTTCCTCGACGATCTGCGCGCCCGCCTCCCGGTCTCGGAGGTGGTGTCGCGGCGCGTCAAGCTGAAGAAGGCGGGGCGAGAGTGGAAGGGACTGTCGCCCTTCAACAAGGAACGGACCCCCTCGTTTTTCGTGAACGATTCGAAGGGGATGTGGTTCGACTTCTCGTCCGGCCGGAACGGCAACATCTTCGACTTCGTGATGGCGACCGAGGGGCTCTCGTTCCCCGAGGCGGTCGAGCGGCTGGCCGGCGCGGCCGGCATGACGCTGCCGAAGTCGTCCCCCGAGGCGGCCGAGCAGGCCCGCCACAGCCGCACGCTGCTCGACGTGGTCGAGCTGGCGGCGCGGTTCTTCGAGGCGGCGCTGCAGAGCCGGGCCGGGGCACGGGCGCGCGGCTATCTGGCCGACCGCGGCCTCGACCCGGCGACCCAGCAGAAATTTCGCATCGGCTGGGCGCCGGCCGACCGCTTCGCCCTCAAGGAGCATCTCGGCCGCGAGGGCGTGTCGGTCGAGGACATGGTGGAGGCCGGCCTGCTGGTCGCCGGCGACGACATCCCGGTCCCCTACGACCGGTTCCGCGACCGGGTGATGTTCCCGATCGGCGACCTGCGCGGCCGCATCGTCGCCTTCGGAGGACGCGCGCTCGACAAGGACGTCTCCGCCAAGTACTTGAATTCGCCGGAGACTTCGCTCTTCCACAAGGGCGGCCTCTTGTACAATGGGGCGGGCGCCCGAGCCGCCGCCCATGCCGGCGCGCCCCTCATCGCCGTGGAGGGCTATGTCGACGTCATCGCCATGGTGACGGCCGGCTTCCCCGGCACGGTGGCGCCGCTCGGCACCTCGCTGACCGCCGACCAGCTCGCCCTGATGTGGAAGATCGCCGACGAGCCGGTGCTGTGCTTCGACGGCGATTCGGCCGGCCGGCGCGCCGCCTATCGGGCTGTCGACCTCGCGCTGCCGCTGCTCGCGCCGGGCAAGAGCCTCTATTTCGCGACGCTGCCGCAGGGGCACGACCCGGACGACCTGATCCGGGCGAGCGGCAAGGGCGCGATGGCCGACGTGCTCGCCGCCGCCCAGCCGCTGGCCGACATTCTCTGGATGCGCGAGACCGAGGCGGCCCGGTTCGACACGCCGGAGCGCCGCGCCGGCCTGGAGGCACGGCTCGACGGCCTCTTGGCCGGCATCGCCAACGAGTCAGTGCGAAAATACTACCGGGCCGATCTGGGGAACCGTCTGCGCGGCCTGCTGGTGCCGGAGGCGGCCGGCGGAGCGGGTCGGTTTCAAGGGCGCCCGGCGGCGGGCGGCTTTCGGTCCACCGGCCGGGGCGGCAAGGGGGGCTTTACCCGCGGAGCCAAGGGCGGGGACCGCCGCTTCGCCGGGCCGGAGGCGACGCCGGCCGTGCTCAGCCCGCGGATGTCGACCAGCCCGGTGGTGCGCGGCGCCCGCGCCGTGCTGCCGGCCCGCGAAGCCCTGCTGGTGCTCGCCGTGCTCAACCATCCGTGGTTGCTGGACGGCCACGCCGAAGAATTCGCCGTGCTGGATCTCGTCCATCCGGATGCCGACCGGCTGCGGCGGGCGATCCTCGACGTCATCGCGGCGCACGAGGAGGAGGGCGGCGCCGAGATCGACGTCGCGACCCTGCGGGCGGCCGTGCTGGCCCGCGATCTCGGCGGCCTGGTCGAGCGGATCGAGGCGGCGCTCACCCATGTGGCGGACTGGCCGGCCCGGGCCGACGCCGCCCCCGAGGACGTCCGCCCCTGGTGGCGCCACGTTCTCACCTTGCATCACAAGAACCGGACGCTAAATAAGGAACTCAAAGAGGCCGAGCGCGCGCTGGGGGACGACCCCAGCGAGCGCAATTTTGCGTGGTTGCAGGACGTCCAGGGCCGCCTGGCCGCGATCGAGGGCACCGAGGCCTCGATCGAGGGGTTCGGGGCACTGTCCGGCCGGCCGACGCGCGGACTCTAGAGGGGAACGGCCGCGGACGCTCCCGACGGGTCGGGCCGGTGCGCCGGTCGGACAACTCGGACGGGCAATTCGGGCGGGGCGTACATTAGGGACGGGGTGCGGAAAACGTTTTTCGGACCGGTGCGGCCGAGTTTCGGGCGCGCCATGACGGTGTTTCGGCTCTCGCAAGGTTTCAGTGTGAGACTTCGAGCGATTCGGTCAGGCAAACGGGCGAGATGACGCCGCACCGGGGCGAACGGTCCCCGGCGAGGCGGTGACGAGCGGTCGCCAGAGGCCGGTGGAGTGCCGCCGGCGACGTGACGGCGGGGACACGAGGCGGTCTGGGCGAGAGCGCGGCTTTCAGGAGAACTCATGGCGACCATCAGGACGAAAGCGGCCGGCAAGGACAAGGTCGTGAAGGACAAGAAGGACGAGACGACCGAAGGCCAGACCCCGGACACTCCGGACACGCCGCTGCCGCTGCTCGACCTGTCGGACGCCGCCGTCCGCAAGATGATCAAGCTCGCCAAGAAGCGCGGCTACGTCACGCACGACCAGATCAACGCCGTCCTCCCCTCCGAGGAGGTGACGTCCGACCAGATCGAGGACATCTTCGCGATGCTCAACGAGATGGGCATCAACGTCGTCGAGCAGGAGGAGCACGGCGAGGAGGAGACCGCCGAGGAGGCGCACGAGGACGACGACGAGGGCGAAGGCGAGCTCGTCGAGGTCACCCGTGCGACCCCGGCCAAGACCGAGCGCGCGGAGCCCGGCGAGCGCACCGACGACCCGGTCCGCATGTATCTGCGCGAGATGGGCTCGGTGGAGCTCCTGTCGCGCGAGGGCGAGATCGCCATCGCCAAGCGCATCGAGGCCGGCCGCGAGGCGATGATCGCCGGCCTGTGCGAGAGCCCGCTGACCTTCCAGGCGATCATCATCTGGCGCGACGAGCTCAACGCCGGAAAGGTGTTCCTGCGCGACATCATCGACCTCGAGGCGACCTATGCGGGTCCCGAGGCGAAGGGTGGCGCGGCCGTCGCGGCGCCCGGCGTCGAACCGGAGGCCGAGGACGGCGAGGAGGCGGTCGATGCCCCGCCGGTGGCGCCCGCCGCGCCACCCTTCG
>NZ_NHSK01000058.1 GCF_016653355.1 Rhodoplanes elegans | reverse complement strand
CGCGGAAACCATCTTGGCCAGCGGCCGCGAGTGGCCGCACCGACAGGCCGAACATATGGACGCAAGCGATCCGATCCGTTCTGAAAATCTCTTGCTGCACGGGGGCCGTCCACATATGGGTCCCGGGCTCGGCGCTCACGCGCCGCCCCGGGACGACGGAGCAATTTCAGCAAAGCCCTCGCCTGCGCGGAACGCACGACGACCGAGAGGTTTCGGCCGGAGGCCGACCGAGACCCGCTCCGATCGGTCAGCTCTTGATGAAGGCGAGCAGGTCGGGATTGATCACGTCGGCGTGCGTGGTGAGCATGCCGTGCGGGAAGCCCGGATAGACCTTCAGGGTGCCGTTCTTCAGCAGCTTGACGGCGAGCTTGGCCGAATCCTCGATCGGCACGATCTGGTCGTCGTCGCCGTGCATCACCAGCGTCGGCACCGTGATGGTCTTCAGGTCCTCGGTCTGGTCGGTCTCCGAGAACACCTTGATGCCGTCGTAATGCGCCTTGGCGCCGCCGATCATGCCCTGCCGCCACCAGTTTTGGATGGCGCCCTGCGACACCTTGGCGTTCGGGCGATTGAACCCGTAGAACGGGCCGGAGGCGACATCGAGATAGAACTGCGCCCGGTTGGCGGCGAGCGCGGCGCGGAAGCCGTCGAACACCTCGATCGGCAGGCCGCCGGGGTTCTTCTCGGTCTTCAGCATCAGCGGCGGAATGGCGCTGACCAGAACGGACTTGGCGACGCGGCCGGCCGGCTGGCCGTGCTTGGCGACGTAGCGGGCGACCTCGCCGCCGCCGGTCGAGTGGCCGATATGGACGGCGTTCTTCAGGTCGAGATGCTCGACCACCGCGAAGGCGTCGGCGGCGTAGTGGTCCATGTCGTGCGGACCGCTCACCTGGGTCGAGCGGCCGTGGCCGCGGCGGTCGTGGGCGACGACGCGGAAGCCCTTCTGCACGAAGAACAGCATCTGGGCGTCCCAGTCGTCCGAGGAGAGTGGCCAACCGTGATGGAAGACGATCGGCTGGGCGTCCTTCGGCCCCCAATCCTTGTAGAAGATGTCGACGCCGTCCTTGGTGGTGACGAAGGGCATGGAGGTGCTTCCTTTCGGGGTGGTGGAATTCTGGGCGCGGGCCGGCGCAGGCCCGCCCGGAAAGCCCGCGACGGCGGCGAGCGCCGCGGCGGCGCCGAGGCCGAGCGCGGTCCGGCGCGTCGTCGCGGTCACGTCGTCGGTCGGCGTCGCGACGCTGATCATGCGGCGCTCTTGGCGTGACCTTCGGAGGCGCCGAACATCGTCTTGGCGTAGATGATGCCGAGCCCGTAGGCGCCGCCGAACTGCTTGGCGATGCCGGTGGTCATGTCGTAGCTGTCGGTGCGGGCCCAGTCGCGCTGCAGCTCGAGCAGATACTGGAGCGAGGTCATCGGCCGCGCGCCTGCCTGCACCATGCGGTCCATCGCGCGTTCATGCGCCTCATCGGAGATGTCGCCGCAGGCGTCGGCGATCACGTAGACCTCGAAGCCCTGGTCGATGGCCGACAGCGCTGGGCCGACGATGCACACGCTGGTCCACAGGCCGCACAGCACGACGCGGCCCTTGCCGATGCGGTTCACCTCGGCGATGACGGGCGCGTCCTCCCAGGTGTTCATCGAGGTGCGGTCGAGCAGCGCCTGGTTCGGGAAGGCGTCGGTGATCTCGGTGAACATCGGACCCGAGAAGCTCTTCTCGGCGACCGTCGTGAGAATGGTCGGCACCCGGAAGCCCGCCGCGGCGTGGGCGACGAGCGCCGCGTTGTTGCGCAGCGTGACGGCATCGATCGACTTCGTCGCGAACGACATCTGCGACTGGAAGTCGATCATGATCAGCATGTGATTGCGCGGATCGACGAGCGTCTGGCCGGGCGTGGGGGTTGCAGTAGGCATGCGGGCTCCTCCGAATGTGTATGCGCAGTTCTACGGAGCGGCGCCGGGTCGAAACAATTGTGCCCTGGTATCGTCGACCCTGGACCTGCGGATAGGGCGACGTCGCGTCACGCGCCGAGCGCCGCGTGCAGACAGGCGAGCAGCGCCTCGGGCGACACGGGCTTGACGAGATAGCCGAAGGCCCCGGCCCGCAGCGCGACGCCGCGACTCGCCTCGTCCGGATAGGCCGTGATCAGGATGGTCGGCACCGTGATGCCGGAGCTGCACAGGAGGTGTTGGAGCGCGAGCCCGCTCAGCCCGGGAAGACGGACGTCGGCCACCAGACAGCCGACCTGCCCGGCTGCCGCGTCGGCGAGAAAACTCTCGGCATCAGGGAAGCCGCGGACGGGGAAACCGAACGCACCGACGAGACTGATCAGCGCGGCGCGGACGGAGCCGTCGTCCTCGACTATCGCCACCGACGCCCTGCTCGCCATCGCGCTCCTCACCGCCGCACCGGCGGAGTGCCGGATCCCGGCAGCGTCGGGGCTGACCGGACCGATGGCAATTGTCCTCTGGGGTCGCGCGTCTACGCCCTTGGGGTATCGTCGGCGAGTCGGTCGGCGATGCGCACGAGGTCGGGCAGCGAACGGGCCTGCAACTTCTGCATGATCTGGGCGCGGTGCACCTTCACGGTGACCTCCGAGAGCTGCAGGTTCCCGGCGATCTGCTTGTTGAGCAGGCCACCGGCGACCAGCGGCATGATCTCGCGCTCTCGCGGCGTCAGCGCGGAGAAGCGATCGCGCAGCTCCGCCATCCGAGCGGCCCGCTCGCGCCGCGATCGGTCGATCGCGATCCCCTTGTTGACGGCGTCGAGCAGGTCCTGATCACGGAACGGCTTCAGCAGGAACTCGATCGCGCCCGCCTTCATGGCGGCGACCGACATCGGCACGTCGCCGTGGCCGGTGATGAAGACGACCGGCAGGTCGATGCCGCGGCGGCCGAGCTCGCGCTGGACCTCGAGGCCGCTCTCGCGCCGCAGCCGCACATCGAGCACCATGCAGGCCGGCAGATCGGGCCGCTCGGCCGCGCTGAAGGCCTCGGCGGTGCCGAAGACGTGCACGTCGTGCCCTTCCGAGCCGAGCAGACTCTCCAGCGAGGCGCAGATGGAGGGGTCGTCGTCGATCACGAACACGGCGGATTGCTCGGTCATCGCGTCACCTCCGGGGCATGGGTCGGCACGAGAGCGGTCGGAATCGAGAAGACGAAGACGGCGCCGCGTGGAGACGCCGGCGCGACCCGCAGCCGGCCGCCATGCGCCTCGACGACGGCGCGGCAGAACATCAGGCCCATGCCCATGCCTTCCGGCTTGGTCGAGACGAACGGCTCGAAGATGCGCTCGGCGAGCTCGGGCGGCACGCCGCCGCCCGTGTCGGCGACCGCGACCACGGCCTCGCCGCGTTCGGCGATACGGGTCTCGATGCGCAGCCGGCGCTCGCGCCCGGCCGTCGCCGTCATCGCGTCGATGGCGTTCTCGATCAGATTGCCGACCACCTGGCGCAGTTGCAGCGCGTTGCCGATCACCGGCGGCAGCGCCGGATCGAGCTGGACCTCGATCGCGATGCCGGCGGCGCGCGCCTCCGAGCCCGCCCCACGCACCGTCTCGCGCAGCAGCGCATTCAGATCGAGCGGCTCGCGCTCCTGCGCCCCGGTCATGAACATGGTGCGGATGCCGACCACCACCTTGTTGGCGCGATGGCCGTCGGCGACGATGCGGCGCAGCGCGGCGTCCACCATGTCGAGCCGCGGCTCGGCCTTGCCGAGCCAGCGCAGGCCAGCGTCAGCGTTGGTGACCATGCTGGCGAGCGGCTGGTTGATCTCGTGCGCGATGGAGGCCGACAGCGCTTCCATCGCGGTGAGGCGATCCTGACGGGCGCGGCGTTCCGCCGCGACGGCGCGAGCGAGCCGCAGATGCACGGTCGTCGTCTCCGACAAGAGCACGAGCAGCACGATGCTGGCCGCCGCGAGCCCGTAGAGACGACCGGCCCACCAGCCGACGCCGAGCCGCGTGGCGCCGCCGAACCACGACATCAACGCCAGCTCGACCGTCATCGAGACGAGGACCAGACACACCCAGAGATCGAGCGCGAAGCGGCGACGCCACACCAGGATCGCCATCGCGATGCCGTACAGCACCATCGCGATGGCGGGCACGCGATACCACAGCATGGTGACGTTACGGTCGTCGGCCATGTAGCCGGGCAGCAGGGCCTGTCCCGCGAAGATCAGCCACAGGCACACGGCCGCCAACGCCGCCACGGCCAGCACGGTGCGCAGGATCGGCACCAGGCTGCTCCGGCTCGTGTCGGAGCAGTCGGGAGCGAGCGCATAGCCGAGCACGAACAGCGGAAAGCCGAGCCGTCGCACCGCCGCGATCGCGGCCGTGGTCTGCGACCCGGCATCGACGCCGAGCGTCGAGAACACGCCCGGAAAGGTCAGTGCCCAGACCGGGACCATCAGGGCCGCGAACAGATAACCGGCGGCGAGCCGCAGCAACGCCCGCGAGCGCTGGACATGGAACATGGCGAAGAGGAGAGCGGCCGTCAGGATCTCCAGCACGAAGCTCGCTGCCGCGTAGGCCGGGACGAGGATCTCGGTCCCCTGGGTCGGCTGCCGAGCGAACGGCGCCGTGCCGACCAGCGCCGCGACCAGCGCGAGCGCCACCACGACGGCGACCCCCGCCTGCGTCGGTGTCGCGTGGAACATGGCCGCCAGCGCTCCGCGGCGAGGCGCGGCGTCGGCCGCGCCTCCGACGGCCGAACCGGGCATCGGCGTGGACGCGAGTCCGGGCGCTGGCACCAAACCGCCGAGTGTGCGGATCGAGGTGGTCATGAGTCCGCTGGCCGTCTCCGCTGCGGGTCGAGCCGGGCGACCGTGCGCGCCGGCGCGGCGGGAGGCGAGTAAATTTCAGTAAAGCCTGCCCGGCGCGACGTGACAACGTCGCAGCGCTTCGACATCGTTCTCACGCGCCGCACACATCGTCGCGACCGCCTCGAACCCGATACCACGGTCGGAGTTCATCGAGGACGACGAACGCTCACGACCCGGAGACTCCGATGCCCTCCAAGAACGCCCTCGCCACCCCGACCGATCTCGCCCGCAACGCCGTCTCGGGCGTCGCCGACGCGCTCAACGGCGTCCTCGCCGACACGTTCGCGCTCTACCTGAAGACGAAGAACTTCCACTGGCACATGTCGGGGCCGCATTTCCGCGATTACCACCTCATGCTCGACGATCAGGCGAGCCAGATTCTCGGAACCACCGACGACATCGCCGAGCGGGTGCGCAAGATCGGCGGCACCACGCTGCGGTCGATCGGCGACATCGCGCGCCGCCAGCGCATCGCCGACAACGACGCCGAGTTCGTGCCGCCCGACGCGATGCTGGCCGAGCTCGAGCAGGACAACCGCGCCCTCGTCGAGACGCTGCGGGCCGCCTAGGAGATCGCCGACGACGCCAAGGACAACGCCACGTCGAGTCTGATCGACGACTGGACCGATGGCGCCGAGCGTCGCGCCTGGTTCCTGTTCGAGACGAACCGCAAGCGCTGACGGCGGGGAGAATCGACGCTTGGTCCATTCTCCGGACCGAAATACCATTGCGCAAGACGAGGCCGGCACGACACGATCGGTCGGCCTCTCGTCGCATATCCGTAATTTCCCGCAGAGATTTGGAGGTTCCTGCCGCCCCCTTCTATGATGCCGCCGTCAGAGGTGGTGAATCGGGGTCGAGCAGTGGAGAATCCGGCGCCTGCCGGACAGGGGCGCGTGTTGTCGTTCGGCCCTTTCCGACTGAGTCCGACGGAGCTCGTTCTGCTCGAGAACGATCATCCGGTGCGGGTCGGACATCGCGCGCTCGACATTCTGCTCGCCCTCGTCGAGCGCGCCGGCGACCTCGTCTCCAAACAGGAGCTGATCGCCCGGGCCTGGCCGCGCACCTTCGTCGACGAGAGCAACTTGAAGGTGCACGTCGCCGCGCTGCGCAAGGCGCTGCGCGACGGCCAGGGTGATCTTCGCTACATCGTCAATATTCCGGGCCGCGGCTACAAGTTCGTGGCTCAGGTCCGCATCCTCGAGGAGACGGACGCGCCGCGGCCGGCCGGCGCCGCTCTGCCACCCGGCAACCTCCCCGCGCAGCTCGGAAGCGTCGTCGGCCGCAGCGATCAGGTCGAGACGATCGTGCGCCTGCTGTCGGAGGCGCGGCTGGTCACGGTCGTCGGCCCCGGCGGCATCGGCAAGACGACGGCCGCGGTCGCGGCCGCCGAGCGGCTTCTCGCGCGCTTCCCGGACGGCGTCTGGTTCGTCGATCTCGCCCCCGTCACGGATCCGGCGCTGGTGCCGACCGCGCTCGCCACGGTGCTCGGCCGTCCGGTGCGTTCGACGATGCCGACACCGGAACTGATCACGTCGCTCGCCGACAAGGCGATCCTGATCGTGCTCGACAATTGCGAGCATCTCGTCGCGGCGGCCGCGGGGCTCGCCGAGGCCCTGGTGCGCGACACCGGAGCCGCCGTGCTGGCCACCAGCCGCGAGCCGCTACGCGCCGGCGGCGAGCGGGTGGTCCGGCTGCCGCCGCTCGCGATGCCGGACCGCAGCGACGGCCTGACCGCCGCAGCGGCGCTGGCCTATCCGGCGGTTCGCGTGTTCGTCGAGCGCGCGATCGCCACCCGCGACACCTTCACGTTCACGGACGCCGAGGCGCCACTCGTCGCCGCGATCTGCCGCCGGCTCGACGGCATCGCGCTGGCGATCGAGATGGCGGCCGGCTGCGTCGACTCGCTCGGCCTCGCCGATATCGCGCGTCTGCTCGACGACCGCTTTCATCTTCTGACGCGCGGCCGTCGCACGGCCCTCGCCCGCCACCAGACTCTCGAGGCGGCGCTCGACTGGAGCTACGGCCTGCTGCCCGCGCCGGAGCGCCTGCTCTTCCGCCGGCTCGGGGTGTTCGCCGGCTGGTTCACGACCACGGCGGCCGAGGCCGTGCTGGCGGGAGACGAGACCCGCCCGCTCTGCGTCGCCGAGGCGATCGCGAGCCTCGCCTCCAAGTCCCTCGTCGTCGTCGACGTCGCCGGCGAGACGGCGCGCTATCGCCTGCTCGACTCGACGCGGGCCTATGCACTCGAAAAGCTCGCCGAGGCCGGCGAGCTCGCCGCCGTGAAGCGCGCCCATGCGGAGCACTGCCGCGACCTGTTCACGGCCGCGGCGCGCGACTGGAATCTACAGCCGACCGCGATCTGGCGAGCCACCTGGCAGCCGCTCACCGACGATCTGCGCGCAGCGCTCGACTGGGCCTGCGGTCCGGACGGCGACGTCGCGCTCGCCGTCGCCCTCACGGTCGCGGCCGTGCCGCTGTGGCTCGAGCTGTCGCTGTTGGAGGAGTGCCGGGTCCGCGTCGATCGGGCCCTCGTCTCGCTCGAACAGGCCGGCGCGGCGGAGAGCCCGGAGGCGATGCGGCTCTACACGGCGCTCGCCTGGTCGCAGATGTACACGTCGACGCGGGCGCGCGACACGAACGCGATGTGGGCGCGTGCGCTGGCGCTGGCGGAGGCCTTCGGGGACGTCGATCACCAGCTCCGCGCCCTGTGGGGCTTGTGGGCGGACTCGAAGAATCGCGGCCGGTTCCGCGACGCCGCCGCGATCGCCGGGCGGTTCAGCGCGCTGGCGAAGGCGACTGGGCAGATGAGCGACGTGCTGGTCGGCGAGCGGATGATCGGCGACTCGCTCCACTTTCTCGGCGAGCAGGATGCCGCCCGCCAGCACATCGAGCGGATGCTGGAGACCTATCGGGCGCCGCGGCATCGCTCCGATCAGGTCCGCTTCCAGTTCGATCAGATCGTCACGGCCCGGATGACGCTGAGCCGCGTGCTGTGGCTGCAGGGCCGGCCCGATCAGGCGCTGCGAATGGCGGCCGAGACGGTCGCCGCGGCCGAGGCGCTCGACCATCCGCTGTCGCTGTGCAACCTGCTCGCCCAGGCCGCCTGCCCGATCGCACTCCTGGTCGGCGATCTCGACGCGGCGCGACGCTGGACCGCGCTTCTGGTCAGCCTGACGACGCGAGACGCGCTGCACGGCTGGCGCACCTACGCGACCTGCTTCGAGGGCGACGCGCTGCTGCAGTCCGGCGACCTGCCGGGCGGCATCGCCCGGCTCCAGGCCGGCGTCGAGACGCTGCGCAAGGCGACCTTCGTGCAGTATCTGACGTGCTTCCTCGGCCAGCTCGCCGCCGGCCTGTGCCGGGCCGATCGGCTCGACGAGGCGCGCGCCGTGATCGACGAGGCGCTGACCCGCTGCGAGGCGACCGACGAGGCGTGGTGCGTCGCCGAGCTGATGCGCATCAAGGGCGAGATCGCCGGCCGCGACCCGGCCGACACGTCGGCGGCGGACTGGTTCGCGCGATCGCTCGACGTCGCCCGCGCCCAGAAGGCGCTCGCCTGGGAGCTACGGACGGCGACCAGCCTCGTCGCTCATGCGCAGCGCCGCACCGGTGACTCCGGTCGCGGCTCCGAGCGCGGCGCCGCCTTCGCGAGCGCCGTGTCGACCCTCCGCGCCGTGCTGGCCCGCCTGCCGGACGACACCTCGACGGCCGACCTCACGGCCGCCCGCGGCGTGCTGGAAGGCGTGGACACTCGGGCACGAAGAACATGAGCCACCCGCGCAGAGGGTGACCCCGGGACGGTCTGGTCGTTGATCGGGAGGGTGGACCTATAATCGCAGGGTCCTGGCCGGCGGCAGCCCTCGAACCGGATGACGGGAAAGTTTCTCTGTAACTTCAGGGAACTCGCGCGGATCGAACCCGAACAAACTCTGAAAATCGACTTGAAAACGGACTTACCTGGTCCGTTTCCGTTCCGGCGGCCACCGCTCTAAGATGTTGAATTGCTTGGGGAAGCGGTGGTGGGCGCACAAGGACTCGAACCTTGGACCCGCTGATTAAGAGTCAGCTGCTCTACCAACTGAGCTATGCGCCCGCACGCCTTGGCGGCGCGCGTCTGTAGCAAACGCTGCCGGCCGTGTCCACCGCGTCGCGTCACAAAATCTGCATGCGCCGGATGCGTCCAGCCCGGAGTGCCGTTTTGCTGGGATTATCGCGGATATCCGGGCGAACTGACCTGCCCCGGCCCGGCACGCCGAGCGCGCGGCGCCCGGCCCGGAGCTGTCCCGGTTCGAAAAAGACGTCGGCCGCCGGGTCGAAACCCGGCGGCCTTCGAGGCCCTGCCGTCGCTGGGGGGGCTGGGGGGAGGCATCGGGGTGC
>NZ_NHSK01000057.1 GCF_016653355.1 Rhodoplanes elegans | reverse complement strand
ATCCGCACGGTGGCGGCCGTGCCGGTCGCGAGCGTCGCGTCGAGCAGCGCCGGATCCTTCGGCAGCACGACCGTCCACGCCGCCACGCCGGCGCCGACGACCAGCGCCAGCACGGCGGCGGTGGCGAGCCAACGGCGGCGCCGCCGGCGGCCGCGCATCGCCCGCTCGGCCGGCCCGCGAAACTCCTCGAACGACAGCGAGAGCAACGCCGCGGCAAGCCGGGCGATCACCTCGGCGCGCGGCGCCGCGCCGAGTCGGGCGTCGACGACGAGCGGCGCGATCGCGCTCTCGTCCTCGTCGCCGACCGTGCCGTCGACCCGGATGCGCCGACGCAACGCCGGCGGGGCGAGGTCGCGGATGTCGGTCTGAAGGATGCCGCCGACCAGCACGGCGACGATGCGGTCGCCGCGGCCCAGCCCCTTGAAGCGCCGCACCGCCTCGTTCACGGCCGGGTCGCCGGCGGCTGCCGGCGAGCACAACACGACGAGGAAGCGCGCGTCGATCAGCGCCGCGACCATGTCGTCCGGCAGGACCGGTGCGACTGGCTCCGGCGCCGCCGTGGCCGCAGGCGTCGGCGATGCCGGTTCGGCCGGCTCGGTCGGCGTGGCCGCGGCCGCGGGGGTCGTCCCCGAAATTTCGGTGGCGGTCGGCTCCGCCGTGGTCGCGTCCGCTGTCACCGCTTTCGTCGCGGCATCGGCAGCGACGGCGGGCTCGGCCGGAGCGGCGGCCGGCGCGACCGGGGCGGCAGGCGGCGGCGCGGAGAAGCGCACGAGCGGGCCGATCGTCTTCGGCACCGGACCGTGCGGCGTGTCGCGGCCGACCAGCGCCCACGGCACCCGCAGGTCCGACAAGCCGCCCTCGATCGCCTTGCCCCAGGCCTCGTCGGCCGGCGCATGCACCAGGAACGCTCGGTACTTCGGGTGGACAGCCTGCCCCACGATCCCCTCCCCCGGCGATTTCAGCGACGCGGTCGCCCCGGCGGCGCAACCGCCGCCGCGGCTCGGGCGCGACCGTAGGACCATGACTTCGGCTTCGGTATGTCGCTGCCGCGTCCCGCCCGGACGCAGGAACGCGCCCGATTCGCGCAATGTCGAATCGGACGCGCCCCGCGCCAGTAAATCAACAGGGTGGACGGATGATCGTGACGGTGCGGGCAGTCCCTCCGGGGTGGGTGCCGTCCGGCGGACGGCACGGAAGAGTTTTCACGTTGCGGCGTCGCGGGCGGGCCGGCCGCCGGCGGCGCGCGCCTTCGTCAGAGGACGACGACTTTGCTGCCGACCTTCACCCGCTCGTAGAGGTCCATGACGTCCTCGTTGCGCATACGGATGCAGCCGGACGACACCTGGGTGCCGATCGTCCAGGGCTCGTTGGAGCCGTGGATGCGATAGAGCGTGTCGCCGAGATAGAGAGCGCGGGCGCCGAGCGGATTCTCCGGGCCACCGGGCATGAAGCTCGGCAGGCCGGGCTGCCGGCGCAGCATCTCCTCGGGCGGCCGCCAGTCGGGCCATTCCTTCTTGCCCGTGATGGTGTGGGCGCCGGCCCAGGTGAAGCCCGGACGGCCGACGCCGACGCCGTAGCGCCGGGCCCGGCCGGGGCCCTCGACCAGGTAGAGATAGAAGTTGCGCGTATCGACCACGATGGTCCCGGGCGCCTCGTCGCCGTCATAGGCGACCATCTGCGGGCGGAAGCGCGGATCGACGGCGGTGCGGCTGTACTCGCTCGGATCGATGCCGGCGTAACGGCCGCCGCCGTACTGGGTCGGATCCTGCGCCTGGACGCCGCGGCCGTGTGACGGAGAGACGTCGCCGCCCGAGAAGATCGCCTCGATGAAGCCGCCGCCGAGCCCGCCGCGCCGCACCGGCGCCTGCATGGCGGTCTGCGGCACCATGTAGACGCGTCCGGAGACGGTGTGAGGGCCCGACACGTAGGTCTGGGCGAGGGCCGGCGGACCCGACAGCGCGGTCGCAGCCAGGGCGCAAAGGAGAACGCGGGACATGACGGGGCTCTGCACTCGTTACGCGATGAACGGTTCGGACACCAAGTCGTGGTGCATTTCGAGTAAAAGCCCGAAATGGCGACCAAGTCGTAAAAACGAGCCGGCCCCGATTTACTGTAACGGTATGATCGATCGAATTCGAATGACTATGGTGTCGGAACCGTAAACACGAAATTTTCGTGGTTAACGAAACTTAAATCGCGCGGAAACGTGGTAAATACATCGTCAACGCGCTTCGGGCGCGGGCCGCGCGTCGCTCCGCCACGACGACACGAGGGCCGATAACTCACCGGAAACCGGCACATCCGTCGCGTGAACCGGTCGTTAAAGAATGGTCCGGTAGAACGGTAAAGAACGCCTCGAATTACCGAAGCCTCCATGCAAACGCGCAAACTCTTTCGCATCGAGCAGGTCCGCCCCGTCGAAGAGATCGCGTTGGGTCTCATCGGATCGGCGGACGAGGTCGTCATGCCCGCCTCGGCGAACGACGCGGACGCCGCGTTGCGCCACCTCGAGGTGATCACCGAGATCCGCGGCGTGCGCGCCCTGATCGAGGGCCGCGCCACCGAGGCGCAGCAGACGCTCGAGAAGTTCCAGGCGCAGTTCAACGAGTTCCACAAGCTCAAGGCCGAGCTCGACGTGATCAGCGACGCGATCGTCGAGACCAAGCGCGAGCTCGCGACCATCCACGTGACCGGCTTCAACGGCCACGAGATGTCGCGGGTGGCGAACGAGCTCGACGCCGTCGTCGACGACACCGAGCGGGCCACCGAGGCGATCCTGGGCGCCGTCGAGGACATCGACAGCCGCGCCGACAAGCTCGCCAATGCGCTCACCGACGAGACCCAGCAGGCGACGGCGCGTGAAATCCAGGACTGCGTGATCCGCATCTTCGAGTCCTGCAACTTCCAGGATCTCACCGGCCAACGGATCAGCAAGGTGGTGGCGGCCCTCAAGTTCATCGAGGAGCACATCCGCCGCATGGAAGAGATCTGGGGCGGCATCGAGTCCTTCGGCGAATACGTGCCCGAGGTGGCGGCGCCCGAGGTGTCGGAGGAGGACAAGCTCCTCAACGGCCCCAAGCTCGAGGGCGACGCCGGCCACGTCTCCCAGAACGACATCGACGCGCTGTTCGACTGAACCAGCTCGGACGCGCCTGTTCGACCGAGCCTGCTCGGCTCGTCGGGCGATCGTCGTCGCGCCTCGGCCCTGCGATTCCCCGCGATCCACAGCGATCGGCCGCGCTCGCCGGGCCGGCGCATTCGTGATACCCGTGGATGAAAGGATCGGCCGTCACAACGATCCATCACACGGGAGGAAGACCATGAACGCTCGCCGGCGCGCGCTCTCTCCGTTGTCTCGCGTCCTAACGTCTCGCGTCCTGCCTTCTCGCGTCCTGTCGTCTCGTGTGCTGGTGTCCGGCATCGCCGGAGCCGCTCTTCTCGCATTCGCAGCATCACCGAGCGGGCCGGCCGCGGCGCAGGACTATCCGGCACGGCCGGTGCGCATGATCGTGCCGTTCGGCGCCGGCGGCCCGGCCGACGTGTTCGCCCGCGTGCTCGCGCAGCATCTCTCCGACACGACGAAACAGTCCTTCGTGGTGGAGAACCGGCCCGGCGCCGGCGCCATCATCGGCACCGACATGGTCGCGAAGTCGCCGGCCGACGGCTACACGCTGCTCGTCATGTCGAACACCCACACGACCAACGAGTCGCTGATCCCCAACAAGCCGTTCGAGCTGATGCGCGACTTCGTCGCGGTGGCGCCGATCAACTCGTCCGACCTGCTGATGGTGGTGAACAACGCCGTGCCGGCCAAGACGCCGGCCGAGTTCATCGCGCTCGCCAAGCAGAAGCCCGGCGGCCTGAACTACGCCTCGTCGGGACCGGGCACGCCGTATCACATGGCCGGCGAGCTGTTCAAGGCGATGAGCGGCACCGACATCGTGCACGTGCCACACAAGGCCTCGGGCGAGGCCCGCAACGCGGTGATGGGCGGCCATGTGCAGATGATGTTCGACGCCATCACGACGATGCGCAGCAACGCCGAGGCCGGCCAGGTGCGCGCGCTCGCCACCACGGGCACGACGCGCTCGGCCCTGATGCCGGACGTGCCGACCGTCGCCGAAGCGGGCGTGCCGGGCTACGAGGCGACGATCTGGCTCGGCGTGATGGCGCCGAGCGGCACGCCCGCCGCGATCGTCGACCGGCTCAACGGCGCGATCCGGGCCGTGATCGCCAAACCCGAGATCCGCGAGGCGTGGAGCCGCCAGGGCGCCGTGCCGATGGAGATGAGCCCGACGGCGTTCGACGCCTATCTGCGCGCCGACATCGAGAAGTGGGCCAGGATCGTCAAGCTGGCCGGCCTCGGCGCCAAGACGGAGTAGCTGCGAAAGAATGAGCGAATGTGATCACGTCGATGCGATGGAGCCGACGTGATCACGTCGCCCTGCCGGCTTGGTCGCGGCATCTGATCGATACGTGATCGTTCGTGGCTCACCCCCCTCCCTGTCCCTCCCCCACAAGGGGGGGAGGGAACGCAGGAGGCGCAAGCGCAGAGCCAGCGAATGCAACATCGGTTCGATCGCTCGAAAAGCACATCGGTTCGATCGTTCGATCAGAAGCTCGAAGCGCGCCCCGGTGTGCTCCCTCCCCCCTTGTGGGGGAGGGATGGGGAGGGGGGAGCCCAACCCGGCGGAGGTCGTGATGCGACGGGAGCCGAAACACCTCCCGGCTCGCGACGAGTCCGCCCTACCCCACCCGCTTCATCATCGGCGTGTCGGCGCCGGACGAGAGGCGCTCGGCGATCGCGGCCGGGATGGCGGTGGGCAGCACCGGCACGTAGCCGCGCTCGGCGAAGAAGGCGGCCTCGCCGCCGGCCGCCACCCACAGGGCGCGGCAGCCGAGTGCCACGGTCTCACCCTCCAGCGCCTCGGCGATGGCGCCGCCGAGACCGCGATGGCGCAGCACCGGCAGGGTGACGATGCGCAGGAGCCCATCGTCGCCGTGCACCTCGATGCCGCCGAAGCCGACCGGGACGTCGTTCTCCTCGAAGCGCCAGAAGTACCGTCCGGGCGCCGCGACGTCGTCGTGCGGCAGGCCGGCGCCCTTGAGCGCGGTCTTCAGCCCGTCGCGCTCGAACGGGGCGAGCGGCAGCCAGAGGAGCTTGGGGTGCCCGGCATTCATGCGGGCCTCGTGGTCATGCGGGGTGGCGGATCAGCGGGCGGCGGCGGGAGCGGGACGCGGGGCGCGCGCCGTGGTGCCCTCGGCGCCGCAGCGGACCAGGATCATGGTGCCGTAGCGGCCGGCGACCTCCGGATCGACCCATTTGAGGATCAGCACGCGGCCGTCGAACGACACCACCTCGCGGTCGTCGGCGTCGGGGGCGGCCGGGCTCGGGCCGATATAGCTCTTCCCGTCCGGTCCCGCCTTGAGCAGCATGTCCTGCACTTGCGGGCTGTCGTGGCCGAGCATCGACACGCCGGTCGAGGACCGGTTGATGACGAAGGGCAGCTTGCATTGCCCGCGCGCCGCCGCCTCGGTGCGAGCGCGGTCCTCCGGGCGGTGATAGGCGGCGATGCCCCAGCGACCGACGATCTCGTCCGGCCGGATGCTGGACGGCGGCGCCGCCGCCATCGGGGCGGGCCCGGGCTCCGGCGCCGACCCGCCGCCCGAGAACGACGGCAGCGTGCTCGCGCAGCCCGCGAGCGACGTCAGCGCGGCGGCGGCCGTCAATACGCGCGCGGCGCCCCGGAACGAACCCAGCATGACGATCTCCGACATCGATGCCCCACTCTGATCGGCGGAAGGGCTTGACGCAAGTGTGATTCATACCTCCGCCGCCGTCGCAGACCGGCCGTGCCGGCGCGCCCGCGAGCGTCGGGTTCACGGAAGAACGCCCTCACCATGACGGCCCGAGATGGGCGTTTCGATGACCGGCCGGTCTCCGGTCGCGGAGACCCGAAGTCGGTCCGCTGGCGGACGGCGGCCTGCGACAATCAGCCGAGATCATCGAGGTGAGCAGAACGATGTCGCCCGCGGCCGGTTGGCCCGGTGTCGGTCCCGCACCACGCGCCGGATGACGCCGGCCGGGCCCGGTGTCGGGACCGAAACCCAACCAGAACACCTCCGGGAGACCTCGATGAAACGCATTCTTCTCGCGACGACCGTCCTCGCCCTGTCGCTGCCGGCCTATGCGCAGCAGCCCTCGCAGGGTCAGCAGGGCCAGCAGCCGTCCGGCCAGTGGCAACAGGGCCAGCAGAGCGGCAAGGGCTCGAGCGCCCAGGGCTCGAGCGGCCAAGGCAGCGCTCACGACTCGGGGCGCCAGTCGTCGATGGGCGGCTCCGGGCAGTCCGCCGACCGGCAGCCGATCTCGGTCGACGGGCTCAGCAAGGACCAGATCAGCCGCCTGCAGCAGGCGCTGAACAAGAAGGGCTTCAGCTCCGGCGACGTCGACGGCGTGTGGGGGCCGGACACCCGCTCGGCGCTGCAGAACTTCAAGCGCGACAAGGGCTATGCCTCCGCCGACGACCAGATCGACCGGCGCGCGCTGTCGGATCTCGGCCTCGACATGGCCGAGTTCGGCGGCGACGCCGGCCGGCAGGGCCAGTCGATGGGCACCACCGGGGCGGGCGGCTCGTCGACGGGCGGCGGTCCGACCTCGCAGGGCGGCCAGAGCGGCACCTCCGGGGAGAGCGACTCGGGGATGAGCGGCGGCGCCTCCGGGTCCGGCGCGAGCGGCTCCGGGACGGGCGGCTCCGGGATGTCCGGATCGGATTCGGGCGGCTCGGGGTCCGGCAGCCGGTAACCGGATCGACGAGCCCCCGTCGGGGCCGGTCCCGACGCGCGAAGGCCGCGGCAGTGCCGCGGCCTTTTTCTGTTTCCTGTCCGGCCGCCCGGGCGCATTGCTCCAGCCGCTTCAGGCCCCATCGCGGCCATCTTCTCCGAGGCCGCCCTTTTCGAACCCGCCCTGGAGTGTGCAGCGTCAAGTGGGCGTCGCCGCACCCGCGGCGGGCGGTCTTTCCCTCGCCCGATCGGGTGAGTTTTTCGCCGACCGGGTAAGCCGCCGGTAATCGGTTCGCGGTAGAGTTGCGCCTGACTGGTGGCGCTCCTCGTTCGGAGACGGCGCCCGAGGGGACACACATGGTCGTCGTCAGAACCGTGCCGCGCGCGTTCGCCGTGGCGCTGCTGCCGCTCGCCTTCCTGCATGCCGCCGTTCTCGTCATGACGGTGGTCGGCGCGATGCCGGAGGGCCCGATCCCCTCGTTCGGGGCCGGGGCGGCGGCACGACCGCTCACGCGGGTTGTCGCTCCAGACGCGCTTCTGATCTCCTTCGCGGTGCGCCTGGGCCTCGACGGGCTTTTCTTCTTGGTGCTTCACCTGAGGGCGCGGGCTCTGGCGATCGGCAGTCGCGGGGCCTATGCGGCCATAGGCGGCGCAGCCGCATTGCTCGCTTACGCGGTCACCCGCGAAATCGACGTCGGTGCCGTCGATCTTCCAGCCGGCATCGTTCTGACCGCCGGGGTGCTGCCCGGGCTGGTCGGGCTGATCACCGGCCTCGTCTACTGGCAGACCGCCGGGCTCGAGTCGATCGCCGACCCGACCGCGGAGGTCGCGGCCGCACCGATGCGCCGGTACGACGGACCGATCCAGGTCCGCACCTCGTTCGGCGCCATGGGTGTGGCGGCGATTGTTCCGGGCCTGGCCATGTTCGTGCTCGCCCTGCCGCTCATGATGCTCGGCGTGCCGATCATGGGGTCGGCGGGGGAAGCCGATCTCCAGCAGGGCCTGCTCTTCGCCCTGGCTGTGCCGGTCCAGATGATGCTGGTCGCGCTGCTCGTCACGGCGATCCCGGGGGCGCTGTTCGGGCTCGCCGTCCATGGGCTCGCCCGCAGCATGAAGCGGACGCGGACCCTCGACTACGTGGGGTGCGGCGCCGCGGGCGGCATCGCGGTCGCGGTGGCTCTGGCCCCTTTCAACCCATTCACCATGCTCGGCTTGCTCGCCGTTCCGATGGCCCTGGTCGGGGCCGCGGTGGGCGGAACCTATCGCCTGCTCGCCGGGATCGAGCCGCTTCCCCTGCCCGAGCCGGTGCGGGTGAGCGACCTGGATACGCTGGTGCCGCAGGACCATCCTGCGCGCTCGTCCCATCAGGTCATCGTGACCGATCCGCGGGCAAGTCGTCCGCGGGTTGCCTGCCCGCGGCGGCCCGGCTAAGACGACGCCTGCGCCCTCGCGGGCCCGGCGGCCGCCGTCTCGCGACCGGCCGGCGCATTAACCGCGCCGGCAGCCGCAACGCCCCGGCCTCGGTTTGGTTCCGGCCGGCGCCTTGACAGGCGGAAGCCCCCTCCCTATTTCCGGACCGGCGCTGGCACTCGCGACACCGGAGTGCCAGCCGACAATCCCGAGTTTGCCAACGAAACCCCAGCCACCCAAGGTGGCGACGAGGATAGACAGTCCATGGCGAAGACCACGTTCCGCCCGCTGCACGATCGCGTCGTCGTGAAGCGCATCGAGGCCGAAGAGAAGACCGCCGGCGGCATCATCATCCCGGACACCGCCAAGGAGAAGCCGAGCCAGGGCGAGATCATCGCCGTCGGCCCGGGCGGCCGCGACGAGGCCGGCAAGCTGGTCCCGCTCGACCTCAAGGTCGGCGACCGCGTCCTGTTCGGCAAGTGGTCGGGCACCGAGGTGAAGCTCGACGGCGAGGATCTCCTGATCATGAAGGAGTCCGACATCATGGGCGTGATCGGCTGATCACGACGCCCTCCCGCCGGCCGCGCGGGGCGCGCGAGCGCGCTGCCCCGTAGGTCCGGCGTTCCCCCGACTGATCCCAATTCGGAGCAAGCAACATGGCTGCCAAGGACGTCCGCTTTTCCACCGACGCGCGCGACAAGATGCTGCGCGGCGTCGACCTGCTCGCCAACGCCGTGAAGGTGACGCTCGGCCCGAAGGGCCGCAACGTCGTCATCGAGAAGAGCTTCGGCGCCCCGCGCATCACCAAGGACGGTGTGACGGTGGCGAAGGAGATCGAGCTCGAGGACAAGTTCGAGAACATGGGCGCCCAGATGGTGCGCGAAGTGGCCTCGAAGACCAACGACCTCGCCGGTGACGGCACCACGACGGCCACCGTGCTGGCCCAGGCGATCGTCCGCGAGGGCGCCAAGTCCGTCGCCGCCGGCATGAACCCGATGGATCTGAAGCGCGGCATCGAGATCGCCGTGCAGGCGGTCGTGAAGGACATCGAGAAGCGCGCCAAGAAGGTCGGCTCGTCGGCCGAGGTCGCGCAGGTCGGCACCATCTCGGCCAACGGCGACACCGCCGTGGGCGAGATGATCGCCGGCGCCATGCAGAAGGTCGGCAACGAGGGCGTCATCACGGTCGAGGAGGCCAAGGCGCTCGAGACCGAGCTCGAGGTCGTCGAGGGCATGCAGTTCGACCGCGGCTATCTCTCGCCGTACTTCATCACCAACGCCGAGAAGATGACGGCCGATCTCGAGGACGCCTACGTGCTCCTCCACGAGAAGAAGCTGTCGGGCCTGCAGGCCATGCTGCCGGTGCTCGAGGCGGTGGTGCAGTCGGGCAAGCCGCTCGTCATCATCGCCGAGGACGTCGAGGGCGAGGCGCTCGCCACCCTCGTGGTCAACAAGCTGCGCGGCGGCCTGAAGGTCGCGGCCGTGAAGGCGCCGGGCTTCGGTGATCGCCGCAAGGCGATGCTCGAGGACATCGCGATCCTCACCGGCGGCCAGGTGATCTCCGAAGACCTCGGCATCAAGCTCGAGAACGTCACGGTGCAGATGCTCGGCCGGGCCAAGAAGGTCCTGATCGAGAAGGAGAAGACCACGATCGTCGACGGCGCCGGCAAGAAGGCCGACATCGAGGCGCGGGTCGGCCAGATCAAGGCGCAGGTCGAGGAGACCACCTCGGACTACGACCGTGAGAAGCTCCAGGAGCGTCTGGCGAAGCTCGCCGGCGGCGTTGCGGTGATCCGCGTCGGTGGCGCCACCGAGATCGAGGTGAAGGAGAAGAAGGACCGCGTCGAGGACGCCCTCAACGCGACCCGCGCGGCCGTCGAGGAAGGCATCGTCCCGGGCGGCGGCGTCGCGCTGCTGCGCGCCAAGGCCTCGGTCGGCAAGATCAAGAACGAGAACGCCGACGTCCAGGCCGGCATCAACATCGTGCTGAAGGCGCTCGAGGCGCCGATCCGGCAGATCGTCGAGAACGCCGGCGTCGAGGGCTCGATCGTGGTCGGCAAGATCCTCGAGAACAAGTCGGAGACCTACGGCTTCGACGCGCAGACCGAGAAGTATGTCGACCTCGTCGAGGCCGGCATCATCGATCCGGCCAAGGTGGTGCGCACCGCGCTCCAGGACGCCGCCTCGATCGCCGGCCTGCTCGTCACCACCGAGGCGATGGTCGCCGAGCTGCCGAAGGACAAGCCGGCCCCGGCGATGCCGCATGGCGGCGGCATGGGCGGCATGGACTTCTGATCGGCCGCGCCTGATCGGCAGACCTGATCACCAGACGACGAAGGGCCGCCGAAAGGCGGCCCTTTTTTTCATCGCCTTTCATCGCCGCTCTTCATCGGAGCGGGCGAGGCCTTCGAGCCCTGCGAACGCAGTTGTTATTACCGCCGCCTCACCGCGCCGGCGCCAGATCCCGCTCGCGAATCGTGTGGCGGTCGCCGTCGCGCTCCAGCACCAGGCGGCGGTCGTGCAGGGCGTCGAGCGTCGAGCGGTGGCCGATCGACACCAGTGCGGTGCCGGGCAGCTTTTCACGCAGCAGCCGATAGAGGGCCGCCTCCGACGGCTCGTCGAGCGACGCCGTCGCCTCGTCGAGGAACAGATAGTCGGGGGCGTGCAGGATGGCGCGGGCGATGGCGAGGCGCTGCTGCTCGCCGAGCGACAGCATGCGGGCCCAATGGGCGTCCTCGTCGAGCCGCGGCACCAGCGCGCCGAGCCCGACGGCCGTCAGCACCTCGCCGATCCGCTCGCGCGAGAAGCCATCGGGCAGCGCCGGATAGGCGACCGCGGCGGCGAGCGGGCCGACCGGCAGGTACGGCTTCTGCGGCAGAACCATCACGGTCTTGCCGTCCGGCACCGCGATGTCGCCATCGCCGAACGGCCAGATGCCGGCCAGCGCCCGGAACAGGGTCGACTTGCCCGAGCCCGACGGGCCGTTGACCAGCACGCGCGCGCCGGCGGGCAGCGCGAGGTCGGCGGCCGTCACCAGCGGCCGCCCGTTCGGCAGCCGCACGTCGAGCGCCGCGGCTGCGATGCCGCCGGCCTCCGGCCGCGGCGTCACCGCGATCGTCTCGGCCGTCCGGGTCGCGGCGCGCCCGGCCGCGATCGCGGCGTCGAAGCCGTCGAGCCGGTCGACCACGGCCTTCCACTCGGCGATCGACCGGTAGGAGGTGATGAAGAAGGACAGCGCCGTCTGCACGCTGCCGAAGGCCGAGGCCGTCTGCATCAGGCCGCCGAGATTGACGGCCCCGGCGAAATAGGCCGGCGACACGACGACGAACGGGAACACGGTCGAGATCTGGCCGTAGCCGGCCGTGAAGAAGGTGAGCTTCTTCTGCCGCGTCATGATGGCGAACCAGTTGCCCATCAGGGCGCCGAAGCGATCGAGCAGCCGGGCCTTCTCGGCGCTCTCGCCGCCGAGCAGCGCGATCTGCTCGCCGTTCTCGCGCACCCGCACGAGGCTGAAGCGGAAGTCGGCCTCGTAGCGCTGCTGGCGGAAGTTGAGTGCGATCAGCGGCCGGCCGATCAGATGGGTGAGCGTGGTGCCGACGATCGCCCACAGGAGGGCGGCCCAGACCAGATAGCCCGGGATGTCCCACGTGCTGCCGCCGAGATGCAGCGGCGCTCGCGCCGACAGGCCCCACAGGATGGCGACGAACGACACCAACGTGACGACCGCGTTGAGGAGCCCGAGCCCGATGGTGAGGCCGCGATCGATGAACTGGTTGATGTCCTCGGCGATGCGCTGGTCCGGATTGTCGGCCGAATCGCCGAGGAGCTGCATGCGATAGTGGTTGGCGTCGGCGAGCCAGTGCGACAGATACCGGCTCGTCATCCAACGCCGCCAGCGGATCTGCAGCCACTGGTTCAGATAGAGCTGATAGACGGCGAGCACGATGAAGGCGGCCGCGAGGGCGCAGAAGAACAGGAGCTCGGACACGAAGGTGTCCCAGCTGCGCTCCTGCAGGGCGTTGTAGAAGCGGTTGTTCCACTGGTTGATCATCACCGTGATGGCGACGATGGCGAGCTCGATGGCGACGACCGCGGCGAGCAGGCCACGGCCCGCCCAGCGGTCCTCGGAGCGGAAGTAAGGTGCGGCGAGGCGCCACACGACGGCGAGGGACGAGGTCAGGCGGGACACGGGGCGCTCCAGTGGCGGCGGCGCGCCGCCGGGGCCGGCGGCGAACGGCCGCCTCCATCGCGGCGAAAGCGGGCGTTTTCACGTCCCGGCGGGCGGCGGCACGGCCGGCGGGCGGGGCGCCGGCGGTCCGGAATTTCACCTAAAGTTCGATGCCTTCGCCCTTGAGGTTGCGCCGGGAACCGGCCACACTGCGGCCCAACCGGCAGCACCCGCATGTCGGAGCACGAGCGGTCCACGCTCCAAGAACACCTGACAAGGACGGCCCGAGAACGAGGCTGTTCGCCAACGATTTTTTGGAGGAAGCGCAGACATGTCCCGCCCGGATTCCCGCCACCCGTCCGTCCGCACGTCGCCCGACCACGCCTCGGCGAAGGCCGCGTCGCGGCGCAAGTTCCTGCTGACCGCCGGCGCGGCCGGCGCCGCCGCCACGGTCGCCGCCCCGGCGATCGCCCAGTCGAGCGGCCCGATCACGATGCGCTGGCAGAGCACCTGGCCGTCGAAGGACATCTTCCACGAATACGCCCTCGACTTCGCCAAGAAGGTCAACGACATGACCGGTGGCGACCTGAAGATCGAGGTGCTTCCGGCGGGCGCCGTGGTGCCGGCCTTCGGCCTGCTCGAGGCGGTGTCGAAAGGCACGCTCGACGGCGGCCACGGCGTCATGGTCTATCATTACGGCAAGCAGACCGCGCTCGCCCTGTGGGGCTCCGGCCCGGGCTTCGGCATGGACGCCAACATGCTGCTCGCCTGGCACAAGTACGGCGGCGGCAAGGAGCTGCTCGCCAAGCTCTACGACTCGATCGGCGCCAACGTGGTGTCGTTCCCCTACGGCCCGATGCCGACCCAGCCGCTCGGCTGGTTCAAGAAGCCGGTCGCCAAGGTCGACGACATGAAGGGCCTGAAGTTCCGCACCGTCGGCATCTCGATCGACGTGTTCCAGGGCCTCGGCATGGCCGTCAACGCGCTGCCCGGCGGCGAGATCGTCTCGGCCATGGACCGCGGCCTGCTGGACGCGGCCGAGTTCAACAACGCCTCCTCGGACCGGGTGCTCGGCTTCCCGGATGTGTCCAAGGTCTGCATGCTGCAGAGCTACCACCAGAACGCCGAGCAGTTCGAGGTGCTGTTCAACAAGACCAAGTACGAGGCGCTGCCCGAGAAGATGCGGGCCCTGATCGCCAACGCGGTCGAGGCCGCCTCGGCCGACATGTCCTGGAAGGCGATCGATCGCTACTCCAAGGATTATGTCGAGATGCAGCAGAAGGACAAGGTCCGCTTCTACAAGACGCCCGACCCGGTGCTCAAGCGCCAGCTCGAGGTGTACGACGAGGTCGTGAAGAAGAAGGCCGCCGAGAACCCGATGTTCAAGGAGATTCTCGAGTCGCAGCGGCAGTTCGCCCAGCGCGCCACGCAGTGGGAAAACGACACGGTGGTGAGCCGCAAGATGGCGTTCGACCACTATTTCGGCGCCGCCGGCGTCGCCAAGCAGCCGACCTGATCGCCGCCGCCGCGGCGGCTCTCGTGACACGAGGGTCGCCGCGGCGCCGCCACGACGCCCCCCCGGTGCCGGCCGTCGTCGACGGCCAGACGACGTCCCGTCCGCGGCGCGCCGGACGGCCCACGCGCCCCGATCGCCCCGCGCCGAGCGATTCCGCCCATGTCGATGCTCCAGTCCACCCGGGCGATCCGCCGCGCCAAGCCGGTGCAGCGCGTGCTGTACGTCGCCGACCTGATCAGCACGATCGTCGGAAAGACCGCGGCCTGGCTGATCATCGCGCTGATGTCCGTCGTGGTCATCGAGGTGTTCAAGCGCTACCTCTTCAACGCGCCGACCGCCTGGATCTTCGATCTCAACAACATGCTGTACGGCACCGTCTTCATGCTGTGCGGCGCCTACACGCTCGCCCAGAACGCGCATGTGCGCGGCGACTTCCTCTACGGCTCCTTCAAGCCGCGGACCCAGGCGACGCTCGATCTGATTCTCTACGTGGTGTTCTTCCTGCCCGGCATCGGCGCGCTGGTCTATGCCGGCCTGCACTACGCCCAGGATTCCTGGCGCATCCTCGAGCACTCGAACGTGACGGCCGACGGACCGCCCGTCTATCCGTTCAAGACCATCATCCCGATCGCCGGCGTGCTGGTGCTGATGCAGGGGCTCGCCGAGATGTTGCGCTGCGTGGTCTGCCTGAAGTCCGGGGTGTGGCCGCCGCGACTCAAGGACGTCGCCGAGCTCGACGTGATCGAGGAGCAGCTCGCCAACAGCGAGTACGTCGACGAGGACACCCGCAAGGCGGCGATCGCCCGCGCCCACGCCATCGACGAGACCGCGCGCCAGCGCGGCATGGGGGGAGACCTGAACACATGAGCGATCCCGCCCTCGGGCTCCTGATGCTCGGGCTCATCGTGATCGCCATCATGATGGGCTTCCCCACCGCCTTCACGCTGATGGGGCTCGGCATCTTCTTCGGTTTCTACGCCTTCTACGATCCCACCCAGTTCTGGTGGGACAACCGCGTCTTCGACCTGATGGTCCAGCGCACCTACGGCGCGATGACCAACGACGTCCTGATCTCCATCCCGCTCTTCGTGCTGATGGGCTACGTGATGGAGCGCGGCGCCCTCGTCGACAAGATGTTCTACAGCGTGCAGCTCTCGTTCAGCCGGGTGCCGGCGTCGCTCGCGGTCGCGAGCCTCATCGTCTGCGCCTTCTGGGGACTCGCCTCGGGCCTGGTCGGCGCCGTCGTGGTGCTGATGGGCGTCATCGCCTTCGGCCCGATGCTGCGGGCCGGCTACGACGTCAAGCTCGCCGCCGGCGTCATCACGGCGGGCGGCACGCTCGGCATCCTGATCCCGCCGTCGGTGATGATCATCGTCTATGCGGCGGTCGCCGGCCAGTCGGTGGTGAAGCTCTACGCCGCCGCGATGTTCCCGGGCTTCTTCCTGGCGACCCTCTACATCGCCTACATCATCAGCCGCGCCCTCATCCAGCCGTCGCTCGCCCCGCCGCTGCCGCCGGACCAGACCCGGGTGCCGGTGCCGGAATGGCTGAGCCGGCTGCGCGCGGCCTACTCGCCCAACGTGCTGAAGACCTTCGTGTCGGCGCTCGCCTCGCCGGCGCGGGCCCGGACCGTCAAGCGGGAGGACGGCACACCGGTCGGCTACGGCGCGCTGGTCGCCAACTTCCTGATCGCGCTGGTGCCGCTCGTGCTCGTCGCCGCGCTGATGGGACTCGTCTGGTGGTACGTCGTCATCCATCGCGCGCCGGCCGAGGAGATCGAGTCGCTCGGCCTGCAGCCGCTCGGCGGCGCCGCCCCGGTCGAGGCCGCGGCCGACACCGGGCCGGGCACCGGCTTCTACGTGACCTACACCGTGGTCGGCGTGCTGCTGGCCGCCATGCTGGTCCGCTACTACTGGCGCATGGGGGCGGAGCGCTTCTCGCTTCTGAAGCTGCTCACCTCCTCGGTCCTGCCGATCGCCACGCTCAGCATCACGGTGCTGCTGGTCATCCTGCTCGGCATCACCACGGCGACCGAGTCGGCGGCTGTCGGCTCGTTCGGCGCCTTCCTGCTGGCGCTGTTCGCCCGCACGCTCGACTGGAAGCGCACCAAGGAGGCGGTGTTCCTCACCGCCAAGACGACCGCGATGGTGTGCTGGCTGTTCGTCGGCTCGGCGCTGTTCTCGGCCGTGTTCGCGGTGCTGGGCGGTCAGGCGCTGCTGGAGCGCTGGGTGCTGTCGCTCGACCTCACGCCCACCCAGTTCATGATCCTGTCGCAGGCGATCATCTTCATTCTCGGCTGGCCGCTGGAATGGACCGAGATCATCATCATCTTCGTGCCGATCTTCCTGCCGCTCCTGAAGCACTTCGGCATCGACCCGATCCTGTGGGGCGTGCTCGTCTTCGTGAACCTGCAGGCCGCCTTCCTGTCGCCGCCGGTCGCCATGTCGGCCTTCTACCTGAAGGGCGTGGCGCCGCCGCACGTCACCATCAACCAGATCTTCGCCGGCATGATGCCCTACATGGGCGTCGTCATCCTGTGCATGGTGATCATGTACATCTGGCCCGGCATCGTGCTGTGGCTGCCGACCTGGCTGTACGGGGGATGAGGGGCGAGGTGCGAGCCCTTGCTTTCTCTCCGGCCGTGATCGCCTCGCCCAGTCCTCGGTCGTCCCGGGGCCGCGCGATAGCGCGGAGTCCGGGACCCATAGCCCCGGTCTGTCGTGAACCACTGGCGCCGGGGATATGGATTCCGGGCTCGGCGCTACGCGCCGCCCCGGAATGACGAGTTCTACGATGCACGCTTCCGTGAGACGTGAAGAGCGTGAGACGTGAAGAGCCTCACTTCCAGCTCTGGTTCTCTGCGTCCCAGACGCGGCCTTTCAGGTCGCGAGCGAGGGCTGCGAGCAGCGCGTCGGTCTCGACCGCGGCGCTCTCCTCCTCCTGGCCGTGATAGCCGCTCGTGAAGGCGAGCTGGGCGCCCGCCGCCTTGTCGGCCGGCTCGACCGACGACTCGCCGAGCCAGATCACCAGCCCGTCGCCGCCGGTGGGCTTCTCCGGGCCGACCAGCAGCGTGACCTCGATCACCTCGGAGAGATCGAGGCCGCGCGCCGCCTGGTCGGGGCGCTCGAGCGTGATGGTCACCTCGCGCGTCACCTCGTCCCAGCGCGCCGACACCGGCTTCGCCGCGAGCGCCGCCGCCACCGCGGCCGACAGACGCTCGCTCAGCGCGTCGATCTTGAGGGCGCCGCCGTCCATGAAGGCGGCTGCGTCGACCCGCACGGCGCGCTCGATCCCGTAGGCGCCGGTGGTCCAGCCGGCCGTGATCACGCCCGGCATGCCTTGCAGCTTGGCGACCAGCGCGGCGGCGCGCTCCGGCGCCGTCTCCAGCCGCACCGTCTGATGGCCGTTGCGCAGATCCGCGCAGGTCTGCACCAAGCTCGCATAGTCGACCCGCACGCCCTGGCCGCGCAGGCTCTTCACCACGTCGAGGAGGCCGTCGCGCGACACCTTCACGGCGACCGCCACGGGCGACACGTCGGCGAAGGTCGCGGGCGACGTGACGATCTCCTCCTCGCTCGCCTGCTGATCCTTGAACTCCTGCTCGCTCATGTCGGAGAGGTCGGTCGCGGCGGCCGGCTGCGTCTTGCCGTCGCGCGTGATGGTGCCCTCGAGCGAGAACGTGTCGTTCGCCTGCTTGCGGGTCAGGCTCACCGTCACGGGCACGCCCTCCGGCTCGCTCTTGCCGCTGCCGACCAGCTTGCCGCCCTCCGGCTTGAGCGCGATCTTGAAGCGGTCCTTGCGGATCGAGCCCGGGGTCACCGAGTGGCAGAGATCGAGCTCGGCCGACACGACGCGGTTGCCCTGCCGGACCTCGCGCCAGATCGCGTCGCTCGACAACGATCCCATCAGCTCGCCGAAGATCGTGATGTAGCGCACCGTCTCGGCCGGCGGCGTCGGCGCGGGCGCCGGTCGCGAGCCCTTGGCCTGCGGGAAGGCCGGGCCGGTGAGGGCGAGCGTCAGGGACGCGGCGGCGACGGCGGCGAGCGCACGCATGAAGTCCTCCAAGGGAAACGGCGAGGCCGGCGGTGATCGGCCGCCGACGCTTGACCACAACCACGGCCAGCCGGCAAGAACAAGGCGCCCGGCGACCGGCCCGCGCGGCGCATCGGCCCGCCCGCCCGCGCCGCGGCTGCGCCATGCTGCGGCCGCGATACCGTCCTCGATATCGTGCTCGATCCTGTTCTCGATTCGGAGTGGCCTGATGATTTCTCGCGGCGCTTTCGGTGTGCGGCTGTCCCTCGCGCTGGCCGTGTGGGGCGGTGTGACGGCCGGCGCCGTCATGGCGACCATCACGGCGCAGGCGCAGGGCGCGTTTCCCTACGGGCAGGAACTGCGCATGGACGCCGATCCGATGAAGGGCTCCAAGAAGGTGCCAATCCTCGACATCGCCGACAGCGGCGTCGCCGACATCGAGCTGTGGTGCGACGCCGTGAAGGCGCGCCTCGTCGTCGCCGGCGATACCGTCACGGTCCTGACCCGGGAGCGCACCGCCCGCCCCTGCCCGCCCGAGCGCGCCCAGGCCGACTCGGCGATGATCGCGGCGCTGGAGCAGGCGACCCACTGGAAGGTGGTCGGTGACGCCCTGGTGCTCTCCGGCGGGCCGGCCGAGCTGCGCTTCCGCAAGCAGGGGAATTGAGGGGCAGGTCCTTACACCTCTCTCAGCCGGAGGGCCTTGCATAATTGGTCGGTCGTCCCGGGGCGGCTCGGAAGCGCCGAGCCCGGGACCTATAACCCCTGTCTGTCGTAAGCCACCTGTACCGGGGCTATGGATCCCGGGCTCGCGGACCTCGAGGTCCGCGCCCCGGGATGACGAAACATACAAAACGCTCTCTCAGGGAGAGGGTGTCGATGCGCTGCGGCTCGACAACAAGGCCGCTGTCGTCGGAGTTCCCTACAACCCCAGCTTCGGCCACAGCGCGTCGACGCGGGCCGCGACGTCGGGCGTCACCTTCAGCACGGCGCCCCATTCGCGGCTGGTCTCGGTGCCGATCTTGTTGGTCGCGTCGAGGCCGAGCTTGCCGCCGAGGCCGGAGAGCGGCGAGGCGAAGTCGAGATAGTCGATCGGCGTGCGGTCGATCACCATCAGGTCGCGCGAGGCGTCGAAGCGCGTCGCGATCGCCCAGGCGACGTCGTCCCAGCTCTTCGGATCGATGTCGTCGTCCACCACCACGATCAGCTTGGTGTAGGTGAACTGCGGCAGCATGCCCCACAAGCCCATCATGATGCGTCGGGCGTGGCCCGGATAGCGCTTCTTGATGGAGATGATCGCCATCCGGTACGAGCAGGCGTGCGGCGGCAGCCAGACGTCGACGATCTCGGGGAACGCCCGCTTCACGATCGGCAAAAAGAGCTCGTTGAAGGTGGCGCCGAGCACGGCGGGCTCGTCCGGAGCACGACCCGTGAAGGTGGACAGATAGGTCGGGTCGCGCCGCGTCGTGATCGCAGTGACGCGCATCACCGGGAACTGCTCGACGGAATTGTAATAGCCGGTGTGGTCGCCGAACGGTCCCTCCGGCGCCGTCTCGGTCGCCGACACGTATCCTTCCAGCACGATCTCCGAATCGGCCGGCACCATCAGCGGCACCGTGCGGGCCTTTGCCAGCCGCGGCCGGGCACCGCGCAGGAGACCCGAGAAGCGAACCTCGGACAGGGTCTCGGGCAGCGGCAGCACGGCGGCCAGCATGGTGGCCGGATCGGTGCCGATGGCGACCGCGACCGGCGTGTCCTTGCCCTGCGCGGCCCATTGGGCGTGGTGCTTCGCCCCGCCGCGATGGTGCAGCCAGCGCATGATCGCCCGGTCGCGATCGAGCACCTGCATGCGATAGATGCCGAGATTGTAGCCGGCGACGGTCTCGCTCTCGGGCGGACGGGTCGTCACCACGCCCCAGGTGATCAGCGGGCCGGCCTCGCCGGGCCAGCAGGTCTGCACCGGCAGGGCGCCGAGATCGACGTCGCGGCCGGTGCGGACCTCCTCCTGCACGACCGGACGGTCGACCGTCTCGGCGCGGGTCCGCATCGCGGCGCGGAGAATGGGCAGGCGCGCGAGCGCGTCGCGCAGCCCGTCGACCGGCTGCGGCTCCCGCAAGGAGGCCAGGGCCTCGCCGAGCTCGGCGAGGCGCTCGGGCCGGATGCCGAGGCCGGCGGCGACGCGCTTGCGGGTGCCGAACAGATTTGTGATCACCGGCACGGGCAGGATGCTTCCGTTCGCGTCTCGCGGGCGCTCGAAGACCAGCGCCGGCCCGTCGCGGGCGATGACGCGGCGGTGGACCTCGGCCATGTCGTGGACGATGCCGACCGGCTCGGCGACGCGCGCGACGTCTCCGTCTGCGTCGAGGTGGCGCAGAAACTCGCGAAGGTCGCGGAACGGCGGAAAGTCTCGGATCGGCACGGTCACTCCTGACGCCGCTCGGCGGTCGTCATTCCGGGGCGCACCGCAGGTGCGAACCCGGAATCCAGCGGCAAAGTTCGAGATCGTGTTTGGATTCCGGGTTCGCGGCTTCGCCGCGCCCCGGAATGACCACGACCCTGGACTCCAGCCGACGCGATCAAGAAGTCCGGCAGTGTCGTGCGTCCTTGACATAGAACAAAGCCCTAGCCGCCCCGGCGGGGTAACCAAGCCCTTCCATGTCGAGCAATTCAGCCACAGTCCCCGAGCTCCCGGGGGTTCTCGCGTTCGGCCTGCGGCCGTTGCCGCTCGCCCCGCTCGCGGCCGCCCTCGATCTCGTCGTCAAGTCGGCCGCCAGGCGGCATCCCGGCATGTTCGCCCGTCTCGGCGACCAGGCGGGGAAGCGCTTCCTCATCGAGCCGACCGACCTTCCCTTCATCGTTGTGATGACGCCGCGCGCCGAGGATCCCGAGATCCTGGTGGTGCGCCCCGGCGAGGAGCCCGAGGCCGACGCCCGCATCGCCGGGCCGCTCGGCGCGCTGGTCGGCCTGATCCACGGCGCCTATGACGGCGACGCCCTGTTCTTCTCGCGCGACCTCACGGTGGAAGGCGACATGTCGGCCGTGGTGGCGCTGCGCAACGCGCTCGACGACGCCGAGATCGACCTCGTCGCCGAGGCCGCCGCGGTGCTGGGCCCGCTCGCCTCGCCGGCCGAGCAGGTCGGCCGCCTCGCCGCCTCGGTCGCCGAGCGCATCACCGGCATCGCCTTCGCCCGCCCACGGAGCGGCTCATGACCCCCACTCTCACGGCCGAACGGCCCGGCGCCGGCAAGGCGGCGGGCTCGACCTCCCACGACACCTGGAAACCGAAGGGCAAGCTCGAGCTGGTCTGCCCGGCCGGCACGCCGGCCGCCATGCGGGCCGCCATCGAGGCGGGCGCCGACTCGGTCTATTGCGGCTTCGCCGACGACACCAATGCGCGCAACTTCCCGGGCCTCAACTTCAGCTACGCCGAGATGGCGGACGGCATCGCCTACGCGCACAAGCGCGGCGTCAAGGTGCTGATCGCCGTCAACACCTTTCCGCGCGCTGGGCAACCGGAGGCGTGGCATCGCGCGATCGACACGATCGCGCAGGTCGGTGGCGACGCCGCGATCGTCGCCGACATCGGCCTGCTCGACTACGCCGCCGAGAAGCACCCGAACCTGCGGCTGCATCTCTCGGTGCAGGCGGCCGCTGCCAATCCGGAGGCGATCGGCTTCTTCGTCGAGCGCTTCGGCGTGCGGCGCGTGGTGCTGCCGCGGGTGCTGACCGTCCAGGAGATCGCCGTCCTCAACAAGGAGATCCCCTGCGAGACCGAGGTGTTCGTGTTCGGCGGCCTGTGCGTGATGGCGGAGGGGCGCTGCTCGCTCTCCTCCTACGCCACCGGCTGCTCGCCCAACATGAACGGGGTCTGCTCGCCGCCGAGCCACGTCACCTATGCGCAGGAGAAGGGCAACTTCGTCTCGCGCCTGGGCGAGTTCATGATCAACACGGTGCCGGGCGGTCAGCCGATGCCGTATCCGACGCTGTGCAAGGGCCGCTTCACGGCGAACGGCGAGACCTCGCACATCTTCGAGGACCCGGCGAGCCTCGACGCCAGCCTGCTGATCCCGCCCCTGCACGAGGCCGGCGTGACGGCGCTGAAGATCGAAGGCCGGCAGCGCAGCCGCAGCTACACGGACGCCGTGGTGCGGGCGCTGCGCGGTGCGCTCGACCAGCACGCCCGCGGCCTGCCCATCAATGCGCGCGCCCTGACAGCGCTCTCCGAAGGCGCCTCGACGACGCGCGGCGCCTACCAGAAGACGTGGCGGTAATTCTCATGACGACCAACGGCGCGGACGCCGCACGCAGCACCCTCACGCTCGGAGCCGTGCTGTTCAACTGGTCGCCCGAGCAGTGGCGCGACTATCACTTCCGGGTCGCCGACGAGGCGCCGGTCGAGCGCGTCTGCGTCGGCGAGGTGGTGTGCTCGAAGCGGCTGCCGTTCTATCAGGACGACATGCCGGCCGTGATCGAGCGCCTGCAGCGCGGCGGCAAGACCGTGATCCTCTCCTCGCTGGCGCTGCCGACGCTGCCGCGCGAGCGCAAGATGATCAACGATCTCCTGGCGATCCCCGGCGTGCTGGTCGAGGCGAGCGACGTCTCGGCGCTCGGCCCGCTCGGCGGCCGGCCGCACGCGATCGGCCCGCTGATCAACGTCTACAACGAGGGCACGGTCGCCTTCATGGAGAAGCAGGGCGCCGTGCACATCTGCCTGCCGCCCGAGCTGCCGATGACCGCGATGGCGGCGCTCGCCGTGAAGGCGAAGACCGCGACGCTGGAAGCCTGGGCGTTCGGCCGGGCACCGCTCGCCATCTCGGCGCGCTGCTACCACGCCCGCATCCACCAGCTCGCCAAGGACTCCTGTCAGTTCGTCTGCAACAAGGATCCGGACGGGCTCGAGGTCGACACGCTCGAGGGCCGCCGCTTCCTCGCCGTCAACGGCGTGCAGACGATGAGCGACACGGTCGTCAACCTGATCGGCGACGTCGACGTGCTCGCCAAATGCGGCGTCGGGTCGTTCCGCCTGTCGCCGCACACCTGCGACATGGTCGCGCTCGCGCAAACCTTCCGGGACGTGCTCGACGGCACCATCGCGGCGGCCGAGGGCGAGACGCGGGTCGCCGCGCTGATGCCGAACGCCGTCTTCTCCAACGGCTTCCTGCACGGCAAGCCCGGCCACCAGCACATCGCGCTGGCCGGGTGAGGCGGGCGCTGGCTCCAGGTGCCAGACCGGTGAAACCGCGTTAGACTGCGGCCATTGGAGGATCTCCCGTGGCCGACCTGTCCCGTATCGTGCTCGATCCTGCCGTGCTGACCGGAAAACCGGTGATCCGCGGCACCCGGATTTCGGTCGACTTCGTCATCGGGCTCATGGCCGACGGCTGGAGCGAGGCGGACATCCTGAAGAACTATCCGGGCCTGACGCACGAGGACGTCGCGGCGTGCCTTGCCTACGCGCACGGGCTCCTGACCTCGGAGAAGGTCTACCCGAGCATCACCTGAATGCGCTTCCTGGCGAACGAAAATGTTCCAGCATCGGTGGTCACCGCGTTACGAGCGGCGGGACACGATGTCGCTTGGGTCCGTACCGACGCTCCGGGCGCTCCGGATGACGAGGTTCTGGCCCGCGCCGTCATGGACGGGCGCGTGTTATTGACCTTCGACAAGGATTTCGGCGAGCTCGCCTGGCGTCGCGGTCTGCCGGCGAGTTCCGGCGTGATCCTGCTTCGCCTCCCGATGCCGCCGCCGAACGATGCCGGAGCGATGATCGCCGGCCGTATCGCCGAACGTGCAGACTGGTCCGGGCATTTCAGCATCCTCGAGCCCGGCCGCATCCGCATGCGAGCCTTACAGACCAGATCACACTGACGACAATGGCCGGGACCAGCCCGGCCATTGCGCGTGGCGGGATGACCGTCACCCCTTCTTCGGCAGCGCGACGATCATGTCGAGCTCGACGCGGGCGCCGGGCGACGAGAGCTGGTTGATGCACACCATCGTCGAGGCCGGGCGCCAGTCGCCGAAATAGGGCCGCATGGCGCGGTGCATACCGTCGCCGTCGCGGATGTCGGTCAGGTACTTCGTCACCTTGACGACATCCTTCCAGCTCGCGCCGACCTCGTCGAGGATCGACTTGATCGCCTCCATGGCGTTCTTCGTCTGATCCTCGATCGCATGCGGATGCACGTGCTCCTCGTCGCGATGCGGATGGTCGTGATAGAGCGCCGAGGCGGTCGCCCCCGAGATGAACATCAGGTCGCAGGCGCCGACGATGTGGACGGCCGGCGCATAGGGCATCTTGTGAGCCTGCGACGGATCGGGATGGATCGACTTCAGCTCGAAGGTCATGGGACGTCTCCGGTGCGTTGATATTGGTAAGGCGAGAAGGACGTGAGAGGGATCAGTTGACGCGCCAGTGGCCGAGGCGGACGTCGATGGCGTCCTGGATCTTGGTGACGACGATGCCGAGCGTGGCGAGCACGATCAGCACGGCGAACACCTGCTCGGTCTCCAGCACCTGGCCGGCGAGATAGAGCCGCGCGCCGAGACCGACCTTGCCGACCACCATCTCGGCGGCGACGACCAGGATGATCGACACGCCGAGCCCGAGCCGGATGCCGGCGAAGATCGACGGGATGGCACTCGGCAGCAGCACCATGCGGATGATCTGGCGGCGCGAGGCGCCGAGGTCGCGGGCGGCGAGCACCAGGCCCTGGTCGCACTGGCTGATGCCCAGCACCGTGTTGATGACGATCGGGAAGAAGGCGCCCAGCATGCTGATGGTCAGCATGAACGGGCCGCCGGTGCCGAGCCAGATGATCAGGAGCGGGATCAGCGTCACCTTGGGCAGCGGATAGAGCGCGGCGATGAAGTTGTCGGCGATCGCCCGCACCCGCACCGACACGGCCATCCAGACGCCGAGCGCGACGCCGAAGACCAGCGCGATGAAGAAACCGCCGAAGATGCGGGTCAGCGTCGCGATCAGATCGGTCGTCAGGCCGCCGTTGCGGAACATGTCGAACAGCGCGACGACGATGCGGCTCGGCCGTGGCAGGTAGATCGGATTGAGCTGGAGCACGATCACGGCGAGCTCCCAGGCGAGAATCACGACCGCGACCGCGATCCAGCTCAAGACCTTCGGCTCGCCGAGGCGGGCGAGCAGGCCGCGGGAAGCTTCCGCCGGCGCGGTGTCCGGGCTCGCCAGCGGCCCGGCCGTGGTGTCGGGGCTCACGCGTCGCCTCCCTCGGTCGCCATGGCGCGGATCACCTCCTGGCGCAGCAGGCCGTAAATCTGGTCGAACAGCGCCGAGAAGCGCGGATCGTGCGTCGTCGCCATACTGCGCGGATGCGGCAGGTCGTTCTGGATCTCGGCGGCGATGCGGCCCGGCCGCGCCGTCATCACCAGGATCGTGTCGGCGAGCAGGATCGCCTCCTCGATCGAGTGGGTGACCAGGATCGCCGTGGTGCCGCTGCGCTCGACCAGCGTCGCGAGCTGCTCCTGCAGAACGAGGCGCGTCTGCGCGTCGAGCGCGCCGAACGGCTCGTCGAGCAGCAGGAGCTCGGGCTCCATCACCAGCGCGCGGGCGATGCCGACCCGCTGGCGCATGCCGCCGGAGAGCTGGCGCGGATATTTCTGCTCGAAGCCCGTGAGGTCGACGGCGGCGAGCGCCTTCCTGGCGCGGGCGAGGCGCTCGGCCTTCGGCACGCCGGCGACCTCCAGCCCGAACGCGACGTTGTCGACGATGGTGCGCCACGGGAACAGATTGAAGGCCTGCCAGACGGTCGCCATGTGGGGCGGCGCGACGTCACGAGTCGCCTGTTCGTCGGTCTCGCTGCCCAGTCTCACGAAGCGCAGCTTGCCGCGCGTCGGTGCGAGGAAGCCGCGGACAATCTGCAGGAGCGTGCTCTTGCCGCAGCCGCTCGGCCCGATGATCGCCGTCACCTTGCCGGGCGCGAAGCGGCAGCTCACGTCGGCGAGCGCGACGGTCGGCTCGCCGCTTTTCGACGGAAAGGTGAGCCCGATGTTCTCGATCGCGATCGTCGTCGCGGACGCTCGCGGCGCCGACATGTGCGCCGCGGATGCGTACGGCGCGGATGTCGCGGCCGTGGGGGCGGCAGCCGGCGCTGGCGACATGGCGTTCACCTCCGGGGGCTCGAGGTTCGGGCCGGGACCCACGGGCCGGCTCGTCTGTTGCCACGAAGCCTCCGACGTGATTATCTTCATGTCAAGATAATTGCGGAGGCAGCCGTTGCCGCGATCCGATGCAGTCTCGTCCCGCACCGCGGGAGCGTCCCGCCCAGCGGGATCCTCCCGCGCCGCGGCAACATCCCGCGATGCAGCGATCGCGGGCGACGCGATGGACCGCTTCATCGCCGAGTGGAACGCCTCGCATCCCGACATCGACGTGCACTATCTCGCGACGCTCGGTCGCATCCTGCGGCTCTCCGCGCACTTGCGCGAGGTGGTCGACGGCTGGCTGAAGCCGTTCGGTCTGACCTGGGACGTGTTCGATCTGCTCGTGACGATCCGACGCTCCGACGTGCCGGACGGCGTGCGGCCGACGGCGCTGTACGACGCTTGTCTCCTGTCCTCCGGTGCGATGACCAACCGCATCGATCGCGTCGAGAAGGCCGGGCTCGCGGTGCGCCGTCCCGATCCCGACGATCGCCGCGCGACGCGCGTCGCGTTGACGCGGCGCGGCGCCGCGCTCGCCGGCAAGGCGATGACCGCGCATGCGGCGCACTCGCGCGAGATCGCCGACCGGCTCACATCGGCCGAGCAGGAGACGCTCGCGCAACTGCTGCGCAAGCTGCTGGCGACGTTCGAGACCGAAACGAAGAACGGGCGCGGCGAATGAGCGCGCCGGGCGCGGCGATGCAGCCGGACCGCCACCTTGTGTCGGCGGGCGAAACGCCGCAGCCGCGGCCGGCCGCGACGGCCTTGCCGGCGGCGCCGGCCGTGGTGCACACTTCATACAAAGCCTGCAGACACGGCCGCCGAACACGCCGCCGTTCTTCACCCGCGGCATCGCTCTTGCATTCCCCGCCCCGCATCACGTCGATGCCGTTGTCCCACCCCCGGAGGCGCCAATGACCCGCTCCCTCGACCGCCGACGCTTTCTGTCCACGACCGCCGCGGCCGCCGCCGCTGCGACGATCGCGATGCCTCATGTCGCCCGGTCCCAGGAGCGGGCGAAGATCCGCATCGGCGTGGTGCCGCTGATCTCGTCCGGGCCGATCTTCGTCGCCCAGGCGAAGGGCTTCTTCGACAAGGTCGGCCTCGACGTCGAGATCCGCTACTTCGCCGACGGCGTGCTGGCGATGCCGGCGCTGATCGCCGGCGAGCTCGACGCCACCGTCGCGACGCTCAACGCCGGCCTGTTCAACACCGTGTCGAAGGGCGCGCCGTTCAAGCTGATTCTCGACCGCGGCTCGGAGAAGCCGGGCTCCGGCTCGATGACCATCGCGGCGTCGAACGACATGGTGAAGGCCGGCATGACGGCGCCGAACAAGATGGCGCTCTTGAAGGGCAAGAAGGTCGCCATCCAGGCGCCGGGCGGCATCGACCAGTATCTGATCGGGCTCGGCGTGCAGCGCGCCGGCCTCGATCCGCGCACCGACGTCGACTGGTCGAGCGGCCTCGCCTATCCGGACATCGTCAAGGCGATCGGCGCCGGCCAGGCCGATGCCGCCAACGTGCCGGTGCCGCTCGGCTTCCTGGTCGAGAAGAACAACTTCGGCAAGCTGGTCTTCGCCGGCTACGACATCGAGCCGAACACCCAGCTCGCCTGCTGGGCGATGTCGCAGAAGTATCTGCAGGCGAACAAGTCGGCCGCGGTGCGCTTCGCCATGGCGCACACCCATGCGGGCCGGCTCTACAACAAGGCGGCCGCCGCCAAGGATCCGGAGGTGATCAAGATCATCTCCGAGGCGACCAAGGTGCCGCCGCCCCTGATCGAGGCCGCGGCGCCGCGCTGGACCTGGTTCAACGACGACGGCCAGCCGAACATCGAGTCGTGCATGGCGCAGGGCAGGTTCTGGACCGAGCAGATGAAGCTCGTCTCCAGCAGCGTCACCAAGGAGCAGCTGTTCGACCTGTCGCCGGCGATCGAGGCGAACGCCCAGCTCGCGACGAAGAACCCGTTCGGGTGAGCATGGTCGGACGGCCCGGTGGATGCTGGTCGTCCGCCTGCGCGGACGACGACCAGCGAGTGGCTGTGCCGTCGGTCCTGAAACCACGCGCTGGCGCCGCCGCCGGCGCGTGGAGGCGTTTTCGGCGCGTTGAAGCGCGCTCGGCCGGCTCGGCCGGCTGCGCCACTTCGCCCTGTCCCGCGACGCCGTAGCGGTCGGGCGGGCGCGGGTCGCCGTCCATCTCCGGCGACGTCACGTCCTCACTGCGTCCTGAGCCGAGGGATCGTCCCCGCCGCGAGGGCTCGCGGGTCGCGATGCGCCTCCCGGACGACACCCGAACCGCCGCTCCAGGACGCACGAGATCCCGCCCGCGAGGCCCGATCTCACCCGCGTGACGAACGCCACCACGAGCGACAAGACGGCGGGTCACCTCGGCCTGTCGAGACCCGATAAAAAAAGGGCGGCGCCGAAGCGCCGCCCCGAGGCATTCGATGGAGGAAGAGACGCTTACTTCAGGTTGCTGCCGTAGGTCAGGTCGGCCTTCAGCGAGATCACGTAGGCCTGACCGCACCACTTCGAAGCCCAGGGACCATTGAGGCCCGCGATGGTCGCGCTCGGATCGAACTTGGCGCCGAAGTCGCTGGTGATGGCGTTGCACTCGCCCTGGCTCAGGTCGGTGTCGAAGTAGCGCACGTCGACCGTGAAGACGTTCCAGGTGAGGGCGAGGCCGACGTTCCACGTGTTGTAGTCCGGCAGGCGGAGGTTGCCGTAGAACGCGTCGGTGGTGCCGAGGAAGTAATGACCGAACTCGCCCGAGGCGTAGAGGCCGAAGCCGGTCGGCAGCCAGTTCGACGGAGCCGTCAGCTTGAGGGTGCCCGAGACGTACTGGGCATCGAAGCCGAAGTTCAGCCAGTTGTCGTCGTAGTAGTAGCCGGCGCCGATCGCGATGTTGTCGTTGACGGTCCAGGTCGCCTTCGCGAAGTACTCGAGGAAGCTCAGGTCGCTCTTGATGACGTTCCCGTTGATCGGGAGGCTGCCGTTGAGGGCGCACTCACCCGGGACGCCGGCGTTGTAGCAGGTGCCGTTCGGATAGTAGTAGTACCAGACACCGAAGTCGAACGCGACCGGGCCGAAGGTCGGCCGGATGCCGCCGTAGATGTCGATCTCGGCCGAGGCGCGGTTCGGGTAGTCGATGCTCCAGCCGCCGACGCCCGCATACAGCTGCAGGTTCGGATTGACGTTGTAGCGCGGCTCGAAATACGCGTTGACGGACGGACCGTTGTTCGACTGCGAGATGCCGCGGAAGATGTAGTTCGAGTAGATGCCGGCGCCGAACGCGATGTCCCACGGATTGGTGACGACCGGCGCGACGATCTTCGGCGCCTTGACGGGCATGTCGGCGGCGAGCGCCGAGCCGGTCAGGCCGAGAGCGGCAATCGTTGCCAGAGCGATCTTCTTCATGTCGAGCCCCCTATCCCCCTTGCGAGACGCACCGGGCTGCTGCGCTCGCCTGAACCCCACTTTTCCCTGCCGCCGTCTTCCCCAAGGCGGGAGCAGATCGTGATTTATAAACTCACACGGGATGGTCGCGCGGCAAGGTAAATCGCGCGGCAATTGCCGCTTAAATAGGCAATCTAATACGGTTCATGACAGGCGTTGCCGTTCTGCCACATTGCGGCCGCAGGACCTGCCCTGGCGGAGGATTTTGTTAGTCCGTTCAGGCAGGCAGGCCGTTTATGACGGATCAGGACGCGGGCCGGATGACGGCGAAACCGTGTCGACACGCGCGCTCCGGCGAATCGAAAAAGGGCCGCCCGAAAGGGGCGGCCCTTTGAACGCGACAGCGGGTCGCCCGGTTCAGGCGAGCAGCTGATAGGCCGGGACGGTGAGGAAGTCCTCGAACTCCGGCGCCAGCGAGAGGCGGCGGAACAGGTCGATCGCCTCGGGGAAGCGACCGGCGTCGTAGGCCTCGGCCCCGAGCTCGCCGCGCACCCGCTCCATCTCCTCACCGAGCGCCTTGTCGAAGAACTCCGGCGTCACCGTCACGCCGTTCTCCAGGACGGCACCGTACTGCAGCCACTGCCAGATCTGCGCGCGCGAGATCTCGGCCGTCGCCGCGTCCTCCATCAGGTTGTAGATCGGCACCGCGCCGCGGCCGCGCAGCCACGCCTCGATGTACTGCACGCCGACCCGGATGTTGAGGCGGAAGCCCTCCTCGGTCTTGCTGCCCTCGTGGAGGCGCAGCAGATCGGCCTGGCCGACCTCGACGTCGTCACGCTGGCGGTCGACTTGGTTGGGTTGCGGCATCAGCCGGTCGAATACCTCCTTGGCCACCGGCACGAGGTCCGGATGCGCGACCCAGGTGCCGTCGTGCCCGTCGTTCACCTCGCGCTCCTTGTCGGCCCGCACCTTGGCGAAGGCCGCCTCGTTGGCCGCCGGATCGCCCTTGATCGGGATCTGCGCCGCCATGCCGCCCATCGCGAAGGCGCCGCGGCGGTGGCAGGTCTTGATCAGGAGGAGCGCATAGGCGCCGAGGAACGCCTTGCCCATCACCACCTGGCCGCGGTCCGGCAGCACGTAGTCGGGCCGCTTCGCGAGCTTCTTGATGAAGGAGAAGATGTAGTCCCAGCGCCCGGCGTTGAGGCCGGCGGCGTGGTCGCGCAGCTCGTAGAGGATCTCGTCCATCTCGAAGCCGGCCGGCAGCGTCTCGATCAGCACCGTCGCCTTGATGGAGCCCTTCGGGATGCCGAGCTTCTCCTGGGCGTAGACGAACACGTCGTTCCACAGCCGCGCCTCGAGATGCGACTCGAGCTTCGGGATGTAGAAGTACGGGCCCGAGCCCTTGGCGAGCAGCGCCTTGGCGTTGTGGAAGAAGTACAGGCCGAAGTCGAACAGCGACCCGGACATCGGCTCGCCGTCGACCGTGACGTGCTCCTCCAGGAGGTGCCAGCCGCGCGGCCGGATGATCAGCACGGCCGGGGTCTCGCCGATCGCGTAGCGCTTGCCCGACGTCTCGTCGGTGAAGTCGATCTTGCCGTCCCAGCGGTCGCGCAGGTTGAGCTGGCCCTCGATGCAGTTCGACCAGGTCGGCGAGTTGGCGTCCTCGAAGTCGGCCATGAAATGCGTCGCGCCCGAGTTGAGGGCGTTGACGATCATCTTGCGGTCGACCGGGCCCGTGATCTCGACGCGGCGGTTCTGCAGATCGGCCGGGATCGGGCCGACTTTCCAGTCACCCGAGCGGACCTCCGCCGTCTCGGGCAGGAAGTCGGGCAGCTCGCCGGCGTCGAAGCGCGCCTGACGCTCGGCCCGCGCCGCGAGGAGCTCGCGGCGGCGGCCGTCGAAGCGGCGATGCAGCTCGGCCAGGAAGGCGAGCGCGCCCGGCGACAGGATCTCCGGATAGCGCGGCCCCATGCGGCCCTTCACGACGACGCCCGGAACGGCGCCGCCGCGCGCCCGCGGACGCTCGGCCCGCGGCTTCTTCTCGGACGGACGCAGCGCCGAGGCCGGCCGCGGCGCCGGCTTCAACGCGGACGCCGCCGCATCGGCGACGGTCGCGACGACGCGCCGGACCGCGCGCTTGACCCGGCCGGCGGCGCGCTCGCGGGCGATGTCGAGGCTCGACATCGGCGCCGGCGCCGGAACGGGCTTCTTCGCCGCCGGCGCCTTCGCCGCCGCCTTGGCGGGCTTCGTGGCGGGCTTCGCCGACGGCTTGGCAGCGGGCTTGGCAGCGGGCTTGGTGGAAGGCGTCGTCACCGACTTGGATGCCGGCTTCGTGGGCCTGGCCGACGCGGTCGGCGCCTTGGACGCCTTCGTGGCGCCCTTCGGAGCCGCCTTGGCGGCGATCTTCACGGTGCCCGTGGCGGCCTTGGGGGCCGCCGGCTTGGCCGACTTGCCGGCGGGCTTCGCCGCCGGCTTCGTCGTCTTCGCGGGCTTCGCCGCCGCGCGCGTCGCGGGGCGCGCCGCCGGCTTGCCGGCCTTCCCCGACTTCGCGGTCTTCGCCGTCTTGGCCGACGTCACCGGCTTGGCCGCCTTCGCAGGCTTCACCGGCTTCGCGGCCTTGGCGACCGGCTTCGCCGGCTTTGCGGCCTTGGCGGCCGGCTTGGCCGGCTTGGCGGGCTTGCTCGCCTTGGCCGGCTTCGCCGGCTTGGTCGGCTTGCTGGTCTTGCCGGCACGGCTCCCGGCCGTGGCCGCCTTCGCGGCTATCTTCGGCGTCTTCGGCTCGGCGGCAGCCGCGCCTTTCGACGGCTTGGCGCCCTTCGCGCCCGTCTTCTTCTTCATCGGATTCCGGGATGCCTTGGCCATGGGACCTCTTCGTCGGCCTTCGTCTCGTTCAGGGACTCGGTTGATCGATCTCGCCCGCGACCGCGGCGGCGGCGACGGACGGCGGGGGAACGCTCACGTCGGACGAGGCCGGCGCGGCGATGTCGACCGGCGGCGTCGGCGCCGAAGCCGCGCCGCGTCGTT
>NZ_NHSK01000056.1 GCF_016653355.1 Rhodoplanes elegans | reverse complement strand
TGACCGTGGTCACGCCGCCGCCTCCGCCCCCGCCGCCGGAGCCGAAGGTGACGACCGTGACGCCGCCGCCTCCTCCGGTGACCGGGCCGCGGCGCGACCAGGTGATCCGCGACCTCGACGCCCAGATCGACAAGAACCCGCGCGACGGCGAGGCCTACTACAAGCGCGGCCAGGCCTGGGCGGAGCGCCGCGAATACGCCATGGCGGCCGAGGACTTCGGCCAGGCGATCCGGATCAATCCGTCCGATGCCGAGGCCTTCAACAACCGCTGCTTCACCCGCGCCGTGATGAACGAGCTCGACGCGGCGCTCTCCGACTGCGACGAGGCACTGCGCCTCAAGCCGCAGTATCCCGACGCCCTCGACAGCCGCGGCCTCGTCCATCTGCGGCTCGGACGCCTCGACAAGGCGATCGCCGACTACGACCAGGCGCTGCGCATGAACCCGCGCATGGCCTCGGCCCTGTTCGGCCGCGGCAAGGCCAAGGTCCGCAAGGGTGAGACCTCGGCCGGCAACGCCGACATCCGCAGCGCCAAGGCGATCGACCCGACCATCGACCAGGAGTTCGAGAGCTACGGCGTGCGCTGAGCGGTGGCCCGCCCACGACCCGGCGCGCCGCGGGTCCGGAGGCGCTCGGCACCGCGCTCGGCACCGGTGCGGCTCGGTCGCGCCGGTGGTCCCGGCCACCGACCGGGGTGGCGGCGGGTTCGCCTGCGCCCACCGGCGGACCGGATCGCCCAACCCGACGATTCGCGGGGGGACACCGCCCTGGTTCACATTGCGAAACACAACCCCAGGCTCGGACCCCCGCGAAGGCGGACGCGGACGCGGGCTTCGGCACAACCGGCGCCGACCCTCGCCCGAACGGACTATGCCTAATTCTTCAAGGACATAAGCCGGAGCTGCGAGCGCGCCGTTTTGGCGTTATGTCGTGTTGCTCAAAAAGCACGTGATGCGTTCAAAACGTGTGGTTGAGGCGGTCGCGCGCCCGGTTCCTGTTCCCACCCGTGTCGGTTGTCTGTTTAATCGTGCGGGAAACGACCTGAAACAGATCGTCGGGATTTTCGTCGGGGGACGGGGGACGACAATGCAGACCATCAGCACGCGGTCCAGGATCGACCGAAAAAGCATCCTTCTCGGCAGCTCGGCCCTGTTGGTCGCGATGGCCGTCTCGGGCGCCGCGCAGGCGCAGTGCACCAGCACCATTCCGCAGCTGGCGACCTACACGAACGGCGCCGGTGTCCAGACGCCGATCACCGGGCTGCAGCTCCTGCCGCTCGCCCAGGCCGGCACCGTCAATTCTCTCGTCTCCGTGCTGAACACCACCACGACGGTGTTCCAGGCGCAGACCGGCTCGGCCTTCGTCAGCAGCCCGGCCAATGCCGCGCCCGGCGAGAACGGCGGCGGCATCTGGGGTCGCGTCCTCGGCGGCGAGGTGGAGACGAAGAACACCGGCGTGACGACCCTGCAGCTCAACGGCGCCGCCGTGGCCGGCAGCGCCAACTGCGACACGACCACCAAGCAGGGCTTCGTCGGCTATCAGTTCGGTCGCGACATCGCCAAGCTGAACTGGGACGGCTGGAACATCCACACCGGCGCCACGGTCGGTTATCTCGCGTCGCAATCGCGCGACAAGACGCCGGGCGGGACGTTCTCGGGCGGCACCCAGATCCCGTTCGTCGGCACCTATCTCACCGCCACGAAGGGCGGCTTCTTCGCCGACGCCATGCTGCGCTGGGACTACTACAACATGAGCCTCGACGATCCGTCGGCGGCTATGTTCAACCAGAACCTGGATGCCCGCGGCTGGTCGATCGCGGCCAACATGGGCTACAACTTCGCCCTGCCGAACAACTGGTTCATCGAGCCGTCCGCCGGCTTCACCTACTCGCGGGTCACCGTCGATCCGCTGAGCGTGTCCGGCACGCTGTTCTCCAACCTGCCCGGCTTCTCCATGCCCGGCACCGTGCAGGTCGACGACATCAAGAGCGAGCTCGGCCGCGTCAGCGTCCGTCTCGGCACCAACATCGTGACGCCCACGATGGCGATCCAGCCGTTCGTCACCGGCAGCGTGTTCCACGAGTTCGCGGGCGACGTGACCACCCGGTTCGCGGTCGGCCCGGCCTTCTCGAACGCCCTGTTCGGAGGCCCCCTGACCGGCAGTTTGGTCACCGACCGGGTCGGGACCTACGGGCAGGTGTCGGGTGGCCTCGCCGGCCAGGTGCTCAACACCGGCTGGGTCGGCTACGTCCGCGGCGACTACCGGTTCGGCGAGAACATCGATGGCTGGACCCTCAACGGCGGCCTTCGCTACCAGTTCACGCCGGAGCCGCTGCAGGCGGCGCTCTCCGGCAAGGGCATCGTCTACAAGGCTCCGCCCGTCGCCGTTGCGGCGCCGGTCGTCTGGCGCGGTTTCTATGTCGGCGTCAACGGCGGCACCATGTGGGGCAAGACCGACTGGAACTACGTCGCCACCCCGGCCAATATCGAGCCGAAGTTCGGCGGCGCCCTGCTGGGCGGTCAGGTCGGCTACAATTTCCAGTTCAACCAGTGGGTTCTGGGCTTCGAGGGCGACATCGCCTGGGCCAACACCCAAGGCACCACGCCGTGCCCGAACGCGAACTTCTACTCGTGCCAGACCGAGATGGACTGGTTCGCGACCATGACGGCCCGGCTCGGCTACTCGTGGGAGCGCACGCTGTTCTTCGTCAAGGGCGGTCTCGCGGTCGCCGACGTGACGCAGCAGAGCATCTACAATCTCGGCGGCAGCGGGCTCGCCGTCACGCCCAACTTCGTCAACAACGGCGTCACCACGAACTTCGGCTCGTTCGCCGGTCCGGCGACCGGTCCGGTCAACGGCACCAGCAAGATCGCGGCGGGCTGGACGGCCGGCGTCGGCGCCGAGTACGCGCTTAACGCCAACTGGTCGGCCAAGGCCGAGTGGCTCTACTACAGCCTGGGCCGCGACGACTATCGGACGACCGTGGACATCAACGCCAAGGAGACCGGCGGTCTCGCCCGGGTCGGCCTGAACTACCGGTTCTCGCCGGTGCCGGCCGTGCCCGTGATGGCCAAGTACTGAGCGACGGACAGTCCGGGCGGCGCGCGCCGCCCGCAGGGATCGCGCGGCCGCCGCCAAACCCGGCCGCTCGACGACGAGGCCCGGCCTTCTCGCGAAGGCCGGGCCTTTTCGTGTCCGGGGTCTGCGTGTCCGGCGTCGCGTCCTCGTTGCGCACTCCGAACCGCGGCATCCGCCCGCTCGAGGCCGCCGCTTTTGACCGGGCGCATGGCGCCCGCCGAACGTCGCGGTCAGATCCCGACACCAACAGGTGAGTGCGGCGTCGCCGCCGCCGCTGTCAGGCGGTGCGACGGCGGCCCGCCGTATCGGACGTCACAAGAAAGTGAGCGACTCGGTCGGCCGTCGGAGGCGCATAACGTGTGTGAGATTGCTCACAGTATCGGATCGTCAGCGCGCTATTCTGACGGCGACAGGCAGACACCCGCCTAGACAAGTGCCGGAGGACAAACAGATGACACGCCAGACCACGACGGTCCCGACCACGACGCGCTGGACCAAGCTCGGAGCGACCTTCGCGACCCTTCTGCTCGCGGGCACGCTGGTCGCCACCGCCAATCACGCCGCGTTCGCGCAAGCGCGGCCGAGCTCGACCGACATCCTCGAGGCGCTGAAGCCGGCCCCCAAGACCCGCGGGCTGACCACGACGCCGAAGCAGATGGAAGATCAGAAGTTCCTGCAGACGATCCGCGGCAAGACCCGGGCGCTGACGCTCGACGAGCGCACCAAGGTCGCCGACATCGCCAAGGACAAGCAGAAGATCGATCTCGAGGTCTATTTCGACTACAACTCGGCCGAGATCGTGCAGCGCGCCGTGCCCGACCTGATGGAGCTCGGCAAGGCTCTGTCGAGCCCCGATCTGCGCGGCGGCACCTTCCTGCTCGGCGGCCACACCGACGCCAAGGGTGGCGAGGAGTACAATCAGAAGCTCTCCGAGCGGCGCGCCGCCTCGGTGAAGAAGTTCCTGCAGGAGAAGTTCCAGATCTCCGACGAGAGCCTGGTCACGGCCGGCTACGGCAAGGAGCAGCTCAAGAAGCCCGGCGAGCCCTTCGCGGCCGAGAACCGCCGGGTGCAGATCGTCAATCTCGAGGTCAAGCAGTCGGCCTCCAAGTGATGCGGTCCTGTGCCTCGGGGACGGGCGGCCGGTCCGGCCGTCCCCGGAGCCACGAAGGAGGGGGCGCAAGCGGTGCCGCCGGTATTGCGCTCGCGAAAGGTTGAACCGGAGGCGCAGCGTGGAAATTGCGTCACCCCGGCCGTGCGGCTAGGCTTTTCCGTGTGGCCGGCCCGGCGTTGCGATCAGGGAAACGACACTTCCGGGGCAAAAGTGGTCCTGGGCACAGGAGTGGTCCTGGGCAGAGGTGTCCAAGGCGCGGGAGGCGACAGATGCTCGGACGTTTGCTCGTCGCGATCGCGCACCGTCGCGTCGTATCGACCGCCGTGCGATCCAGTGTTCCGCAGACGGCTCTTCCGTATCCGGCGTGTCCGAACCCGGCGCTTCCGTGTCCGGTCCGCGGGCGAACGACCGGCGGCGCTGCGGCCGTCGCGTCGCGTCGCGGGTCGTGGCGCGCCGCCGTGTGGGCCGGGGTGCTCGGCCTCGCCGTGATGGTCGCCGGCCCGGCGCTCGCCGACAAGCGGGTCGCGCTGGTGATCGGCAACTCGGCCTACGAGAACGTCGTCAAGCTCGAGAACCCGCATAACGACGCCGCCGCCATCGCGGAGATGTTCCGCAAGGCGAAGTTCGACCAGGTCGAGCTCAAGCGCGATCTCGGCGTGATCGAGTTCAAGCGGGCGCTGCGCGACTTCTACAACACGACGCGCGACGCCGACGTCGCCGTCGTCTATTACGCCGGTCACGGCATCGAGGTCGGCGGCGTCAACTACATGGTGCCGGTCGACGCCAAGCTGCGCAGCGACTACGACGCCGAGGACGAGGCGGTGGCGCTGGAGCGCATCTTCCGCTCGATCGAATCGACCCGGCGGCTGCGCCTCGTGATCCTCGACGCCTGCCGCGACAACCCCTTCATCCGCTCGATGCAGCGCCAGATCGCCACCCGGGCGGTCAGCCAGGGCCTCGCCAAGATCGAGCCGATGGGCACCGACACCCTGGTCGCCTACGCGGCCAAGGCCGGCTCCACGGCCGAGGACGGGGCCGGCCGTAACAGCCCCTTCACCCAGGCGCTGGTCGACAACCTGACCACCCCGGGGCTCGACATCCGCATCGCCCTCGGGCGGGTGCGCGACGAGGTGCTCCGGCGCACCAACAATCGCCAGGAGCCGTTCGTCTACGGCTCGCTCGGCGGCGCCACCGTCTCGCTGGTGCCGGAGCCCGAGCGGGTCCCGGTGACCGCCACCGATCCGCGGGGCGACTACGAGATGGCCGAGCGTGTCGGCACCGTGTCGGCCTGGGATGCCTTCCTGGCCGTGCACGGCACCGGCTTCTACGCCGAGCTCGCCCGCCAGCAGCGGGCCAAGCTCGCCGCCGCCGTGAAGCCGGACGCCATGGCGGTCGCGGCGCTCGACCGCACGACGCCGTCGCGACCCCTCACCGACGCCGAACGGGCGACTCCCGACCGGCTCGCCTGGGAGAAGCTGCAGGACACGTCCGACCCGACCGCGATCCGGGCCTTCATCAAGAAGTATCCCGCCTCGCCGCTCGCCGTGGTGGCGCAGGCGAGGCTCGAGGTGATCGAGCGGGCGATCGCCGACCGCAAGCGCGAGGAGGCCGAGAAGCAGCGCCAGGAGGCGGACCGGCAGCGCCAGGAGCGCGAGGCCGCC
>NZ_NHSK01000055.1 GCF_016653355.1 Rhodoplanes elegans | reverse complement strand
GGTATCGGAGGCGGGGGTCTCGGAGGCGCTGGACATGGCGCAGTGTTTAGCCGGATCACGGCGGGGCGTCACGCCTCCCCGGAACTTGTTCCGCTGCGCCGCCTCGGCCGAGGTCTCGTGTCCCGGGCGCGGCGCGACGCGCCGCGAACCGGGACCCAGGGGCGATCGGGCAAGGTGCCTGCCGTGCCGCTCGTCGTGCGGCCCCTGGGCCCCGGCTCTGCGGCACGCCAAGCCTGCGGCCTGGCGCGCCTTCTCCGGGGCACGAGGCCGAGCATCGGGAGAGGCGTTTCATCCCTTCAGGATGCGCAACCGGAGCTTGGCGCTTTACTCCCGGAACCGGACCGTGGTCGCCGGCTGGGCCGTGAGGTCGATGGTGGCGAAGCCGGTGGCGTCGAGGCCGGCGCCGACGCAGTCCTTGTGGTCGGAGAGCTCGAAGCGCGCCTCGCGGGTGCACAGCGTGGTGTCGCCGCCCCAGGAGAGCCGCCCGGTGCCGCTGCCGCCCCGCACCGGCTGGCCGTCGCGGTCGACCGCCTCGCCGAAGCTGTAAAGCCGGCGCGGCCTGCCTTCGAGGTCGGGCCGCAGGCACTTGCCGGGCTCGATCCGGTACCAGCCGCGAGCCACGATGCCGCGCTTCTCGTCGGTGCCGATGGCGGCCAGCACGGCCCAGCGCGTGTCGTTGCACCAGGAGAAGCCGGTCGCGGCCGGCTGCTGGACGGTCTCGATCAGCTTGTCGAACAGGTCGGGCGCGTCCTTCGCCTGGGGAGCGAGCCCGCGGTCCTTGAGGAACTGGGCGATGGCCGCCTCGGTCTTCGGGCCGGCGACGCCGTCGACCGGGTTGGCGTCGTAGCCGGCCATCACCAGGAGGCGCTGGATGCCGGCGAGGCGGGCCTGCTCCTCGGAATACTCGGCCTCCTCAGCGAGCGCCGCGACGAGCACCGCGGCACCCCCCGCGACACCGCCCTCTTGCGTCTCCGACGGCTTCACGGCGGTGAAGCGGGCGAAGCGCTGCGGCGGCCGGCAGGCGCGCGCCGCCGCGATGACGAAGTCGCCGTCGGCGATGCACAGGTCGGCGTGGCCGCTCTGCGGCTCCGGCGACGGGCCGTAGACCGGCAGGGCGCGGCCGTGGAGGAAGATCTGCTCGGCCTCGACCGTGCCCTGCAGCACCACCCGGCACTGGCCGGGATCGAGCCGGAACCAGCCGCGCGTCGCCGTCGCGCCCTTCTCCTCCAGCCCCAGCGCCGCCTCGACCACGAAGCTGAGCCGGTTGCAGATCTTCAGGTCGGCCCGGGCCGGGCCGGCGGCCGCGAGCGCCGACAGCGCGAGCGCAGCGGCGCCCATGGCAGTCGCACCCTTGCTTCGCATGGCGCTCCTCCGGGCCGGATGATTCGATTTCGGAAGAAGGGATGAATGGCCGGCGTCGCGAGGGCAAGGGCAGCGTTCGGGCGCCGATCCCGGTCGGCCGGCAGCCTCCGCGTTCCCGGGCTCCCCACCGCCCTGCTGCTCCCGCACGAGGGCGGGACGCCGCCGCGGCCACGCCGCCGCGAGGAGGATGATCGCCGCGTCCCCACCGGCGCCCGGGCGCGCGCCCAGGACCGTCGCTCCGCCCGCTCCCACGGGACCGGGCGGCGCGGGATCGACGCGTGGCGCCCCCTAGTCCACGGGAGCCGGCGTGCCGGCGCGCGCCGCGGCGCCGTCGGCGGCCGCCTGAACGGCCCAGAACAGCGCGATGTTGAGGCGGAACGCCCGCATCGCCTCGGCCAGGATCGCGTCCGGCCGGTCGGTCTCGAAGGCGGCGCGGTCGATCGCCGCCCGGTAGCCGTCCTTGTAGGCGTCGAGATCGCCGATCGCGGCGAACCGGTAGATGTTGCGCTTGTCGGCGTCGAGCCCGAGCGTGCGGGCCAGCACCTGGCTGACCGTCTGGCCGCCGCTGAGATCGCCGAGATAGCGCGTGTAGGCGTGGCCGATCAGGCCGACGCCGTCGCCCTCGGCCGACGCCGTCACGGCCTCGGCATAGGCGCGGCCCTCGGGCAGCAGCGGCACGGCCGCGGCCGCCGCGGCGCCGCCGCAGAGATTCTCGAGATCGAGCGCGATCGCGCCGGCCCGGAACACCTCGTCGCGCACGATGTGGCGGACCGCCGGCGTCGCGCGATGGCGGTCGAGGCAGCGCTCAATCGCCTCGTAGACGGCGTGCAGGTTGCGCAGCAGCAGCGCATAGGCGGCCCGGCTCGAGCGGCCGCGCACGATGTCGCTGATCGCCCCGGCCTTCTCGGCCTGGCGGTGGAGCGGCGCCGTCACCTCGCGCAGCGCGTTCGACAGGCCGATGCGGCGGATCTCGTCGGCGTTCGGCGACGGCACGGCGCCGGCGGCCTCGTCGCGGACTCTCGCGTCGCGATCGCCGGCAGGCGGGTCGGCGGGGACATCGGAACGTTGCGTCATGCGGCCTCCGGACAAGGCGCCGACTAGACGTCAGGCGGCCTCCGAAATCAATGTCGGGAGCGCCGGGGCCGCGTTGCAGGAACCGCGGAACGAGGACACGGCGGAGACGACACCGCGAGCGGACGCGCGGGAGCTCCGGTCCCGCCGCCCTCGCCGGTCACGCCGTCCCCGTCGGTCACGCGCGCGAGGCACGTCGGCGTCGGGCCCGCGAGGCCGGGGCGCGGCAGGCCCGCACCGGGGCACGAGCACGGGCACGAGCACGGGAACATGGCAGTGGACCTTGGGGCCGAAACGGAATCGGCGTCGTCGGCCGAAAAGGTCGACGACGCCGGTCACGCTGCGGTCCGCCGCATCGCCGGCGAGCCGCCCGTGGGCGACCCGCATGGCCATGCTCAGTCGCTCACTTCGCCGCCGGAGCGGCAGACGCCGTCCGCGCCGGAGCCGGCCCGACCAGGATCGGATAATCCTTGATCATGCTGGCGCCGTAGAGCGGCTTGTAGACGCCTTCGTGGCAGGTGGCGCAGTTCACTTTCGCGACGTCACCCGTCGGACCGAGGCGGTTCGCCGGGAACTGCGGGGTGAGCGGCTCGAGGAATTGCGTGTTGATGTCACGCGTCATCCGGATGCCGTACCACGCGGTGGTGCGTTGCGGAGTGCTCTGGTCCCAGTCGAAGAAGGACCGCGAGTTGTGGCAGTACGTGCAATTGACCCCCAGCCCCTTCGAAATGTGCATCATCAGGCTGTAGGTCCACTCGGTCTGCTTGATCGACGCCCGGTTGCCCGCCGGGAGCGCCGTACCGGACAGAACCCGGATGTCCTTCCCGTCCTTGATGAAGGGCGTGAAGGGGTCGACCGGGAGGGCCGTGATGCCACCCGCCGCCGAGGCGACGTTCTGACCGGCGCGATTGCCGGCCTGGCCCTGCGCCGTCCGCGGTGCGTCGAAGTACCAGACGCTCGCCGGGACGGGCTGGCCGCGATGGCAAGCCCAGCAGGTGACGCCCGTGTCGGCCACGTGCGTCTTCCAGCTTCCGTTGATGTACCGGACCATCTCCAGCATGCGCCGGGAGACGATCTTGGTGTACGGGCGATCCGCGGCGAGATCGTTCTCGTCGTGGCAGTAGGCGCAGCCCTGATCGGGCGACACCCAGGTCGTCATGTCCGTCATCAACCGCAGGAACTCGTTGGCGTCCATGTCGCCGAGCACCTTGAGGTTGGTGTAGACCTGCGAGGCCTTCTGGCCGGCCGGGTCGGTGGCCGGAGCCGGCTCTGGCAGCTGATTGGCTCTCACCTTCGCCCGGTCGACCCGCGGATTGGAGTTCTCCTCCATCGCGAGCCCGCGATAACCGCGCTGAACGCTGTCCACCGGTGGGAACTCGAACGCGTAGATCACCAGGAGGAGAGCGAGGGCTGCGGAGATCCCGGCCAGCATTCGCATCGCAAAGACGCTCATGACTAGCCTCCAGGAATCAGGTTGGGGTCGACCACCGGCGGGAACACCGCGGGATACGACGGTGCCACGCCGTGCTTGACGGCCCAGAGATACCAATTGTCGACCACCGTGCCGGTCAGCAGGATGCCGATGCCGCCCGTCAGGGTGACCAGGACCGCGAACCACCAACCCCAACGGTGGATCGACTCCGCCGTGGCGTTGAAGCCCATGGTCCAGCGCCAGAACAGCGCCGCCCGCTCGTATGCGGTGCCGCGATCGACGATCTGCTCGACCTCCCGCTCACCCCCGAAGTGACTCACGGCCAGGATGGTCGCGCCGTGCATCGCGAAGAGCACCGCCGAGCCATACAGGAACGCGATCGAGAGCATGTGGAAGGGGTTGTAGAACAGATTGCCGTAGCGGATCGAGAACGCCGCCGTCCAGTCGAGATGCGGGAAGATCCCGAACGGAACGGCCTCCGCCCAGCTTCCCATCAGGATCGGACGGAAGAAGCCGAGCGACAGGTACAGGAAGATCGCCGACGCGAACGCCCAGGCGAGATGGGTTCCCATCCCGAGAACGCGCGCGCGTTGATAGACCCGCACCCACCAGAGGAGGATCGAGAGCGTCAGGAAGAACCCCGCCATCAGCCACCAGCCGCCGTCGTTGAGCGGCGGGATCTTGAGGCCGTAGGCGGGCGGCGGCGGCTCGAGAGCCAGCCACGGAAGCTGCCGGACGAACTGGATCGGATCCCAGTTCACCGAGGCGAACATGTTCAGCCCGATGATCTCGAAGGCGATGAAGCCGCAGAGCAGCGAGAAGATGCCGAGCCAACCCAAATAGATCGGGCCGACCTGTGCATCACCGAGCTTGCCCAGCCAGTACGAGTGGAAGCTCTGGCCGCCCACCCTGTGCCCGTCGGAGCCTTCCAGCGGCACGCCGGCATAGCCGGGGCCTCTGATCTGCACCTGGGTAAAGATGTTCTGATACTCAGCCATGTGAGCCCCCTCCTAACGCCAGATCGGGAGGTCGAGCCACCAGCTCCACCACTCAGGCCAGCCGCGCGTCCAGAACGGGCCGCTGATGATGATGCAGACGGCGCTCCAGAACGCTGCACTGACCGCGAGGAACAGGCCGAGGCGATGAATGCCGAGCGTGCCGATCGAGTAGCCGACGGTGTCCCGGAAGATCGTGTTCTCGTGTTCCGCGCCCTTCACGATCTCGCCCTTCCTGGGATTGGCGGCCGAGACGATCAGGGATCCGTGCATGGCGAGCGCGAGCGCGTTCGTGAAGAAGAACGTGATCGCGATGCAATGCGCCGGATTGTAGTGGAAGTGCAGGTACTGATACCCGACGTTCGACACCCAGTCGAGGTGACTCATGATGCCGTAGGGGAAACCGTGCCCCCAGGCGCCCATGAGCAACGGCCGGATGACGACCAAGGCGACATAAGCGAAGATGGCAAAGCCGAACGCGACCGGGATGTGGAGACCCATGCCGAGCTTGCGGGCGATTTCCGCCTGGCGCAGCGCCCAGGAGCAGAACGCGCCCAGCGCGCACACGGTGATGATCTGCCACAGCCCTCCTTCCTTGAGCGGTGCGAGCGTCAGCCCGTAGCTCAAGTCCGGCGGTGCGATGTTGATCTGCCAAATGTTCCAGGTCGGCCCGAGGGCCGCGCCCCAAATGATGAGTGCCGTGCCGAGGAAGGTAAAGAAAACCGTCGTGACTCCGAAGAAGCCGACATAGAACGGCCCCACCCAGAAGTCGAAGAGGTCCCCGCCGATCAGCGTACCTCCACGGACGCGGTATTTTCGTTCAAAACTGAGCATGGCCATTGTTGGGATCCCCCGATCGACACCGGCCGGCAGGCTCGAGCACGGCCTGCCTGCTCATTGCACATCGGCGGCGGACGGGCCGAGCAGAGTGCCGAGGCCGCGTCCGCCGTCCTTCCTGATCGCTGTTACTTCGCCGGCAGCGGAGCATTCTGGGCCGCCGCGGCGGGCTTCGCACGCGGGGTCTCCAGCCAGTTGAAGCGGTCGGTGCTGAGCAGGATGAAGTGGATCAGCAGCGCCAGACCGAACAGGAACGTGAAGAGGGCGACCAGCGTCCGACGCGGATCGAAAAGAAGCCAAGCTTGCCACATTGTTCTTCTCTCCTATTACGACAGGTACGAGGCCATGTGGCTGACCGCCACGTTCACGCCGTCGACCAGCGAGGCGTTCTTCGCCCACGGGCGCCACATCCACGCGAGGACGTGAGCGATCGCGGCGACGACGACGAAGCCCATGAAGCTGGAGACGAAGACGCTGTGGAACTCCTTCGCTTCTGCTTCTGACAGGCCGGACAGAGACTTATCAGCCATGGAGATACTCTCCGATGAATGGCCTTGCGGCCGTTACCGCGCCCATCCCGCGCGGCTTGGGAAGTCGTGGCGAGCCACGACGATCTGTCGCCCGGCAGCGTCGGGCGAAGCTCTTGGAAAGGCCGTCATCCCATGAAGGCGAACGGGACGTACTTGCAGGCCGCCGCACGGGCTTCGGCGATGACGGACCGGTCACCGGTCGCCTGGCTCATGCGCGACGCGCGCTGCAGGAGTCGACGCCCGATGGCTTCCAGCAGGAAGGCCACGAAGGCCGCCGCGAAGATCAGACGATAGTCCATCGTCTCCTTCGCCGAGTGGCCCGCCAAGAGGCGCTGCGACAGGCGCTCCGTTCCCTCAGCCATGAGCATACCCTCCTGTTGAATGATCGACCGCCGGCGCGATCCGCGCACGGCGTGAATCGGTTGATGAAATGACGAGGCGCGACGGCGGGCGGGAGAGCGCGATCATACGGTCTCTCCCATCGCCACGGCGTCGACGCCGAGAACCCGAGACTCCGTCACCCGCTCCTCGCCGGCCGCGCGGGCGCTGCGCTCGGCCGCGTCGCGCAGACGCTTGGCGGCCGAGATGCGCACCAGCACGGGCTGCCGCTCGACCAGCCGGTCGAGCGCCCGCTTGGCGGCGTCCTCCCACGGCAGCTCGCGGTGCAGGCGCGACGGCGTCGCCTCCACCTTGTCCAGCGCGGTGCCGAGCGGAAGGATGTGGAAGAGCGCGTCGAACAGCGCGTTGCAGACCTCCTGAATCAGGTAGGTCGCGCCGGCGTAGCCCATGAACGGCGTGCCGGTGTGGCGCCGCACGATCGCGCCCGGGAACGAGGCCGGGATGAAGGCGGCGCGGCCGCCGATCTCGGCCAGATACATGCGCTCGTTATAAGATCCGAACAGGACGAGCGGGGTCTTCTCGTGGATCGCCTTGCGGACCGCCGCATTGTCGGGCTTCACGCCGGCCGAGCGGGCGACCGCGAAGTGGCACGGCAGCCCCATCTCCTCCTCGAGGAAATGGCGGACGCCGCGGGCGTAGGTCTCGGTCGCGACGATGCCGAAGCTCGCCGTGCCGAAGAAGTCCTGGGTCACCGAGCGCCACAGATCCCACAGCGGCTTCACGGTGGTGTGCAGCTCGCGGGCGATGAACGGCTCGGGATCGAGGCCGAGGAGCTCGCCCAGCGCGCGCAGGAACTTGGTGGTCGAGTGCAGGCCGATCGGCGCCTGCAGATAGGGGCGCTCCAGCGTCTCGCACAAGAGCCGGCCGAACTCGCGATACAGGCAGACGTTCACGTCGGCGTCGGCGAGCCGCGGGATGTCGGCGAGATGCGTGCCGAGCGGGAACACCAGGTTCACCTCGGCGCCGATGCCCTCGACCAGGCGGCGGATCTCGGCCAGATCGGACGGCATGTTGAAGGTGCCGTAGCAGGGGCCGACGATGTTGACGCGCGGCTTCTCGCCGGGCTGGCGCGGCTTGCGGTCCGGCACCTTCCTGGAGCCGTACTCGCTCCACAGCCACGCCATCGCGCGGTTGGCGCTCTGCCACTGGTCCTCGTCGATGGTGCGCGGCAGGAAGCGCTTGATGCCGGTGCCTTCGGGCGTCACGCCGCCGCCGATCATCTCGGCGATCGAGCCGGTGACCACGACGGACGGCAGGTCGGGATCGAGCACCCTGTGGGCGCGGTGCATGGCGCCTTCGGTGCCGTGCTTGCCGAGCTCTTCTTCCGACAGGCCGGTGACGACGACGGGCAGCTCGTGCGGCGGCAGCGCGTCGGTGTAGTGCAGCACCGCGGTGACCGGCAGGTTCTCGCAGCCGACCGGGCCGTCGATGATCACCTGCAGGCCCTTCACGGCCGTGAACACGTAGACCGAGCCCCAGTAGCCGCCCGCGCGATCGTGATCGAGGAGGAGCATCAGATCATCTCCTCCGCCTTGCGCTTCTTGGCCTGCGCGGCGAGCTGACGCCGCACCTTCTCGCGGAACTCCGGCCGCGCCTTCGGCACGTCCTCGTGGACGCCGGCCGTGTCGCCCGCGCCGACGCCACGGAACAGCTCGGTCATGGCGTCGAAGCGCGCCTTGTTGGCCATCGCGGTGTTGACCACGACGGCGAGCGAGCCGGCACCGGCGACGCCCATCAGGGGCCGCGCCGAGATCAGGTTGGTGAAGTAGAGGGCCGGGATGCCCTGCTGCTTGGCGTGCTGGACGACCGGCGTCGTGCCGATCGCGAGATCGGGCGCGTAGGCGTCGACCGCGGCGATGTCCTGCTCGAGCGAGGCGCGGTACTGCACCTTGACGCCCTTCGCCTCCAGCCACGCCCGGTCGCTCTCCGACCAGCGGGTGCGCGGGCAGGCCGTGCCGACATAGGGCACCTCGGCGCCGCTCTCGATCAGCAGGCGGGCGACCAGGAGCTCGGAGCCCTCGTAGCCCGACACCGTGATGCGGCCGCGCACCGGGTTGGCGGCGAGCGCACCCTTGATGGCCGGCAGCATCTTGGCCTTCACGGCGTCGACCTTGTCGGCGGCAACGCCGCAGGCCGCGCCGATGGCGTCGAGCCAGGCCGCCGTGCCGTCGACGCCGACCGGCGCCGAGCCGACGATCGGCCGGCCGGCCGTCTCGAACTCGCGCAGCGAGGCCGTGTAGAACGGATGGATGGCGGCGACCACGGCGCAGTCGAGTGCCGCATAGAGCTCGCGCCACTCGCGGGTCGGCACCACGGGTCCGGCGGCGAGCCCGAGCGGCTCCAGCATCATGCCGATGCCGATCGGATCGGCCGGGAACATTTCTCCCAACAGCGTGACGGTCGGCTTGTCGCTCTTGCCGCCACGCGGCGCCTGAACGGGCCCCTGCTCCGCCTCGTTGCGGGCATAGGCCAGCATCGCGCCGGCGAGAACGTCCTTCGCCTCGGCATGGGTCGGCACGCCGAAGCCGGGCACGTCGATGCCGATGACGCGAACGTCGTTGATGGTCTTCGGCAGGAGCTGCAGCGGCACGCCCGAGGCGGTCGGGACGCACAGATTGATGATCACGACGGCGTCGTGCAGGGCCGGATCGGCGAGCTTGAAGACCGCCTCGTGGATGTCCTCGAACAGCTTGCCGGTGACCAGCGTCTCGGAGTTGAACGGGACGTAGCCGACGCTGCGCCGCGCGCCGTAGAAGTGCGACGTGAAGGTGAGCCCGTAGACGCAGCAGGCCGAGCCGGACAGCACCGTCGCGGTGCGCCGCATGCGCAGGCCGACACGCAGCGAGCCGAAGGCCGGGCACATCGACTGCGGCTGGTCGTGCGGGCCGACCGGATAGTCGGCCGCGTAACGGTCGAGCGTCTCGGTCTTGCCGGCCGCGGCTGCGGCCTTGCGCATCTCGTCGACGCCGGCGTGGCAGCCGACCGCGCCCTCGATTGCCGCGCCACCCGCCATCTCGGCGCCCGCCGCCGCGCCATCCGCCGCCGAAGCGACGCCGGCCGGCGTCGTCTCGGTTTGCATCGCGGCATCCAGCGTCACGGACGAGGCGGTGTCGTACACCACCTCGGTGCCGGCGCTGGTCGCGACTGCGGTTTCGGGTCGGCTCGACGTCATGATGAAGCGCTAAGTCTCCGGTCCGGGTAATGTCTCAGACGGTGTCGTAAATCACTTCGAGCGAGGGCTTCGGCGCGAAGCTGCCGCCGCGCATGTCTTCCTGGGTCGCCGGCATCAGCACCACGTCGCGGCCGACCGTGTCGCTCGAGAAGAGGCCGAGCAGCGCGTCCTGCGACAGCGGCTTCGGCCGCTGCGGCGGCGCCTCGGCGACGTTGGTCGCGAGCGCCTCGAACAGCGGCGCCCATTCGGTGCCGGGCCGGCCGACGATCTGATAGGCGGCGCTCTTGCGGCGGATGTCCTCGTTTGCGGGAATCGCGGCGAGCACCGGGATGCCGGCCTTCTCGGCGAAGGCCTTCGCCTCGCCGGTGCCGTCGTCCTTGTTGATCACCATGCCGGCGACGCCGACATTGCCGCCGAGCTTGCGGAAATACTCCACGGCCGAGCAGACGTTGTTGGCGACGTAGAGCGACTGCAGATCGTTCGAGCCGACCACGATGACCTTCTGGCACATGTCGCGGGCGATCGGCAGGCCGAAGCCGCCGCACACGACGTCGCCCAGGAAGTCGAGCAGCACGTAGTCGAAGCCCCACTCGTGGAAGCCGAGCTTCTCCAGCGTCTCGAAGCCGTGGATGATGCCGCGCCCGCCGCAGCCGCGCCCAACCTCCGGGCCGCCGAGCTCCATGGCGAACACGCCGTCGCGCTTGAAGCAGACGTCGGAGATCGTGATCTCCTCGCCGGCCAGCTTCTTCTTCGACGAGGTCTCGATGATGGTCGGGGTGGCGCGGCCGCCGAACAGGAGCGAGGTGGTGTCGCTCTTCGGGTCGCAGCCGATCAGCAGGACGCGCTTGCCCTGCTGCGCCATCATGTAGCTGAGATTGGCGAGCGTGAAGCTCTTGCCGATCCCGCCCTTGCCGTAGATGGCGATGATCTGGGTCGCCTTCGACGACGACGTCGGCACCGGATCGGGCTCGATCGCGGCTTCGGCGCGCAGGTGGGCGGGGTCCATCGGCATCGGGGCGTTCATGCGTACCCTCTCCAGTCAAGGATCATCTTGAGGCAGGCCGGATCGGTGAACGCGGTGCGGTACGCGTCGGGCGCGTCCGCGGCGGCGCAACGATGGGTGATGAGACCGTCGAGGGACAGACGCCCCGTCTCGACCAGGCTCTTCACGGCGACGAGATCCGGCTCGCGCCACTCGGCGGCGACCCGGAGGGAAATCTCCCGCATGAAGGCGGGCGGAAACGCGAAGCCGAGCGGCTCGCTGTAGAAGCCGGCGAGCACGATCTCGCCCTTCGGCGCGAGGCGGCCGATCAGCGTGTCGAGCAGCTTGGCGTCGCCCGAGACGTCGTAGATCGCCTTGTAATCACGTCGTTGATCGTCGACCGGATCGACGACCCGATAGCCCTGCGCGCCCTTCGCGCGACCGCTGTCGCGCTCCCACACCGTAGGCGGCTCCCCGCCCGCCAGCACCGCCAGTCGGGCGAGGAGACGACCGAGGACGCCGTGCCCGACAATCAGGTCCGGAGGCGTTCGTTCGGCCCCCGCCATGGCGTGATACGCTGTCGCGGCCAACGCCATGAGGACGCCTAGCTCGTTCAGATCGTCGGCGATGGGCATCGCCTTGGCGCCCGGGACCACGACCCGGCGCGCGGCGCCGCCGAACAGCCCGCGGACGTCACCGAAGCAGCGCGCGCCCGGCACGAACACGTGCTCGCCGACCTGCCGGCCCGAGCGCTCGCCCGCCGACGTGATGCGACCCACCGATTCGTATCCAGGCACCAGAGGATAACCGAGCCCCGGAAACGGCGGCATCCGCCCCGACCAGAGCAGACGCTCCGTACCGGTGCTGATCCCGCTCCAGTCGATGTCGACGACCACATCCTCGTCACCGGGATGCGTGAGGTCGAGACGACTGAGAACGAGGCGTTCGGGTTCCTCTAGGACGACCGCAACTGTGTCCATGACGTCTCCGAGCCACACCGCAAGGAGGCTTAAACACCGACTTGGAGTGTCAGCCTACGCTTACTGCCCCCTATGTCAAGTCGTATTGTCATATCGTTCCAAAGAACCTAGGCATTTGCGATAACCATTTGTAAAATAACAGGATTTCTGGTTGTCACGAGACGTGGACGGTGGAACCCGGCGGCTGTCAACAGGCCGCACAACACCCCCGGGGTCCGGGGTCGCCCCCGTCCCATCGCCAACAGGTAGAATCCGAAATAGGCCTCGCCCAAGGGCGCAGCGCCCGGCGCTCCGGACATCGGCTCGGCCACCATCACGCGCCCGCCGGGCGGCAGGGCGCGGCGCACCGCGGCGAGCAGGGTCCGCACCGTGTCCTCGTCGTGGTCGTGCAGGATGCGCACGAGCGACACGATGTCGGCCCCGGTGGGCAGCGGATCGATGCGGAAGTCGCCGGAATGGACCGTGACGCGGTTGCCGAGGCCCGCGGCGGAAAAGTTCTGGCGCGCCCGCTCGGCGACGGCCGGCAGGTCGAACAGCATCAGCGACAGGCCGGGGTGACGCGCCGCGACGGCGGAGAGGAACGCCCCCTCGCCGCCCCCGACATCGAGCAGGCAGCGCCGGCCGGCGAGCGGCGCCGCGGCCAGGACCTCGTCGGCGACGAAGCCTTGGGTCGCCGCCATCAGGCGCGAGTAGGAGGCGACGGCCTCGGGCGGCAGGGCGGCGGAGGCGCCGCGGCCCGCATAGGCCCAGAAACGGCCGAGCTCGGTGTCGGCCTCGCCGCGCAGGAGCGCCACCGGATCGGCGAGGTCTCTATAGAAGAGGGCGTGGTGCGCGATCATGTCGGGCAGGCCGGCATTGCCGCGAAGCGCGGCGCCGTGGCGACCGAGCGCGAAGCGATCGTCGCCGCACGGCTCGGTGAGATCGAGGGTCGCGGCGGCGGCCAGCAGCCGGCGGGCGGCGTCCTCCGACAGGCCAGTGCGGGCGGCGAGCGCGGCGACCGACAGCGGCCCGTCGGCCAGGAGGTCGAAGACCTTCAACTGCACGCAGGCGAAGAGGATCTGCGAGTAGACGAAGCCGGCGACGATATCGAACAGGGCCCGGGTGCGGGCGCGGGCGATCGGCCGGGTGAGCGGAAAGGCGGCGGCGAGCCGCTGGAAGCGGGGTGAGGCGAGCACGCCGTTGCGCAGCGCCAGCCAGCGCTCGCGCCAGGCCGAGGAGCGATCCCGGGGCGTCGGGTCTTTCACGTCGCCACCCGCCTCTCACGGTCACCTCTCCCCGGCGGGGAGAGGGCGGATCTCGTGGGGCCGTGTCCAGTCGGCGGATCAGGCCGCCGCGGCGGCGAGGCGCTTCGGCACCAGCCGCTTCGCCTCGGACATGATGAGGGCGCGCAGGTCGCCGGCGCCCTGACAAGGCGGAATGCCGGCGATCGCCTCCTTCACCAGGGTCTCGAGGCGGTGCATGGCCCCGTCGATGCCGAGGTCGCGCACCGCGCTCGGGCGGCCGAGCGCCGCGTCGCGGCCGATCGGCTTGCCGAGCTCCTCCTCGTCGGAGGCGGCGTCGCGCAGGTCGTCGGCGACCTGGTAGGCGAGGCCGAGCTTGGCGCCGACCACCTTCCAGGGCTCCGGATCGTGACCGGCCGCCGCCGCGCCCAGCATGGTCGCGGCCGAGAACAGCGCCCCGGTCTTCTGCTCGTGGTACTCGACGAGGTCGCAGAACGGCTCGCATTCCCAGGCCTGGCCGGCCGCGATGCCGCTCGGCATGCCGACCGACTGGCCGACGATGCGCATCACATGGGGCAACCGCTCGGGCGAGCAGGCGACATAGGAGAGCTGCTCGAAGGCCAGCACGATCAGGGCGTCGCCGGCCAGCACCGCGATCCGCTCGCCATAGGCGACATGGACCGAAGGCTTGCCGCGCCGCAGCGGGGCGTCGTCGAAGCAGGGCAGGTCGTCGTGGATCAACGAGGCGCAGTGCAGGAGCTCGATCGACGCGGCGGCCGCATCGGTGAGGGCCGGCTGGTCGTCGCCGCACGCCGCCGCGGCGGCGAGGCAGAGGCGCGGCCTTACCCGGGCACCGCGCGGAAACACGGAATACCGCATCGCCGAGGCGAGCTTGCTGGGAGCGGCGGGAGTTTCGACCCGGGCCAAAGCGGCGTTGAGAGCCTGCTCGATCCTCGTGCTACTATCCATGCGTTCAGCCCCTGATGGCGAGCAAAGATATGTAATGATCCATTGTCACGTCGAACTGTCACGCAGTATAGACACATGGACACCGAACTCAACGGTATTTCTGCGGATTGGTGAGCGTGGCGCGTGAGTCCGCAATCGTGGTGGGGGCCGGCGCGGGGGGACTCGCCGCCGCCATCGACCTGGCGCTCGCCGGCGTTGCCGTGACGGTCGTCGAGGCGGCCCCAGCGCCGGGCGGCAAGCTGCGCGAGGTCGTGGTCGGCGGCCGCGGTATCGATGCCGGCCCGACCGTCTTCACCATGCGCTGGGTGTTCGAGGAGCTGTTCGGCGCCGCCGGCACCAGCCTCGACCGCGAGATCACGGTGACGCCGCTCGACGTGCTGGCCCGCCACGCCTGGAGCGAGCGCGCGCGGCTCGATCTCTTCGCCGACAACGCCCGCTCGGCCGACGCCATCGGGGATTTCGCCGGCGCCGCCGAGGCGCAACGCTTCCGGGACTTCTGCGACCGTGCGGCGCGCATCTACAAGACCCTGGAAGGCCCGTTCCTGCGCGCCCAGCGCTGCCGCTCGCCGTTCGACCTGACGCGGCGCCTCGGCCTCGCCCGGCTGCCCGAGCTCGCCGCGATCTCGCCCTTCGCCACCATGTGGGGGGCGCTCGGCCGCCACTTCCACGATCCGCGCCTGCGTCAGCTGTTCGGCCGCTACGCCACCTATTGCGGCTCGTCGCCGTTCCTCGCCCCGGCGACCCTGATGCTGGTCGCCCATGTCGAGCAGCAGGGCGTCTGGCTGATCGAGGGCGGCATGCAGCGACTCGCCGAGGCGCTGGTGCGCACCGCCGAGCGGCTCGGCGTGACGGTGCGGCTCGGCACGCGGGTCGCCGAGGTCGTGGTCGAGCGCGGCCGCGCCGCCGGCGTCGTCCTGGCGAGCGGCGAGCGGCTCGACGCCGACACCGTGGTGATCAATGCCGACGTCGCCGCGCTGGCCGACGGCCGGCTCGGCATCGCGGTGCGCGGCGCCGTGCCGGGCGTGCCGCCGAAGGCGCGCTCGCTCTCGGCCGTCACCTGGTGCGTGATGGCGGAACCCGAGGGCTTCCCGCTGCATCATCACACGGTGTTCTTCGCGCCCGACTACCGGGCCGAGTTCGACCGGCTGACGCGCGACCGCCGCCTGCCCGCCGACCCGACCGTCTATGTCTGCGCCCAGGATCGTTTCCAGACGCGGCGGGACAGCGAGGCCGGCGATGTGAGGAGGGGCGCAGCGAACCAGGCGGAGCCGCTGTTCGTACTCGTCAACGCGCCGCCGACCGGCGACACGACGCCGCCCTCGGCAGCGACGATCGAGATCGCTCGTCATGCCGCCTTCGAGCGGCTGCGGCGCTGCGGCTTGACGCTGCGCGCGGCGGGCGACGCCGTCGTCACCACGCCGGAGGATTTTCACCGGCGCTTTCCGGGGACGGGAGGCGCGCTCTACGGAAGGGCTTCGCACGGATGGATGGCATCGTTCCAGCGGCCGGGATCGCGAACGCGGATTCCGGGGCTGTATCTGGCGGGCGGCAGCACGCATCCGGGACCGGGCGTCCCGATGGCGGTGCTGTCGGGCCGACTGGCCGCGACCGCCGTGATCGCGGACCGCAATTCGACGAGCCGGTCGCGCCCGGCGGGTATCTCTGGTGGTATGTCGACGCGCTGAGCGAAGACGGCCGCCACGGGCTGACCATCATCGCCTTCGTCGGCAGCGTGTTCTCGCCCTATTACGCCTGGGCGCGCCGTCGCGCCCCGGGCGGCGCCGCCGACCCGCACGACCACTGCGCCATCAATGTCGCGCTCTACGGCGAGCCGCGGCGCTGGGCGATGACCGAGCGCGGCCGCGGCAAGCTCTTCCGCGATCGGACGAACCTGAAGATCGGGCCGAGCGCGCTCGCCTGGGACGGCGAGACTCTCGTGATCACGATCGACGAGACGACCGTGCCGGTGCCGTCGCGCCTCGCCGGGACGGTGCGGGTGCGGCCGGCGGCGCTCACTGGCGCGAGCTTCGCGCTCGACGACGCAGGCCTCCATCAGTGGCGGCCGATCGCGCCCTGCTCGGACGTCGAGGTGGAGTTCTCGAGGCCGGCGCTCGCCTGGCGCGGCCATGGCTATCTCGACAGCAATCGCGGCGAGACGCCGTTGGAGACCGCCTTCGTGCGCTGGGACTGGTCGCGCGCCGCTCTCGCGGACGGCGCCGCCGTGCTCTATCACGCCATCCGCCGCGGTGCCGCGGGCCCAGCCGGACGTGATCACGACGGCGTCGACGAGCGGGCCCTGGCGTTGCGCTTCGATCGCGCCGGCACGGTCACGCCCGTCGAGGTGCCGCACCGCGTGATGCTGCCCGACACGTTGTGGCGGATGCCGCGCGAGACGCGCAGTGACAGGCCGGACGGCATGCGAGTCGCCGCGACCTTCGAGGACTCGCCCTTCTACACCCGCTCGCTCCTGACCGGCTCGCTGCTCGGCGAGGAGGTGTCGGCCGTCCACGAGAGCCTCTCGCTCGACCGTTTCGCCGCGCCCTGGGTGCAGGCGATGCTGCCGTTCCGCATGCCGCGGCTGCGGTGAGGGGACCCCGACACCTGTCTTGGTCATCGCCGGGCTTGACCCGGCGATCCATCAGCCTGTGAAAGAACCTTTTCGGAGGCGATGGATGCGCGGGTCGAGCCCGCGCATGACGCTCATTCTCACGGACATCCGTTCGTTCCCGCCTTCGCGGGGACGAGCGGATCGTGATGCGATCGCTCGAGATCATACGGCGATCATGCGGCGGTCGTGATCAGATCCAGAGTCGATGGCGACCTCGCGCGCCCGCTCACTTGTCCGGCGCGCCGGGGGCGCCGGCGGAGTGGTCCGAGAAGGCGCGCTTGAAGGCCCGGCGGTTGCTGCGGGTCCGGGTGAAGGCGAAGAGCTGCATCAGCGCGAAGGCCAGGAAGGCGCCGAGCGTCATCAGGGCGAGCGTCGGGATGAAGGCGTCCCACGACATGGTGTCCTCGTAAGCGTCGGTGTGAGAATGCCGCGCGACGAGAGCGTGCACGGCCGGCGCGGTGCGCCTTTGTCGAGCCAACGCGACGGGAGGGCTTTCGATCCGCCGATGCGACGAGAGCCGCGGGATCGCCGAGCCCGCGGCAGAGCCCCCGCCTCCCCTCATGGTGAGGAGCGCGCCGCAGGCGCGCGTCTCGAACCATGCGGCCACCGACACGTGGCCGTCCTCACCCTTCGAGACGGCTGCTGCGCAGCCTCCTCAGGGTGAGGACGGACAAGATGTCGCGTGTGCGGGGCGTCGCCTCGACTCAGCGCCAGCGGATCTCGAACGTGCAGGCGGGAGCGCCCATGGCTTCGCAGGCCGTCTCGGTGACGGTCGCGTGTCCGTGCACCAGGGTGCGGAACAGGCGCTCGAAGGTGGCGCCGTAATAGTCGCAGACCGGCGCGTCGGCCGTCGCGCCGCGGCACACCGGATTGCCGGCGATGGAGAAGCGCACCGGATGGCCGGCCGTCGCCGTGAACACGCCGGAGCCGGCGAAGGTCCAGGAGTGCTTGCCGATCGCGCCGAGCAGGATGCGGGCCGAGATCCCGGCCGGCAGGATCTTCAGGATCGGCTGGATCGCCTGCGGGATGCGGTTGGCGAGCAGATAATCGGCGGTCAACTCGCCGGCGCGCCGGCCCGCCGCCCTGGCGGCCGCGAGACCGAGTTCGGCGCGCACCACCGTGTGGATCGCCACGACGTCGCGCTCGTCGACCATGTGGTCGGGCGCGTGGACGAGATGATGCGAGAGATCGGCGAGCCCGAACAGCCGCGCCGTCTCGGCTTCGCCGACCTGCTCGCGCAGCGCCTCGATCATCCGGATGATGGCGTTCGGCCCGATGCGGGCGACGGCGGGGTCCGAGGCGGGGGCGTGAGGAGATGGAGGAACGGCGGCGGACCGCTCGGTTGCGATGCTGCTCACGTCGGTCTCTCACCACTCGGCGCGGCGCCGGCTCTCCCTCTCCCCGCCTGCGGGGAGAGGGA
>NZ_NHSK01000054.1 GCF_016653355.1 Rhodoplanes elegans | reverse complement strand
GGCGCGCAATGCGCGCCGGGGGTGGGGGGCTCTTCTCTGGCCGACGCGAACGCCAGCGCCGCGGCGAGGAGCCAGACGCAGCCGAACAGGATGTCGCGCCAGATGATGCCGAGGAACATGAAGCCGGGCGGCGCGAAGCCGAGCAGCACCGCGACGACGCCGAGCCATGGCGAGCGGCGCGCCAGCACCGCCCCGACGAACGCGAAGCCGCTCCAGTAGAGTGCCGCGGTGACGAGCAGCATGCCGGGCGGGCCGGGCACCAGGAGATCGATCTGCCGCCACGCCCACGCCATCACGGGCGACTGCCAGTCGCCGTAGACGCCGGCGCGCGCCGCCACCAGCACGTAGCGCGCGTCGTAGGTCATCACGCCGGGCCAGAACACGAGAAGCGTGAGGCCGAAGCCGGCGAGCGCGATCAGCGTGACGATGATCCGCGGCGCGGAACCCGCCGCGCGCGATGGCGAAAGTCCTGCAGCCGGCACCGCGAGCCGGAGGCCGGCGGCGCCGCGCCCCTCAGCGGACCGCATAGACGTCGCCGGAGTTCGCCGCGTGCGGCAGGCCGAGGATCCAGGCGCGCATCTCCTCGGCGCTCCGCCAGGTGCCGTGCTCGAAGCGATGGGACTCGCCGAGCGACGCCTCGAACTTCTCGTAACCGAGCGCGGCGCAACGGGCGAGCGCCGCGACCGCCACGTCGCGCTGTATCGTCGTGAACTCGAAGGAGAGCGCCGCGACCGTGTGAGACAGTCCGTGCAGCGCCTCGGCCTCGAAGCCTTCGACGTCGATCTTGATGAAGGCAGGGACGCCGTGGCGGGCGATCAGCGCGTCGAGCGTCGTCATCGGCACGGTGAGTCGCTCGGTCCAGCGCTCCTCCGCCCAGCCGGGCGCGCCGGCCGCCGCCGCGACGAACTGCTCCGACACGGTCGAGACCGTCGGGTTGTCGCGGTTGATCAGCAGCTCGGCCGTGCCCTCGCTGCGGCCGACCACGACGGGCGCGATCGTCACGGCGGGATCGCGACCGAACATCAGGCCGAGTACCTTCACGAGATGCGGCTGCGGCTCGACGGCCACCACCCGGGCGCCGAGCCGGCGGAACGCCGCGGTGCGGTCGCCGACATGGGCGCCGACGTCGAACACGAGGTCGCCCGGCGACACGTAGCCGGCATACAGCCGGTCGAGCCCGGCCCGGTGAGCGCGGCGGCCGTGATAGGTCCGCAGCGATCCGAGAAGGCCGGTCAGGGCGCGGAGGCGCTGGAGCATGACGGCAGTTCGGCGGGCGGGGACAGCACGGTGGGCGCGGGCGAGGTCGACGGCCGGACCGCGGACGGCAGCGCCGCCGCGGCCTGGACGACACGCAGGATCAGGGGCGGATCGCGCTCCTCCGGCAACCGGCACAGCCCCGCGCTCTGCATGAAGCGTCCGACTGCGGGCGAGGCGGTCAGCACCGCCAGCGGCACGGCGAGCGCCGGGCCGAGCGCCATCACGGCGGCGTAGGCCAGCGCAGCCGGCGCCGTCGCGCCGACCAGCATCAGCACGGCGAGCCCGAGGAACGTCTGCGGCCACAGCAGCCGCAGCGCGAGGCCGACCGGCACGGCGTGGTCGTCGCGGGCCTGGGCGCCCCAGCCGATGCCGCGCCCGAGCGCCAGCCGGACCAGGAACAGCGTATGGGCGAGCCACATGATCGGCACCAGGAGCTGCATGAACGTCATGGCGAGCAGCGCATTGGGCACCAACGCGGCGGCGCCGCCGAACGCTTCGGCGCCGCGCGGCCGCGTCACCATGGCGAGCACGGTCGCGATCTGCGGCGCGAACCACATCGGCAGCAGGATCCAGAACAGGGCGAGGCCGATCGCCGGATCGATCGCCGGGCGGCCGTCGGCCCCCAGCGCGGCGACGAGCGGGATCAGCACGGCGAGCCCCACCCAGGCCGGCGAGCCGAAGAACATCAGGATGGCGAAGACGAGCTGATAACGACTGATCGGCTTCAGGCCGGGCAGGCCGAGGAAGCGCCAGTACTGCATGTTGCCCTGGCACCAGCGCAGATCGCGCCGCACGAACTCCATCAGGGTCGGCGGGTTCTCCTCGAAGCCGAGCGTCTCCTCCGGCAGCACCCGCACCTCGAAGCCGGCGCGGCGCATCAGCACCGCCTCGATCTGGTCGTGGCTCAGCACGTGCCCGCCGAGCGGCCCGGTGCCGGGCAGCGCCGACAGCTCGCAGTGGGCGATGAATGGCTTCAACCGCAGCACCGCGTTGTGGCCCCAGTAGGGGCCGCAGTCGGCCTGCCACCAGGCGCTGCCATAGGTGTAGGAGCGCATCGACAGGCGCATGCTGTACTGGAACAGCCGCGCGAAGGCGCTGGTCGCCGGGCGTCCGATGACGAGGCCCTGGAGGATGCCGAGCTTCGGATCCGCCTCGACGATCCGCACCATGCGCAGCACGGCCTCGGCCGGCATGATGCTGTCGGCGTCGAGCGTCACGGCGAAGTCGTGCAGGTGCCCCCACGCATTGCAGAACTCGGCGATGTTGCCGGCCTTGAAGCCGGCATTGTCGGTGCGCCGACGATAGGTGAGCGCGATGCGTCCGACGAATTCGGCGGCGAGGGCGGCGAAGCCCGCCTCCTCGGCGGCCGCGATGGCGGGGTCGCTGGTGTCGCTCAGGACGTAGGCGTGGAACCGGTCGGCGTGCGGCGTCTCTGCGAGCCCGGCGAGAAGCGGCCGAAGGTTTCGCACGATCCGCTCCGGCGCCTCGTTGCGCACGCACACCAGGATGGCGGTCGAGCCGGCGATCGGGGCGGTCGGCGCCACCCGCGCCGCGACCGGCAGCACGGCGGCGACCGGATCGTCGGCGAGACGCAGGATCAGAAAGCCGATCACGGCGTTCCAGAAGCCGATGACGGTCCATGGCAGCGTGACGCCGAACAGCACGAGAAGGATCAGATCGAGACCCGACAGGCCGCCCGGCGCCAGCGCCGCGGCGGCGAGCGCCACGAGGCCCGCCATGGTGAGCAGCACGAGCCCGGCGAACAGCGCGCGCCGCGCGCCGGCCGGAACGGTCCGTTGCGGAACTGTCTGTCGATCCTCCGTCGGATCCGCCGCGGCCGCCTGCACCGACATCAAGTCCCCCTGCCCTGCCGCATCGTACGCGGGTATAGCGATGGGGCGGTTCCCGGGTCCAATAACGGATATGCGAGTGACACGCCCACCTCGGTCCTTCTCCGCTCCCATCGACGCCGCACCGGCCGATCCCCTGCAGGCCGACGCCTTGTGGACGGTCGCCCCCGGCCGCGCCGAGATCCGCCGCGAGACGCTGACCTCGCCCGCACCCGACGAGGTCCTGGTGCGGGCCCGGCACGGCGCCGTCAGCCGCGGCACCGAGCGCCTCGTGCTGCACGGCCGCGTGCCGGCCGCCGAGCACGATCGCATGCGGGCGCCGTTCATGTCCGGCGGCTTTCCGTTCCCGGTCAAATACGGCTATTCGACGGTGGGTTACGTCGAGGCGGGGCGGCCGGATCTGGTCGGGCGCACGGTGTTCGCGCTGTTTCCCCACCAGACCCGCTTCGTTGTGCCGGCCGAGGCCGTGGTGCCGGTGCCGGACGGCGTGCCGGCGCGGCGCGCCGTGCTGGCCGCCAACATGGAGACGGCCCTCAACGCGGTGTGGGATGCGGCGGCCGGCCCGGCCGACCGCATCGCCGTGGTCGGGGCCGGGGTGGTGGGGCTTCTGGTCGCATACCTCTGCGCCCGGCTGCCGGGCGCCGACGTGACGCTCGTCGACATCGCGCCGGAGCGCGCCGTCGCGGCGGCGGCGCTGGGGGTGCGCTTCGCGACCCCCGACGCGATGCCGCAGCGCTGCGACGGCGCCTGCGACCTGGTGATCCATGCGAGCGCCAGCGCGGCGGGTCTCGCGACGGCGCTGTCGCTCGCCGGGCTCGAGGCGACCGTGCTGGAGCTGAGCTGGTACGGCGAGGGCACGGTCGCCGCGCCGCTCGGCGGCGCCTTCCACAGCCGGCGGCTGACGCTGAGATCGTCCCAGGTCGGACAGGTGTCGCCGTCGCGCCGGCCGCGCTGGTCGTACCGGCGGCGGCTCGGGGCGGCGCTCGCTTTGCTCGCCGACGACCGCCTCGACGCCCTGCTCGCGCCGGCGGTGCCGTTCTTCGACCTGCCGGGGCAGCTGGAGCAGATGCTGGCACCGGAGGGCGGCAGCCTGTGTCCGCTGATCGATTATCCGGACGTCCCCGGTCATCCCGGGGCGGCGCTTCAGCGCCGAGCCCGGGATCCATGACCCCGGTCTTTCGTGAGCCGCTGACAACGGGCGTATGGGTTCCGGGCTCGCGCCCCTTCGGGTCGCGCCCCGGAACGACGGAGGCTCTCTCTTGCTCGGCTACATCTGCCCGGGTCCGCCGGGCGGGATCGGTGGCACGTAGTCGGGCTCCGAGCCGGGTTGGGTCGGGTCGGCGATGCCGGGATCGTTCACCGGATAGGGGCTGCGCGGGCCGGCCGGCCCCGGCACCGGCGGCTCGACCGGAGCCGGGGGTACCGGCTGCGGGTCGGGTCCGGGCGGAATTTTTGGTCCGGTCGGATCGGATGCCATGACGATGGCGTTTCCCGGCTCCGGCCGGCGCGGATCGATGTCCTGCATGCGTCCCTCGTTCGTCGCTCCGGACAAACCCGGCGCGTTCGAACGAGGTTCCGAACCGCGACGGCGATGCCGCCTGGGCGCGACGCCGCGTCGTGACGGTCACGCCGGCGCGTGGCAGACGACCTCGATGTTGTGGCCGTCGGGATCGAGCACGAAGGCGGCGTAGTAGCTCGGGTGATAATGCGGGCGCAGGCCCGGGCCGCCGTTGTCGCGGCCGCCGGCCGCGAGCGCGGCCGCATGGAACGCATCGACCGTCGCGCGGTCGGACGCCGACAGCGCGACATGAAGGACGCCGGTCAGGCCGCCCTCGCCGCCGATCCAGAAGTCCGGCTTGCCGTCGCGCCCGAAGCCCGCGGCGGCGTGGCCCATGTCCGTCTCGTCCGGGCCGAACTCCATGATCAGCGAATAGCCGAGCGGCGCCAGCGCGGCGGCGTAGAAGGCGCGCGAGGCCGCATAGTCCGCCACCGGGAAGCCGACATGATCGATCATGGTTTGTTCTCCATAAAAGCTCCGGGACGACCCACGGGCCGTCCCGGAAAAAACCGCGATGCAGAGGATCGGGTTCAGGTCTTCTGGCGCTCGACCATCAGCTTCTTCAGCTCGGCGATCGCCTTGGCCGGGTTGAGGCCCTTCGGGCACGCCTTCGAGCAGTTCATGATGGTGACGCAGCGGAACAGGCGGAACGGATCCTCGAGCTGGTCGAGCCGCTCGCCGGCCGCCTCGTCGCGACTGTCGATGACCCAGCGATAAGCGTGCAGGAGCGCGGCGGGACCGAGATAGCGGTCCGGGTTCCACCAGTATTCCGGGCACGAGGTCGAGCAGCAGGCGCAGAGAATGCACTCGTAGAGACCGTCGAGCATCTCGCGGTCGTGCTTGCTCTGGATCCACTCCTTCTCGGGCGCCGGCGTCGCGGTCTGCAGCCAGGGCTGCACCAGCGCGTGCTGGGCGAAGAAGTTGGTGAGGTCCGGGACCAGATCCTTGACCACCGGCTGGTGCGGCAGCGGCAGCACCTTCACGGCGCCCTTGATCTCGCCCATGTCCTTGGTGCAGGCGAGCGTGTTCACGCCGTCGATGTTCATGGCGCAGGAGCCGCAGATGCCCTCGCGGCACGAGCGCCGGAACGTCAGCGTCGGGTCGACCTTGTTCTTGATCCACAACAGCGCGTCGAGGACCATCGGCCCGCAGTCGTCGAGATCGACCGTGAAGGTGTCGACGCGCGGGTTCTTCCCGTCGTCCGGATTCCAGCGATAGACGCGGAACTCGCGCGTGTTGGTGGCGCCGTCCGGCTTCGGCCACACCTTGCCGTCGCCGACCCGCGAGTTCTTTGGCAGGGTGAATTCGACCATGTCAGTAAACCCTCGCCTTCGGCTCGATGTACGACACCTCGTTGGTCATCGTGTAGGTGTGCACCGGCCGGTAGTCGATCGTCACCTTGCGGCTCTCGGGATCGAGCCACGCCAGCGTGTGCTTCATCCACTCCTTGTCGTCGCGCTCCGGGAAGTCCTCGCGGGCGTGCGCGCCGCGGCTTTCCTTGCGGTTGACGGCGGAGTTCATGGTCACGACCGCCTGGGCGATGAGGTTGTCGAACTCGAGCGTCTCCATGAGGTCGGTGTTCCAGATCAGCGAGCGGTCCGACACCTTCACGTCGGCCGCGCCGGCCAGAACCTCGTCGATCAGCTTGACGCCCTCGGCCAGCACCTCGCCGGTGCGGAACACGGCGCAGTTCGACTGCATCACCCGCTGCATGCGGGAGCGCAGCTCGGCCGTCGGGGTCGCGCCGTTGGCGTTGCGGAAGCGGTCGAGCCGGGCGAGCGCCTTGTCGGTCTCGGCCGCCGAGAGGCTCGGCTGGCTGGCGCCGGGCTCCAGCACCTCGGCGCAGCGCAGCGCCGCGGCGCGGCCGAACACCACGAGGTCGATCAGCGAGTTGGAGCCGAGCCGGTTGGCCCCGTGCACCGACACGCAGGCGGCCTCGCCGAGCGCCATCAGGCCCGGGACGATGTAGTCGGGGTTGCCGTCCTTCCGGATCACCGCCTCGCCGTGATAGTTCGTGGCGATGCCGCCCATGTTGTAGTGGACGGTCGGGATGACCGGGATCGGCTCCTTGGTCACGTCGACGCCGGCGAAGATCTTGGCGCTCTCCGAGATGCCGGGGAGACGCTCGTGCAGGATCTTCGGGTCCAGGTGGTCGAGGTGCAGGAAGATGTGGTCCTTGTTCCGGCCGACGCCGCGACCCTCGCGGATCTCGATCGTCATGGCGCGCGAGACGACGTCGCGCGAGGCCAGATCCTTGGCCGACGGCGCGTAGCGCTCCATGAAGCGCTCGCCCTCGGAGTTGACGAGGTAGCCGCCCTCGCCGCGCGAGCCCTCGGTGATCAGGCAGCCCGAGCCGTAGATGCCGGTCGGGTGGAACTGGACGAACTCCATGTCCTGCAGCGGCAGGCCGGCGCGCAGCACCATGGCGTTGCCGTCGCCGGTCTGGGTGTGGGCCCCCGTGCAGGACAGGTAGGCGCGGCCGTAGCCGCCGGTCGCCAGGATGGTCATCTGGGCGCGGAAGCGGTGCAGCGTCCCGTCGTCCATGTTGAGCGCGATGACGCCGCGGCAGGCACCCTCGTCGTCCATGATCAGGTCGAGGACGAAGTACTCGACCAGGAACTCGGCCGAGTGCTTCAGCGCGGCGCCGTACAGCGTGTGCAGCATCGCGTGGCCGGTGCGGTCGGCCGCCGCGCAGGTGCGCTGGGCGATGCCCTGGCCGTAGTTGGTCGTCATGCCGCCGAACGGCCGCTGGTAGATCTTGCCTTCCTCGGTGCGGGAGAAGGGCACGCCCCAGTGCTCGAGCTCGTAGACGGCGGCCGGCGCGTTCCGGCACATGTACTCGATGGTGTCCTGGTCGCCGAGCCAGTCCGACCCCTTGACGGTGTCGTACATGTGCCAGCGCCAGTCGTCCGGGCCCATGTTGCCCAGCGCCGCCGAGATGCCGCCCTGCGCCGCGACCGTGTGCGAGCGGGTCGGGAACACCTTGGTCAGGCAGGCGGTGCGCAGCCCCGCCTCGCTGCAGCCGACGACGGCCCGCAGGCCCGCGCCGCCGGCGCCCACCACCACCACGTCGTAGGTGTGGTCTTCCAGCGGATAGGCCCGGCCGTTCACCGCCGGCGCGCCGCCGTTTCCGGAACCGTTGACGGCCATCGATCAGACTCCGAAGGAAAGCTTGAGGATCGCGTAGGTGCAGGCCAGCCAGAGCACGATGGTGAGGAACGTGTTGGCGATCAGCAGGCCCGTCTTCATCGCCTTGCCGTAGACGTAGTCCTCGATCACCGACTGCAGGCCGAGGCGCATGTGCAGCGTGACCGCGTAGACCCACAGCAGCATGGTGATGGCGACGAGGGGCGACCCGAGAATCTGGACGACGGCGGCGTGGTTGCGGCCGATCAGCGAGATCACGATGACGATCGCGGCGAGCGTCAGCGGCAGCAGCGCGATCGAGGTGAGCCGCATCTCCCACCAGTGCTCGGTGCCGGACTTGGCCGAGCCGAGGCCGCGCACCTTGCCGATCGGGGTGCGGATGCTGGTCGACTTCATCGCAGGCCTCCCATCACGAAGCCGCCGATGATCCAGGCGAGCAGGGTGAGCGAGATCGAGCCGATCAGGGTCATGCGGGCGAGCCACTCGCGCTCGTTGGGCGCGAAGCCGCGGCCGGTGTCCCAGATCAGATGGCGGACGCCGCCCAGCGAGTGGTGGATCAGGCCCCACGAGAAGCCGAGCAGCACCAGCCGGCCGATCCAGGTGCTCATGAACCACTGGATCCAGGCATAGGCGTTCGGCCCCGAGGCGGCGGCCAGCAGCCACCACACGACGAGGAGGAAGCCGACATACAAAACGATCCCGGTGACCCGGTGGAAGCCGGACATCAGGAACGTGAAGGTCAGACGATAGATTTGGAGGTGCGGCGAAAGCGGCCGCTCGACCCGCGCCGGGCGTTCAGCCATGGAATTGCTCCAATGAAGGCTTGTCCCTTGAAGCAGAAGCGCGTCTGTTGTGCAATGCCCAATCGACGGCCTGCGGTGGATGCCGGGGTCCTTGTGATTGCATGCCGGGGGCGAGACCGAACAGCCCGGCGGGCGACGGTCGACTGTGCCGCACGGCGGCACGATTTCAATGCGGGGAAACCCGCGTGCGCGGTGCGGAAAACACGCGTCGCGGACGCCGCGCGCGCGCGCCGTTTCGGCCGGCGGAGGCGCGGCCGCTCAGCGCGGAATCAGCGCCCAGTAATCGAGGTCCAGGATGACGCCCGGCTCGTAGTCGTGGCCGGCCCGCAGCGGGTGGTCCTCGCAGGTGCGGTCCTTGGTCGCGACGAGGCGCAGCCGCAGCGCCCCGACGTCGCTGCGGCCGGGCAGATCCGCTTTGCCGAGCACCTCCGACCAGGCGAACACGGTGTCGCCGGCGAACAGCGGCGCGACATGGGCGCCGCTGTTGATCGCCGCGACGTGGAAGACGTTGGCGAGGCCGTTGTAGGACAGTCCACGGGCGAGCGAGATGACGTGCCCGCCGTAGATCAGCCGGCGGCCGATCCGGGTGCGCACCTGGGCGAAGTGGTTGAAGTGCACCTTGGCCGTATTCTGGTAGAGGCGCGTCGACAACTGGTGCTCGGCGTCCTCGACCGTCATCCCGTCGACGTGGTCGATCTTCTCGCCGACCGCGTAGCCGTCGAACCGGTGGGGCGCGCCGGAGAGGCCGAAATCCCATCCCGCGGCATGGATCGACGGGCAGGCGGCGCCGAGGCTCGCCGGGTCGACCGTGGTCGCCAGCTCCGGCACCAGCTCGGTGTGGGGCTTGGCCGCCTCGTCGCGCTTGTTGACCATGACCCAGCGCACGTATTCGAGGACCTTGGTGCCGTCCTGGCGCCAGCCGGTCGAGCGGACATAGACGACGCCGGTGCGCCGGCTCGAGTTCTCCTTGAGGCCTATCACCTCGGAGGTCGCCGTCAGCGTGTCGCCCGGATAGACGGTGGCGAGGAAGCGCCCCTCGGCGTAGCCGAGATTGGCGACGGCGTTGAGCGAGATGTCCGGAACGGTCTTGCCGAACACGACGTGGAAGACGAGGAGGTCGTCGATCGGCGATCGCGGGTAGCCGATCGCCTGGGCGAAGGCGTCGGAGCTCTGCACCGCGAAGCGCGGGCCGTAGAGCGCCGTGTAGAGCGCCACGTCGCCGGTCGTGACGGTCCGCGGCACCGCATGCCGAATCACGTCACCGATGCGAAAGTCTTCGAAGTAACGTCCCGCGCTGGTCTTGGCCATCGGACGAGGCACTGGGGGTCGGTGGCGTTATGGGGATTGTCGCGTTGGGATTGCCCGAGTCGTAGCCCTCGGGCCGGACTTTGGCAATTGGCAGAAAGGCGGGAGGACCACCCCGGGTCCGCCCTCGGCCGGTCGAAGGTGCGCCCCGCGGGTCTCCCCGCCGCGACGCTCCGTCGTCCCGGCGTCGCTCTACCCCACGACGGCCGAGGCGTCGCTCGCCTCGGTCGACGACGAGCGGTCGGTGCGCGGCGCGAAGGGCTGCAGCAGCGCCCGCTTGATGGTGGCGATGCGGGTCGGCGAGGTGATGCGGGCGCCCATCAGGTCGGTGACGTAGAACACGTCGACGGCGCGCTCGCCGAAGGTCGCGACATGCGCCGAGGTGATGTTGAGGTTGAGCTTCGAGAGCGTCGAGGTGAGCTCGTAGAGCAGGCCCGGCCGGTCGAGGCCCGACACCTCGACCACGGTGTAGCGGTGCGACCACTGATTGTTGACCGACACCTCGGGCTCCACCCGGAAGGCGCGGATGCGGGCGCGGCCCGGCTGGCGCTTGGCCAGCATGTCCGGCACCTTCATGTCGCCGCGCAGCGCCTTCTCGATCGCCTCGGTGATGCGGGCGGCGCGGCGCGCCTCGTCGTCGTCGCGCTCGAACTCGCGTGACACCGAGATGGTGTCGAGCGCGAGCCCGTCGGTGGTCGTGTAGATCTGTGCGTCGACGATGTTGGCGCCGGCCGAGGCGCAGGCGCCGGCGATGACCGACAGCAGCCATGGATGGTCGGGCGCCAGCACGGTCAGCACCGTGACGCCGCGACTCTGGTCGAAGGCGAAGCGGGTGGCGAGCGGCAGCCCGGTCGCTTCGGTCTCCTGCACGAACCGCGCGTGGCCGACCTGCGAGGCAAGGTCGACCTTGAGCCAATAGGCCGGGTAGTGCCGGCCGATATACTTGTCGATCTGCTCGGGCGGCCAGTCGGTGACCGACGCGATCTCCTTGCGGAACGCGGTCTGCGACGCGGCGACGCGCTGCGCCCGGTTGACCTCGGAGAAGCCGCCGGTGAGCGCCGGCTCGGCCTCGTAATAGAGGGCCCGCAGGAGCTGCGACTTCCAGCTGTTCCACACGCCCGGGCCGACCGCCTTGATGTCGGCCGTGGTCAGCATGGTGAGCAGCTTCATGCGCTCGAGCGACTGCACGATCTGCACAAAGTTCTCGATGGTGCGGCGGTCGGAGAGGTCGCGCGACTGCGCGATGGTCGACATCACGAGGTGATACTCGACCAGCCACGCCACCGTCTCGGTGTCGGCCGCCGACAGGCCGAAGCGCGGGCAAAGATGGCGGGCGATCTTGGCGCCGGCGATGGAGTGGTCCTCGGGCCGCCCCTTGGCGATGTCGTGCAGGAACAGCGCCACGTAGAGCAGATCGCGGTGCTCCGGCTGGATGCTGCGGATCAGCTCGTTGGAGAGGCCGTACTCCTCGCTCTGCCCGGTCTCGATCTCGGCCAGCACGCCGATGCAGCGCAACAGATGCTCGTCCACGGTGAAGTGGTGATACATGTTGAACTGCATCATCGAGACGACGCGGCCGAACTCGGGGATGAAGCGGCCGAGCACGCCGGCCTCATTCATCCGCCGCAGCACGATCTCGGTGTCGTTGCGCCCGGTGAGGATCTCGAGAAAGAGTCGGTTCGCTTCCGGGTCGGCGCGCAGCTGCTTGTCGATCAGCTTGAGCGAGCGCGTCGCCGTGCGCATCGCGTCCGGATGGAAGGCGAGCGCGTGCTTCTGGGCGAGATGGAAGATGCGGATCAGGTTCTTCGGGTCGCGCGAGAAGACGTCCGGATCGGCGATGTTGATGCGGTTGTTGTCGACGATGAAGTCGTCGCTCTCGCGCAGCGTCCGCTGCGGCCGCGGCCGCAGGCGGTTGACGAAGCGGTTGAGCATCGGCACGTCCTTCTGGTGCCGGCTCTCCAGGCCCGCGCACAGGATCGCGGTGAGGTCACCGACATCCTTGGCGATCAGGAAGTAGTGCTTCATGAAGCGCTCGACGTCCTGCATGCCCGGGTGCTCGGTGTAGCCGAGCCGGACCGCGAGATCGCGCTGGATGTCGAAGGACAGCCGCTCCTCGGCGCGGCCGGTGACGAAATGCATGTGGCAGCGCACCGACCAGAGGAAGTCCTCGCAGCGCTGGAACAGCTTGAACTCCTGGCGGTCGAACACGCCGCGCTCGACCAGCTCCTCCGGGGTGCGCACCCGGTAGACGTACTTGGCGATCCAGAACAGCGTGTGGAGGTCGCGCAGGCCGCCCTTGCCGTCCTTCACGTTCGGCTCGACCAGGTAGCGCGACTGGCCGACGCGCTTGAGCCGGTCCTCGCGCTCGGCGAGCTTGGCGGCGACGAATTCCGGGCCGGTGTTCTGCACCACCTGCTTGTCGAAGCGGGTGACCAGCTCGTCGAACAGGCTCTGCTCGCCGAACAGGAAGCGCGACTCGAGGATCGCGGTGCGGATCGTCATGTCGGCCTTGGCCTGGCGGACGCTCTCGTCGATCGAGCGCGTCGCGTGGCCGACCTTCAGGCCCATGTCCCACAGGCAGTACAGGATCGCCTCGGCGATCGACTCGCCCCAGGCGGTCTGCTTGTAGGGCAGGAGGAAGAGGAGATCGATGTCCGAGCCCGGCGCCATCAGGCCGCGGCCGTAGCCGCCCGTGGCGACCACGGCCATGTGCTCGGCCTCGGAGGGATTCTGGGTCGCGTACAGGTGCGTCGTGGCGAAGTCGTAGAGGATCGCGATGACCGCGTCCTGCATTTGGCACAGCCGCTCGGCGCAATGGCGGCCGTGCTTGTCGGCGAGCAGCATCTGCTCGGCCTTGGCGCGCCCCTCGGTGACCACGGCCTTGAGGCGCTGCGCGACGGCGATGCGCAGCTCGCGTTCGCGTCCCTGATGCTCGGCGGCGAGCCGGTCGAGGTCGGCCGCGACGGCCTCGACGTCGAACAGCTCGCATTCGGGGCGGAGCGGCCGGGTCTTCATGTCGGTCATGCCCCTGGATAGCGAACCCGGCGCATCGTGTCACGGCCACGCGTCACGGCCGCCGCCGCAGGATGCCGGAACGCCGCGAAGAACGCTGTTCTGCCCCCGCCCGGGCTTCGGAGAAGACCATGCTCCGAACCGCTAAATACAAGTAATCTCTGTATTATTGACCATTCGCCCGGGTTGCGTCAGGGTTTTCCCGCATCCCGTCGGCCGGATTTCGGCGGCGGCAGCTTCGAGAATCGCACGCCAATCCTGTCCCTGATCCGGGCCGCCGCGCGGGCGCCCGGCCACCCCGACGCGCGGAGGTCTCTCATGTCGTCACTGTCGCGCCGTGCCGCGGCCGGTCTCCTGGCCGGTGCCCTCGTCCTGCCCTTCGCCGTCGCGCCCGCCGACGCGGCCGACGCGCCGAAGGAGATCCGGATCGACTGGGCGACCTACAATCCGGTGTCGCTCGTGCTCAAGGACAAGGGGCTCTTGGAGAAGGAGCTCGCCAAGGACGGCATCGCGGTGCGCTGGGTGCAGTCGCTCGGCTCCAACAAGGCGCTGGAGTTCCTCAACGCCGGATCGATCGACTTCGGCTCGACCGCGGGCTCCGCCGCCCTGGTGGCGAAGATCAACGGCAACCCGATCAAGTCGATCTACGTCTATTCGCGCCCGGAATGGACCGCGCTCGTCACCCGCAAGGACTCGGCCGTCAAGTCGGTCGCCGACCTCAAGGGCAAGCGCGTCGCCGTGACGCGCGGCACCGATCCGCACATCTTCCTGGTCCGCGCCCTGCTCGACGCCGGGCTGACCGAGCGCGACATCAAGCCGGTGCTGCTGCAGCACCCGGACGGCAAGACCGCGCTGATCCGCGGCGACGTCGACGCCTGGGCCGGCCTCGACCCGATGATGGCACAGGCCGAAGTGGAGGACGGCGCGGTGCTGTTCCACCGCAAGCCGGAGGCCAACACCTGGGGTATCCTCAATGTCCGCGAGGCCTTCCTGAAGGATCATCCCGCGCTGGTGGCGCGCGTGCTCGCCGTCTACGAGGAGGCGCGCAAGCAGGCGCTGGCCGATCCCGAGGGGCTGAAGAAGACCTTCGTCGCGGTGACCAAGCTGCCCGAGGCCGTGGTCGAGAAGCAGCTGAAGGAGCGCACCGAGCTGACCCACAGCCGCATCGGCGCGCCGCAGCGCGAGTCGATCCTCGCCGCCGGGCTCGCGCTCCAGCAGGCCGGCGTGATCGCGCCTTCGGTGGACGTGAAGGCGACCGTCGATGCCCTGATCGAGGACCGCCTCGCCGCGGCCGGCAATTGATCCGGGCTCGCGCGTTGCTCCCCATGCCGCCGTCGCGATGAGTGCCGAGATCGACAGCGTGCGGATCGCCGCGCCGGCCCAGGCCGGCGTCTCCGGCCGTCCGCGCCGCGAGACCAAGCGCCGGCGCTGGCGCGGCGTCGCGCTCGGCCTCGTCGTACCCATCGTCGCCGCGGTCGGCTGGGAGCTCGCGGTGCGGGCCGGGCTGTCGGACGGCCGCCTGGTGCCGCCGCCCTCGCGCATCGCCCAGACCTTCGCGGATCTGGCCGTCACCGGGGAGCTCGCCCGCCACACCGCCGCGACCGTCGCCCGGGTCACCGCCGGCTTCGGGCTCGGCGCGGTCGCCGGCACCGTGATGGGCGCGATCGCCGGCTACTCGGCGCTCGCGCGCTCGCTCCTCGACCCGACCCTCCAGGCGCTGCGCGCCATCCCGTCGATCGCCTGGGTGCCGCTGTTCATCCTGTGGCTCGGCATCTTCGAGGCGTCCAAGGTGGCGCTGATCGCGGTCGGCGTGTTCTTCCCGGTCTATCTCGGCGTGATGGGGGCGATCGTCGCGGTCGACCGCAAGGTCGTCGAGGTCGGCCGCATCTTTCGCCTGAGCGGCCCCGCGATGGTGCGGCGGATCCTGCTGCCCGCCGTGCTGCCGAGCTTCGTCGTGTCGCTGCGGGCCGGGCTCGGGCTCGGCTGGATGTTCGTCGTCGCGGCCGAGTTCATGGGGGCCGGCGAGGGGCTCGGCTATCTGCTGGTCGACGGCCAGCAGCTCGGCAAGCCGGCCCAGATCGTCGCCGCCATCGTCGCCTTCGCGATCCTCGGCAAGACCACCGACTGGATCCTGGTCGTCGCGACGGCGCCGTTCCTGCGCTGGCAGGACGTGGTGGCGGCGGAGGAGCCACGGTGATGCCCGGGACGTCGCCGGCTTCGTTCCCGGCCACGTGATCGAGGTGATAATGCGTGTTGACGACGGCGCGGATCGGCTTGCCGAGCTGATCGGCGAGCGTGGCTCGGAAGGTGCGGGCGAGGCTCTCGTTCTGCTGGGTGTCGACGACGAGAAGCGAGTCGCCGGTGTCGACCGCGCCGGCGTTGGATTCGCCGTCGGCACCGCGCCACACATAGGCGCCGGCGCCGACCGGCTGGAGCTGGGAGTCTGGCGTAGATGACTGCATGGGGGATTTCACGTCCGGGATCATCAACCCCGAGCCGTCCGGCGCGCGCGGCCCGGATGGTCGGCGGCGCCGCGAGTGTATGACCGGCCGGGGCGATTTGTCCAAGTCGGTTTACATCGCAAGTGATCGATCCTCGGGTCGGTGCCGCGGACCGCGGACCGCGGCCCACCGCGCGCCGGAGAACCTGCACGAATTTTGCATGCAATTGGCGGCGCTGCTAAGCAGGGCCGTGGGGCCGCCCGGTCCCCAGATCCTCGAGGCCGCAAATCCTCGAGGCTCAAGTCCTCGAGGCCGTGTCCCAAGGCCCTGTCGCAAGGCTGTTCATGACCAGCTCCGTCTCGTCCGTGTCCTCCGCCGCGGTCTCGTCCGCCGAGGACCTCGCCCGGCTCGACGCCGTCTCGCTCGCCGCCGCGATCCGCACCAAGGCCGTGTCGCCGCGCGAGGTGGTCGAGGCCGTGATCGACCGCATCGAGCGCCGCGACGGGCCGATCAACTCCGTCTGCACCATCGCGCGTGAGCAGGCCCGTCAGGCGGCGCTCGCCGCCGAGGCGGCCGTGATGCACGGGGAACCGCTCGGGCCGCTGCACGGCGTGCCGGTCGGCATCAAGGACGTGACCCAGACGGCCGGCATCCGCACGACCTTCGGCTCCAAGCTCTACGAGACCAACATCCCGGCCGCCGACGCCGAGGTGGTTCGCCGGCTGAAGGCGGCCGGCGCCATCGTGGTCGCCAAGACCAACACGCCGGAGTTCGCGGCCGGCGCCAACACGTTCAACGAGGTGTTCGGCGTCACCCGCAATCCCTGGGATGTCCGCCTCTCCGCCGGCGGCTCCACGGGCGGCGGCGCCGCGGCGCTGGCAGCCGGCCTGTTCCCGCTCGCCGAGGGCACCGACTTCGGCGGCTCGCTGCGGGTGCCGGCGTCGTTCTGCGGCGTCGTCGGCCTGCGCCCGACGCCCGGCCTCACGCCGCTGCGGCCCTCCGCGCTGCCGTGGGATTCGCTGCGCGTCTCCGGCCCGATGGCGCGCACCGCGCAGGACGTCGCGCTCGCCATGGAGGCGATCGCCGGTCCCTGCGCCGGCTCTCCCATCTCGCTGCCCGTGACCATGGACGGCCTGCTGGACAAGGTGCGGGCCTTCTCGGCGAAGGGTCTCCGGGTCGGCTATGTCGACGACGTCTCCGGCGTCGGCATCGACAGCGGCATCGCGGCCCTGTGTCGCCGCGCCGCGCGCGTGCTGGAGGAGGCGGGCGCCGTCGTCGAGGAGACGGTGCTGGATCTCGCCGATGGCCGCGAGGCGTTCCCCGTCCTGCGCGGTGCCGCCGTGCTGCTCACACATCGCTCGCGCATGGATCAGATCGACCGGATGGGCAAGAACCTCGCCGGCAACATCGCCTACGGCAAGTCGCTGAGCCTCGCCCAGGTGGTGGAGGCGGAGGCCGCGCGCGCCCGGCTGTGGGAGCGCACCTGCGCGTTCTTCTCACGTTACGACGTGCTGCTGACGCCGTGCGTTCCGGTGCCGCCGTTCCCGGTCGAGCAGAACCATCCGACCCACATCGCCGGCCAGCCGATGAAGAGCTACATCGACTGGATCGCGCCCACCTATGTGCTCACGCTGGTCGGCGTGCCGACCGCCTCGGTGCCGGCCGGCCTCGACGTCAACGGCCTGCCGGTCGGCCTGCAGGTCGCCGCGCCGCGGCTCGGCGAGGCGACCGTGCTGGGCGTCGCCCGCGTGATGCAGGAGCTCGTCCCGACCAAAACCATCGCGCCCGGATTTGCCGCATGACCGACGCTGCCTCGTTCTCGGATCCTCATAACGCGTTCTGTCACGACGTCGACGTGCGTCTCGACGGCAAGCCGCGCGGCCCGCTGAGCGGGCTCACGTTCGGCGCCAAGGACCTGTTCCACGTGAAGGGCCACCGCACCGGGGGCGGCAACTTCGACTGGCGCGACAGCCATCCGCCCGCCGAGGAGACCGCCTGGGCGATCGAGACGCTGGTCGCCGCCGGCGCCACCATGATCGGCAAGACCATCACGGACGAGATCTCGCGCGGCATCTTCGGCGAGAGCGCGTTCTACGGCACGCCGACCAACGCGCGCGCCCCGGGCCGGATCCCGGGCGGCTCGTCGAGCGGCTCGGCCGCCGCGGTCGCCGGCGGCACCGTGCCGTTCGCCATCGGCACCGACACGGCCGGCTCGGTGCGGGTGCCGTCGTCCTTCTGCGGCCTCTACGGCATCCGCACGACGCACGGCCGCGTGCCGGTCGCCGGCATGCTGCCGCAGGCGCCGAGTTTTGATACCGTCGGCTGGATGGCCGACGACGCGGACATTTTCGCCCGCGTCAGTGCGGTGCTGCTGGAGTCGTCGATCGAGGCCGCGCGGCCGAAGCGCATCTTCCTCGCCGAGGACGCGCTCGCCGTCGCCGAGCCGGCGACCGCCGCCGCGGTCGAGGCGGCGCTGACCAAGGCGTTCGGCGGCGAGACGGCGATCGAGCGGGTGACGCTGTCGCCGACCGGGCTCGCCGCCTGGTCGTCGCACCAGGCGGCGCTGCAGGGTCGCGAGGCCTGGACCACGTTCGGCGACTGGATCGACGGCACCAATCCGCGCTTCTCCTTCGAGGTCGCCGACAATTTTCTGCGCGGCATCAAGGCGAGCCCCGACGAGCTCGCGGCGGCGCGCGAGACCCGGGAGCAGGTGCGCGAGCGCGTCCACGCGCTGCTGGCCGACGGCAGCCTGATCGCGCTGCCGACGACGCCGTTCCCGGCGCCGCTCGCCGGCCAGAAGCGCTCGACCATGTGGGGGCTGCGCACCGGCATCATCGCGCTCACCGCGGTCTCCGGCATGGCCGGCACGCCGCAGGTGACGATGCCGTTCGCGAGCGTCGACGGCCTGCCGGTCGGCCTCTCGCTGATCGGTGCGCCGGGCGCCGACGAGCGCCTGGTCGGCGCCGCCCTCGATGCGGGGCGACGGGGCGCCAGAGTCTGATAACGTCGCGGATCGGCGGAGGCGAGAATGGAGCTCCGTCAGATCCGCTACGCCCTGAGCGTCGCCCGCGAGCGCAGTTTTACCCGCGCTGCGGAACGGCTGAACGTGTCGCAGTCGGCCGTCAGCGAGCAGGTGCGGATGCTGGAGGAGAGCATCGGCTTCTCGCTGTTCCGCCGCACGCCGCGCGGCATCGAGGTGACGGAGGCGGGCCGCACCTTCTTCTACGAGGCGGAGCGCGTCGTCGGCGACTTCGACAGCCTCGGCGACATCGCCCGCCGGCTCAAGCGCGCGCCGTCCGAGACCTTCACGCTCGCCATGGGCTCCGGCATGGCGCAGATCGTGATCCCCAAGCTGTTCCACGCGGTGCCGGACAGCCTGCGCACGGTGCGCCTCGACATCCTCACGGCTCCCACCAAGACCATCTTCGCGCTGCTCGCCGAGGAGAAGATCGACGCCGGCCTCGCGATCGAATCCGATCCCGAGCACGTGCCGGCCGGCATCGTGTTCGAGCCGCTCGCGGAGGCCGAGCTGACCCTGATCGCGCATCCGGCACACCCGCTCGCCCGCGGCACCGGCGCGGTCGATCTCGGCCGCCTGGTGCTGGAGCCGATCGTGATGAGCGAGCTGTCGGTCGGCTACGGCCGCGTCGTCCACGCGATGTTCGCCGATCTCGGCATCCGGCCCAACATCCTCGCGGTCGCCGACAACATCGAGACCATCAAGGTGATCGTGCAGTCGGGGCGGGGGCTCGCCATCGTGCCGCGCGCCTGCGTGGAGAACGAGGTCGCGCTCGGCGTGCTGCGGGCGCTGCCGATCACGCCGCAACGCAACATCCGCATGAACCTCTACCGCCGCCGCCAGGCCCTGTCGCGCCGCAAGGAGAGCCACTTCGCCGTGGTACGCGCCGCGCTGGTGGAGTGACGCGGGCGGCGAAATGCGTCGATCCGCCTCATCCTGAGGAGCCCGCGCAGCGGGCGTCTCGAAGGATGGCGGCCACATGGTTCGAGACGCGCTCCTGCGGAGCGCTCCTCACCATGAGGCGCTCGGGCGGTGCGCGCCGCGACCGTCAGAGCCATCGGTTTTTCCGATAATGGCTTCGCCAATCCCGCTTGGACAAGGACAACTGCGCTTCGCATACTTTTGCTGTCGGACCTCGCGCCCGCTCCGGGCGCCTCATCGGGAGACGGTACGCGATGGCGCAGGGCGCGACGCAGGCGGGAGTGCGGATCGGCATCGACACCGGCGGCACCTTCACGGACATCGTCGCGGTCGACGCCGCCTCGGGCGCCATGCGGGTCACCAAGGTCGCCTCGACGCCGAAGAACCCCGCGATCGGCCTGGTGCGCGGCGTCGTCGAGATCCTGAAGAGCGCCGATGCCGACATCGCCGACGTCGCCGGCCTCGCGCACGGCACCACGGTCGCGACCAACGCGCTGCTGCAGGGCGCCATCGACTCACTCGGCCTGATCGTCACCGAGGGCTTCCGCCATGTTCTCGAGATCGCCCGTCAGTCGGTGCCGGACGGCTACGGCAACTCCTATTTCTGGGTGAAGCCCGATCGTCTCGTGCCGCTGCACCGCGTGCGCGAGGTCGGCGGCCGGCTCGACTTTCTCGGCCGCGAGCTGCGCCCGCTCGACGAGGACGCGGTGCGGGCCGCGGCACGCGCCTTCAAGCAGCAGGGGATCGAGGCGATCGGCATCTGCCTGATCCACGCCTACGCCAATCCCGCGCACGAGCGCCGCGTCGCCGCGATCGTCGCGGAGGAGTACCCGGAGGCCGTGCTGTCGCTCTCCTGCGAGGTGCTGCCCGAGTATCGCGAGTACGAGCGCACCGTGACGACGCTGGTCGATGCGTTCGTGAAGCCGCATGTCGGCCGCTACCTGCGCCGCATCGCCGACGAGCTCGGCCCCGAGCTGCGGCAGGTGCCGTTCCTGGTGATGCAGTCCTCGGGCGGCGTCGCCGGCGCCGAGCAGGTGATGAAGAAGCCGATCACCACGGCGCTGTCCGGTCCCGCTGCCGGCGCGCTCGGCTCCGCCGTCATCGCCGAGATCGCCGGCTTTCCCGATCTGGTGACGCTCGACGCCGGCGGCACGTCCACGGATCTCTGCCTGATCGAGAAGGGCCGTCCGACCGTCACCAATGGCGGGTCGGTCGGCCCGTTTCCGGTGCGGCTGCCGATGATCGACATCAAGACGATCGGCACCGGCGGCGGCTCGATCGCCTGGATCTCGCGCGAGGGCCACCTGAAGGTCGGGCCGAAATCGGCCGGCGCCGATCCGGGGCCGATGTGCTACCCGAACGGCGGCGATCAGCCGACCATCACGGACGCCAACCTGGTGCTCGGCCGTATCCCGCCGGCGCTGATCGGCGGCGGCATCCCGCTCGACCGCGAACGCGCGCGGGCGGGGCTCGCGGCGCTCGCCGTGCAGCTGCCGGGCGACATGAGCCCGGAACGGCTCGCCGAGGGCATCATCGAGATCGCCAACTGGAACCAGGCGAACGCCATCCGCCAGATGACGGTGCAGCGCGGCATCGATCCGCGCGACTTCGCGCTGCTGTCGTTCGGCGGCTCGGGCCCGGCGCAGTCGCCGGCCGTGATGGCGCTGGTCGGCATGAAGGCCTGCATCGTGCCGCCGAACCCCGGCAACCTCTCGGCCTTCGGGCTCCTGGCGGTCGACTGGAGAACTGATCACATCGTCACCAAGGTGATGCACGAGAGCGCGATCGACGTCGCGGCGGTGGCGGCGATCTACGCCGGGCTGGAGGACGACGCGCGAAAGACGCTGGAGCGCGACGGCATCGCGGCCGAGCGGGTGCGGCTCGTGCGCGAGGCGGACATCCGCTACGCCGGCCAGTCCATGGAGGTGCGGGTGGTCGCGCCGGCCGGGCCGGTGGACGTGGCCTTCGTCGACGGCCTGATCGACGCGTTTCACGCGGCGCACCGGAAGACCTTCGGCTACGACTATCGCGGCCGCCAGCAGATCGAGCTGGTCAACTTCACGGTCTCGGGCTTCGGCGTGATCGAGCGCCCGGCGATCCCGCGGCTCGCCGCGCGCGAGGGCGCCGCGGTCCCGCCGGCGCGGCGGCTGGTGTGGTTCGGCGGCGCCTTCGTCGACACGCCGATCTTTTCGCGCGCCATGCTGGCGCCCGGCGAGACGATCGTCGGCCCGCTGGTGGTGGAGGAGTTCGGCTCCACCACGGTGGTGTTTCCGGGCCAGACCCTGACCGTGGACCCGCACGGCATCCTGATCATTCGCGCCGAGGGCGGGGAGGGCGGAAGATGACCATGCAGCCACGTGACGTGACTGCCGCCAAGGCCGCCGTCGATCCGATCGTCCTGCAGATCGTCGAGGGGACGCTCAACTCGATCGAGGCGGAGATCGAGTACGCGATCGAGCGCACCGCGCGCTCGCCGATGATCCGCGAGGCGCACGATTATCGGGTCGGGCTGTTCGATCGCCGGTGTCGCAAGCTCACCGGCCGCTCCTACTCGGCGATGCCGAACGCCGTGGTGCGCGACTTTCCGCCCGAGACCATGCGCCCCGGCGACGTCTTCCTGATGAACGACACCTATCTGACCGAGGGCTCGATCGGTCATCTGCCCGATCTGTGCTCGACCGTGCCGGTGTTCCACGACGGCGAGGTGGTCGCCTTCATCCAGGCGTTCGGTCATCACGACGACATCGGCGGCCGCGTGCCGGGCTCGATGCCGGGCACGGCGACCTCGGTGTTCGAGGAAGGCCTCGCGGTGCCGCCCATAAAATTCTACGACCAGGGCGTGCGCAACGAGGCGGCGTTCACCATCATCAAGCGCAACACCCGTGTTCCCGAGATGCTGGCGGCCGATCTCGACTCCGAGATGCAGGCCTGCCTGGTGGGCGCGCGCCGCATGGCCGAGCTGTTCGAGCGGTTCGGCCGCGACACCGTGGAGGCGTGCTTCCAGGCCATCCTGGACAAGTGCCGCGACATCTTCGCCGACGAGCTCCTCCCGAAGATCGCCGACGGCGAATATGCGTGGGAGGATTACGTCGAGCACGACGGGCTGACCGATCCCAAGCTGCACAAGCTCGCGCTGAGAATGATCAAGCGCGGACGAAAGATCACGCTCGACTTCACCGGCACGGATCCGCAGTCGGCGGGACCGATCAACTGGCCGGCCGACTATGCCGACGGCGCCTTCCTGATCAAGTGGATCGCGCCGATCCTGCGCAACCTCGCCGACACGCCGGAACGCGCCGCCGAGATCGACGTCAACGAGGGCGTCTGCGAGGTGTTCGACGTGATCTTCCCGCCCAAGGGCACGCTGATCACGCCCGAATGGCCGGCGCCCACCAATGCGCGCTCTTTCGTTCTGCTGCGCTGCCTCGGGCTGCTCGCCGGCACGGTGGCGCAGGCCGTCGACGGCCGCATCCCGGCCGACCAGGAGACGATCCGCTACACGGGCTTCTTCGGCATCGGGCGCGACGGCACACCGTTCCTGTCCCGCGAGGTGCTGGGCGGCGGCTCGGGCGGGCGCTGGTACGCAGATGGAAACGACGCCATCCACATCGTGCCGGATTCGCGTAACCAGCCGGCCGAGTTCACCGAGACGCGCTTTCCGCTGCTGGTCGAGAAGCTCGCGCTGCGCACCGATTCCGGCGGGGCGGGCTTCCGTCGCGGCGGGCTCGGCTACGAGAAGCATTATCGTGCGTTGGTCGACTGCCGCACCATCGTGACGGCCGATCGGGTGCGGCTCGGCTGCTACGGCGTCAACGGCGGCGCGGCCGGTCAGCCCTTCTGCGTTACGGTCGATCTGGACGGCGAGGCGCGCGCGCTCGGCGGCCTCGTCGACGGCGAGCCCGTGAAGGCCGGGCAGGTGGTCCGCGTGGTGACGACGGGCGGCGGGGGCTGGGGTGACCCGCTCTCGCGCGAGCCGGAGCTGGTGGCGCGGGACGTCACCGAGGGCCGCGTCTCGCCGGAGGCGGCGCACGACGACTACGGCGTCGTCCTGACCATCGGCATCGACGGCGTTGCGATCCCCGATACGAACGCCACGGCCGCACTGCGGGATGAAATCAGGTTGCGGCGAGCCGCGCCGCTGTCGATGATCGACCGCGGCCCGGGGTTTGCGGCGATGCTGAGCGGTGCGTGCAAGCCGTGGACGCGGACGAGCTGACGGCGCCGCGCCGCCAGCCGATGACGACGACCACGCATACAAAGACGAAGACACGCATACAAAGACCAAGAAGGAGACGTGAAGCATGGCGATCGATGTCGCCAAGATCCAGATCAAGAGCGTGCAGGACGCCTCCGGGCTCGCCGCCTGCATCGACGCCGGACAATTCTCCGCCGACCAGGTGATCGCCGTCATCGGCAAGACCGAGGGCAACGGCGGCGTCAACGACTTCACCCGGCTCCTGTCGGACCAGGCGTTCCGCCGCGTGCTGAAGAGCAAGGGCAAGCGCAGCGAGGCCGAGATCGCCGGCATCCCGATGGTGTGGTCGGGCGGCTGCGACGGCGTGATCACGCCACACGCGACCGTGTTCGCGCGCGACGAGAAGACCGGCCCGGCCGACAAGGCGCGGCTCGCCATCGGCACGGCGCTGTCCGAGGATCTGCTCCCGGAGGACATCGGCCGGCCCGCCATGGTCGAGAAGGTCGCGGCCGCCGTGAGGGCGGCGATGCGCGACGCCGGGATCGAGAACCCGAAGGACGTGCACTACGTCCAGACCAAGACGCCGCTTCTCACCATCGACTCGGTGCGCGATGCCGAGCATCGTGGCCAGACGGTCGCCTGCGAGGTGCACGATTCGATGGGTGTGTCGAACGGCACGACGGCGCTCGGCATCGCCGTCGCGCTCGGCGAGATCGCGATGCCCAAGGCGGAGGAGATCTGCAAGAATCTCGATCTCTACTCCTCGGTCGCCTCCTGCTCGTCGGGCGTCGAGCTGACCAAGGCGCAGATCGTGCTGCTCGGCAACAAGCCCGGGGCAGGGGGGCGCTACCGCATCGGCCACGCCGTGATGAAGGACGCCCTCGACATCGACGGCATCTACGACGCGATCCGGGACGCCGGCCTCGACCTGCCGGAGCGCGCCCGCGCCGCCGATCTGAACGGCAAGCTCGTCAACGTCTTCATCAAGTGCGAGGCGGACAAGCGGGCGAGCCTGCGCGGCCGCCGCCAGATCATGCTCGACGATTCCGACGTGCATCACCACCGCCACGCCAAGGGCGCGGTCGGCGGCGTCGCCGCGGCGGCGATCGGCGACCCCTGCGTCTTCGTGTCGGTCGACGCCATGCATCAGGGCCCGCATGGTGGTGGCCCGGTGATCGCCATCGTGGATGTCGGAGAGTGACGGCGCCGGGTGGCACGCGCCTTGCTTGAAATACACTGAATTCGGAGTGCGGCACGCCGCACTCCGGTCCTCTGATCCGACAACCGTCCAACCACCCTGACCCGCCGTTCCTCCTGAGCATACCGCGCGGCGAAGAGGCCAGGACCCACGGGAGCCGTCTGATGAAGCTGTTCGGAACGATCGGAGCGCTCGCCGCCGCGCTCGTGGCCCTCGGCGTCTCGGGCGCCCCGGCCGCGGCGCAGGACAAGGTGAAGGTCGGGGTGTTCCCGATCTCGTCGTCGCTGCCCTATTTCGTGGCGATCGAGCGGGGCTACTTCAAGGCCCGCAACATCGAGCCCGAGACCATCAAGCTGATGGGCGGCCCGGCCAATGTCGCGGCGCTGATGACCAACCAGATCGAGGTCTCGGCCGTTCTGGTCACGCTCGAAGGCCTCAACGCCAACGTCAAGAAGCCGGGCGTCGCCATGTACATCGCGATGCACAGCCAGACGCCCGACTACAAGATGGAGCAGTTCGTCGTCCGCACCGGCCTCACCGACAAGGTCAAGTCGATCGCCGATCTCAAGGGCCTCAAGCTGATGTCGGCGCCGGGACCGGCGAACCTCAACACGGCGAAGGGCGTGCTCGCCAAGGTCGGGCTGAAGGACGGCGACTACACGATCGATCAGCTCGACATGGGCCAGCACGTCAACGCCATGAAGGCCGGCACGTTCGACGGCGGCTACACGCTGGAGCCCGGCGCCACCATCATGGAGAAGATGGGGGTGGCGAAGCGCATCGAGGCGGGCGTGATCTCGACCTACATCCTCGGCAATCCGAAGGCCGACGCCTTCGCGGCGGGCTGCGCCTTCACGTCGGACTTCATCGCCAAGCGCCCGGACGTCGCCAAGCGCTTCGCCGAGGGCTGGGCCGAGGCCGTGGACTACATCAAGAAGAACCCGACCGAGGCGCGAAAGTACCTCGCCAAGAACACGATGACGCCGGACAACGTCGTCGACGAGGTGCCGATGCTCGGCTACACGATGACCAAGGACATGAGCCCCGAGCAGCTCGGCTGGCTGCAGCAGTTCGCCGACTTCGGTACCGAGATAGGCGTCGTGCCCGAGAAGATCGATGTGAAGAAGGTCGTGAAGGGATTTTGATGCCGATCCGCAGGGGACAGCGTCGAAGTTCCCGCCGTGCCGCACGTCTGTTCCGTCACCCTGAGGTGCCCGGCGAAGCCGGGCCTCGAAGGGCGACGGCCCGGGCCGCATCCTTCGAGGCTCGCCCTGCGGGCGAACACATCAGGATGACGGATTGAGGTCAGGTCGCGTCTGTAACATCTCAGCTCCCGACAGGTCGCCGCTCATGGACGCCACGCCGGACGCCGTCCGCTCCCCACCGATGGGATACTCGTCGCCTGATCATCACGGCGAGGAGTTCCCCTCGACCCCGCCGGTCGGTGGCGTCGGTAAGCGGCCGCACGTCACCATCCGGGGCCTCAGCAAGCGCTTCGGCAAGACCGTCATCTACGACGACTTCGACCTCGACATCCCGCGCGGCGAGCTGATCTCGGTGTTCGGCCCGAACGGTTGCGGCAAGAGCACGCTGATCAACATGATCGCCGGGCTGATCCCGGTGGACGCCGGCCGCATCCTGTTCGACGGAATGCTGCTCTCCGAGATCAAGTTCGGCTACGTGTTCCAGAACTACCGCGAGGCGCTGTTCCCCTGGATGCGCGCCTTCGACAACATCGCCTATCCGCTCAAGCTGATGAAGGTGCCGGCGGCGGAGCGCAAGGCGCGCACCGAGGCGCTGGTCGAGCGGCTCGGCGTCAAGATCGATCTCAACCTGCATCCCTATCACATGTCGGGCGGCCAGCAGCAGCTCGTCTCGATCATGCGGGCGCTCGTCGTCGAGCCCGAGATCCTGTTCCTCGACGAGCCGTTCTCGGCGCTCGACTACGAGATGACGCTGTTCATGCGCGAGCAGCTCCAGAAGCTGTTCATCGAGAGCGGCACCACCATGGTGCTGGTCTCGCACGACCTCGAGGAGGCCGTGTATCTCGCCGATCGGGTGCTGCTGCTGTCGCGTCACCCCGCCCGGGTCGCCGACTTCGTGCCTGTGAACGTGCCGCGGCCGCGCGGCGACGAGACGCTGTCGGATCCGGAGTTCGTCCGACTCAAGGCGCACTGCCTCGAGGTGTTCCAGCGCGAGGTGAGGCGAGGATGATCCGCCGGCTCGATTCTTTCCTGCCGCTGGTCGGCGTCGCCGGCCTGCTCGCCATCTGGTCGCTGGTCACGGCGCGCGGCTGGGTCGACCCGGTGCTTCTGCCGTCGCCGGCCGAGACCTTCAAGGCCTTCTGGAAGGGCATGGACGGCGGCGCGCTCGGCTTCGACTTCGTCAAGACCGTCTACCGCACGACGATGGCGACCATCATCGCGGCCGTCATCGCCATCCCGCTCGGCATCATGCTGGGCTCGTCGGAGCGGCTCTACCGCTCGCTCGAATTCGTCATCGACTTCTTCCGCTCCACCCCGGCCTCGGCCATGTTCCCGCTGTTCCTGGTTCTGTTCGGCGTCGGCGACGAGACCAAGATCTCGGTCGCCGCCTTCGGGGCGATTCTGGTCATCCTGTTCAACGTCGCCTACGGTGTCATGAATGCGCGAAAGACGCGGCTGCTCGCCGCCAAGGTGATGGGCGCCTCGCGCCTGCGCGTGCTCTTCGACGTGATGCTGTGGGAGTCGCTGCCGCAGACCTTCGTCGGCCTGCGCAACGGCGTGTCGCTCGCGCTCGTCATCATCGTTGTCGCCGAGATGTTCATCGGCTCGCAAGACGGCCTCGGCCACAGCGTCTTCGAGGCCCAGCAGCTCTTCGACATGCCGCGGATGTACGCGGCGATCGCCGCCGCCGGCGCGCTCGGCTACGGGCTGAATCTCCTGTTCCTCACGATCGAGCGCCGTTTCGTGCACTGGTCGGGGAAGTAGGGGGCGCGCGCTGCTCTTCCCTCTTCCCCTCGTCGGCGTGCGCATAATCCGTCATCCCGGGGCGCGGACCGCAGGTCCGCGAGCCCGGGATCCATAACCCCAGCGGCAGTGGCTCACGACAGGTAGGGCGTATGGGTCCCGGGCTCGGCGCTTGCGCGTCGCCCCGGGACGAGCCAGTGCCATCGTTTCTGCACCGCACACCTGTCATACAGGGTCCGGGAGACAATTCGTCGCCCTCCGATTCCGCGACGGCTGCTCTGCAGGACCGCGGGTTCTGTGCACGCGCCGGGGTCGTGTAGTCTCCTCGCCCCGATGATCGCGGACCCGGGATCCCCTCCCGGGCGGCTCGACCCGACCGCGACAGCTCAGAAAATTCGAGGAGACAGTCCGCATGGACCGGTATGCGCGCGGCCCCTTCAATGTCGGCTACGAGAGGCGCCTCGACGTCGCTGCGTTGCGGCAGAAGCGCATCGCGAAGGCGCAGGAGCAGCGCCGCAAGGCCGGGCTCGACGCGCTGCTCGTCTGGAAGGACGAGAACCAGCGGTATCTCACCGATCTGCGGCCGCAGCTCATCACCGGCAAGACGACGGCGCTCAACGGCGCGCTGCTGGTCGAGGGGCACGCCCCGATCCTGTTCTGCTCGGGTGGCGAGCGCGATCGCGTCGACCTCACCATGCCGTGGATCGAGGAGGCCCACACCATCCCGATCATCGAGGAGGTCGCCCTCGTCGACGGCATGGTCAAGGACATCCTCGGACCCGTGCTGCGCAAGCACGGCCTCACCGATGCGAAGCTCGGCCTCGACGAGGCCAACATCGTCTTCGTGAAGGCGCTGCAGCGCCACTTCCCCAAGCTCGCCATCGAGGACGGCGACACGCCGATGCTGATGGCGCGCCGCCACAAGCTGCCCGAGGAGATCGTGCTGCTCGAAGAGGCGACCGCGATCGCCGACGCCGTCACGGCCTCGGCCACGGCGGCGATCGCCGACGGGGTGCGCGAATGCGAGGTCGCCGGCGAGGCGATGCGCACGCTGTTCCGGCTCGGCGGCGAGTACTCGCACGTGATGACTCCGTTCGTCGCCTCGGGCGAACACATGGCGCCGCCCAACCGCATCTGCGGCGACAAGCTGATCCGCTCCGGCGACATCGTCTTCATCGACATCGGCGCGGCCTATGGCGGCTATTTCGGCGACGTCGCGCGCGCCGTCATCTGCGGCAAGCCGTCCGATCAGCAGAAGCGCATCTTCACGGCCGTCTACGAAGGGCTGATGGCCGGCATCGCCGAGATGCGACCCGGCCGCACCAACAAGGACTGCACCGACGCGATCGTGCGGGCGGCGAGCAAGTACGGGCTCGACGGGCGGTTCCTGTCGCTGTTCATCGCCCACGGCGTCGGCATCGGCGCGAACGAGCCGCCCTATATCGGCGAGACGCTGCCGGGCGCGCCGACCTACGAGTTCGAGCCCGGCATGGTGTTCGCGGTCGAGCCGCTGATCTGGGTGCCGGGCGTGCGCGGCGGCGGCGGCGTGCGGCTGGAGGACATGGTGCTGGTCACCGAGGGCGCCCCGCACGTGCTCTCGCGGGCACCCTACGACGAGAAGCTGATGCTGGGGTAGGGCACTGTCATCCCGGGGCGCGGACCGTCAGGTCCGCGAGCCCGGGATCCATACCCACGGCGGCAGTGGCTCACGTCGGACAGGGGGTATGGTCCCGGGCTCGGCGCTTTCGCGCCGCCCCGGGACGACAGCCGCATCATCCCACTCCATCGCCCTGCGTCGGCGGGGAGGGCGTCGCGAACGACGCCGGCGGCTGCCATTCGTAGACCCAGTCGTGCCGGGCCAGCACCGTCTCGCCGCCGATGGTCCGCATCGCGAGGTCGCGCAGCGCCGCGGCCGGCTGGCCGAGGTGATAGACGAGGTCGTTGCGGCGCGCCGCCCGCACGATGCCCGCGGTGCGGGCCTTGCGCCGGCTCTCGTAGTCGCGCAGCGCCGCCTGCGGCGCGTCGGGCCGGCGCGCCAGCGCGTCCGCAAGCACCGCGGCGTCCTCGATCGCCATGGCGGCGCCCTGGGCCAGGAACGGCAGGGTGGGGTGGACGGCGTCGCCGAGCAGCGTCACCGGCCCGCGGCCCCAGTGTCGCGCCGCCGGGCGGCCGTGCAGGGACCAGCGCAGCCACTGCTCCGGCCGCGCCAGCAGGTCGCGCGCGGTGGCCGACCAGCGGTGCGCGGGGAAGTGCTCCAGCACCTCCTCGCGCAGCCCGGGGGCGCTCCAGCCGGTGACGATCTCGTCGTCCTCGGCGATCGCCACGAGGTTGATCATGGCGCCGGCCCGGACGGGATAGTGGACCAGATGGGCGCCGCGGCCGAGCCACAGATTGACGGTGGGGGCGCGGTGTTCGGGCGCCACCGCCTCGGCCGGCAGCAGGGTGCGCCACGCCGTGCGCCCGGCCGCCAGCGCCGGGCCGTCGTCGAACAGCCGCGCCCGCACCCGCGACCACACGCCGTCGGCGCCGATCAGCACGAGCCCGGAAAACTCGCCGAGGACCGTCGGCCCGGCCGACGCCACCGTCACGCCGTTGGCGTGCACGGCGTACTCGTCGACCCGGGCGCCGAGCACCAGCTTGATGTCCGGCCGGGTCGCGCAGAGCTCGAGCAGCACGCTGTGGAGGTCGCCGCGATGCGCGACCCAGTAGGGGGCGCCGTAGCGCTGCGGCGCGTTGCCGATCGGGATGCGGGCGAGGTCGTCGCCCTGGGCGTTGCGCACCCGCACCACGTCCGGCGTCACCGCGACGGCGCTCAGCTTCGGCGCTGCGCCGATCCCGATCAGTACGCGGGTGGCGTTGGGGGAGAGCTGCAGGCCGGCGCCGGTCGGCTCCAGCCTCGTCGCCTGCTCCAGCACCACGACCCGGAACCCGCGGTCGGCGAGCGCGAGCGCCGCCGTCAGCCCGCCGATGCCGGCGCCGGCGATCAGGATCGTCCGCGACTCGACCACCGGGGGAGACGCCTAGGCGGCGCGGCTCTCCTCGAGTGCGCATTCGGGCGGCCGCGCCTCGAAGCCGTGCAGGGTGGCGTCGTGCTTGTAGAGGGTAGAGCAGTAGGGGCAGACGATCTCGCTGTCGTCCCCCATATCAAGGAAGACGTGCGGATGATCGAAGGGCGGCCTGGCGCCGATGCACATGAAGCGCTTGGCCCCGATGGCGATCGTCTGAACGCCGGGATCGTTATGGAAGTGGGGTACGATCTTGTCCGCCATGATTCCACCTCTGCGGCAACGTCTTGTCAGCGATCCGGGTGTACGCGATCGGGATGTACGTGAACGGAGCTTGGAGCGAGACTGTCGTCCGGGCGTGAACGGAACCGGGTCGGCAGGACGACAAACGCGTGCGGACCATAGCGACACCGGATAGGATTTCCTAGTGCCGACAGAACGATCCGAGCGACGGGCAAGGCTGCGCAGCGAGCTCGCACTGCCATTCCTGGTGGTGGCGACCGTGGCGGGCGGCCTGTGGCTGGCCACGCCGACGGCGCTCGATTCGGCCGGCCTGTTGCTCGACCAGAACAACCCGGTGCGGCTCGCCGACCGCGCGGTCGACAAGGCACTCACGCCCGAGGTCGCGCGTCGCGAGATCGAGGCGGCGCTCGCCGCCGGCGATGCCGAACTGGCGCAGAGCTTTGCCGAGCTCGCGCAGTCGCGGGCGATCACGCTCGATCCGGGGCTTCTGGCGCGGGTCGCCGCGGCGGGCACGGCGTCCGCGCAGGCGGCGCGCTCGGCGAAGAGCTTCGGAATGGGCCTCGTCACCGGCGAGCCGGAGGACGGCGCCGGCCTCGCCGGCACACTCCTGGGCGACCTGTTCGTCTTCGGCGACATCCGCGACGCGGTGCGCGAGGGCGGCCGGCTGGCGACCGGCGCCGAAGCCGACGAGCTGGTGCTCGGTCTCGCCTGCGTCGGTCTCGCCGTCACGGCCGGCACCTATGTGTCGCTCGGCGCCGCGGCGCCGGCGCGCGCCGGCGTCTCGGTCGTCAAGGCGGCCTGGAAGACCGGCAAGATGGGGGCGGGGCTCGTCGCCTTCACGGCGCGTTCGCTCCGAGGGGTGGTCGATCTCGCCCAGGCCCGGCGCGCCGTCTCCGGCACCGCGCTCCTGCAGCCCGCCACGGCCGCGCGCGGCCTGAAGGCCGCCGTGAAGCTCGACAAGGCCGAGCCACTGGTCGATCTCGTCCGCGACGCCGGCAAGGTGCAGGCCAAGGCCGGGACGCGCGCGGCCCTCGACGGGCTGAAGCTCGCCGAAGGTCCGAAGGACGTGGCGCGCCTCGCCAAGATCGCCGAGAAGAACGGCGGCAAGACGCGCGCGATCCTCAAGCTCGGCGGCCGCGCCGCGCTGGTGCTGACCACGGGCGCCATGACGCTGTTCAACTGGTCGTTCAGCGCGCTGATGTCGCTGATCTGGGCGCTCGTTCTGGTCAAGAGCCTGACCGAGCGCGCCACCCGTCGGGTGTTCGCCTTCTCCAAGAAGCGACGCGCCCGAAAAGCCGCGCGCGCCGCCGCGGCTCTCTCGCTCACCCCTCGGACGGCGACGCAGCCGGCCTGATCAAGCTCCTTCCAACTGTCCTCACGAGAATGCTGTCCTTCAAGAACGGTCCTGTCGAGCTCGCCTATCTGGACAAGGGCGAGGGCGAGCCCATCGTGCTCGTCCACGGCTTCGCCTCCAGCAAGGAGGCCAACTGGGTGCACCCGCGCTGGGTCCACACCCTCACCCATGCTGGCCGCCGCGTGATCGCGCTCGACATGCGCGGCCACGGCGCCTCGACCAAGCTCTACGAGCCGGCCGCCTATCACGCCGGCGCCATGGCCGACGACGTGCGGGCGCTGCTCGACCATCTCGGCATCGGCAAGGCCGACGTGATGGGCTACTCGATGGGGGCGCGGGTGACGGCGTTCCTGGCGCTCGCCCATCCGGAGCGGGTGCGCTCGGCGACCTTCGGCGGGCTCGGCTGGCACCTGGTCGACGGCGCCGGCTTGCCGGACGCGGTGGCCGAGGCCATGGAGGCGCCCTCGCTCGCCGACGTGACCGATCCGCAGGGCCGCACCTTCCGGGCCTTCGCGGACCGCACCAAGTCCGATCTGCGGGCGCTCGCGGCCTGCATCCGCGGCTCACGCCAGACGCTCACGACCACCGAGGTCGGGCGCATCGAGCCCCCCGTGCTGATCGCCATCGGGACGAAGGACGACGTCTCCGGACCGGGCCGCGAGCTCGCGGATCTCATCCCCGGTGCCAAGCTGGTCGACATCCCGGGCCGCGACCACATGCTGGCGGTCGGCGACCGCGTCTACAAGGCGGCCGTGCTGGAGTTCCTGACCGAGCGGCCGTGAGGAACGGCGTGCCGTCCGGTCACGCCGGGAGTAAGATGCCGGCACGCAGGCCCGGCGGCGCGCGGGAGAACGGCATGTTGCAGGACCGGAGCATCACCAGGACGCTCGGCCGCGTCGACCCGGTGTGGGACCGCATCCGCACCGAGGCCGAGGCGGTCGCCCGGCGCGAGCCGGAGCTCGCGTCCTTTGCGTATGGCGCGGTGCTGCATCACGACCGGCTGGAGGATGCGGTGGTTCGCCGTGTCGCGGCGCGGCTCGACCATCCCGACTTCGGCAGCGAGCTCATTCGCGGCGCCTATCTGGATGCGCTGCACGCGAGCCCGGAGATCGGCGAGGCGTTCCGGGCCGACATCGTCGCGGTCGTCGACCGCGACCCGGCGACCAGCCGGTTCCTCGAGCCGCTCCTCTACTACAAGGGCTTCCACGCCATCCAGGCGCACCGGCTGGCGCACTGGCTGTGGAGCCGCGGGCGGCGCGACTTCGCCCTCTATCTGCAGAGCCGGTCGTCGGTCGTGTTCGCGACCGACATCCATCCGGCGGCCCGGATCGGCCGCGGCGTCTTCCTCGACCACGCCACCGGCCTCGTCGTCGGCGAGACCGCCGTGATCGAGGACGACGTCTCGATCCTGCATCACGTGACGCTCGGCGGCACCGGCAACGAGACCGGCGATCGCCACCCGAAGATCCGCCATGGCGTGATGATCGGGGCGGGGGCGAAGATCCTCGGCAACATCGAGATCGGTCACTGCGCCCGCATCGCCGCCGGCTCGGTGGTGCTGCGGGAGGTGCCGCACAACACCACGGTCGCCGGCGTGCCCGCCAAGGTGGTCGGCGATGCCGGCTGCGCCGAGCCGTCGCACGCCATGGACCAGATGCTGCGCGAGCTCGGCCTCTAGGCCCGCGGGCGGAGCGAAATCGGCTTACGCCTCATACGGATGGCAGATGTCCACCGGGCGCCTTGCGCGACCGCGCCGGCCCCCGTATGGACTCCCCACCCATCACCGGCGCGCCGCTCCTGGCGCCGCCGCCGATCCCGACGACGGAAAAGGAGCCCGCCCGTGGACGCCGTTGAAATCCGCAAGCTCGAAGGCTATCTGCGCCGCCTGTTCGGCAATGCCCGCCTGCGCGTCGTGCCGCGCCCGAAGAAGGACGATTCGGCCGAGGTCTATATCGGCGAGGAGTTCATCGGCGTGCTGTTCGTCGACGACGAGGACGACGACCGTTCCTACAACTTCCAGATGGCGATCCTCAGCACCGATCTGGAGTAGGGCATCGGATTCGGCGAAAGCCTCGTGTCCCGGGCGCGGCGCATCGCGCCGCGAACCGGGACACTATGGGCGATCGGGCGAGACGGTCGGGTGAATCTTTTTTAGCTTATGGCCCTCGTGGCGCTCCGGGCCCCGGATCTGCGGCGCATCAGGCCTGCGGCCTGCCGCACCTTGTCCGGGGCACGAAGCCGAGCACCGGCATCATTGTTTCACTCCTAGAGCGGCGCAGTGGCCTCACCCGGCCTTCGGCCGGACGGTGACGAGCAGCCGTGAAAAGCCGTCGGCGACCTTGTGCCAGTCGGCGAGCCACTCGCGTGGGAACCGCATCGTCACCACGGCGCCGCCGACGATCTTCTCGGTCAGGCAGGTCGCCGGCGGGCGGCCCGGCGTCGGCCGCTCGCAACGGGCCAGGAACTTTTCCGGCGCGTTCTCCTCCCAGGCGAGGTCCTCGCCCTGATAGGGCGTTCCGTCGCGGAACTCGACGACGGCGAGCCCGTCGGGGGCCGGCTCGAGCATGTCACGGACGTAGCGCAGCCAGAGGACGCGCAGCCGTTCGGCCGGCTCCAGCGCGCCGGCGGCCGGTGCGATCGTGACATAGACGCGGTCACCCGGGCCGCGCTCGCCCGGAAGCCGCTCGCCCGGAAGGCGATCGCTCGCGATCCGGTCGCCGGCGATCGCTCCGGTCGTAACCGGGTCCACGGGGCGCGGCGGCGTCAGGTCCGGCCAGGCGTAGACGAGATCGAGGCGCTCCTGCGGGCCGGGCCGGCGCTGCATCGCCATCCGGATCGCGCCCGGCGCGACCGTGAAGGTCTCCGCCGCGACCACGATCGGCAGGTGCGGCGCATCGGCCGCGACCGGCGCCGGCGTCGCCGGCCAGCGGGCCCAGACGGACCACATGCCCGCCGCGACCGCGACGCCACCCACCACAACGAGGCCGGCCATCGCCACCATGGCCCTGCGGCTGTGCCGCCGCCGTGCCGGCCGCACCCGCGCCCCATACGCCACGTCCACCATACGCCACGCTCACGCCACGCCGTCCGAGTTCGGCGCGGAGTGTGCCACGCGGTCGTTAACCGCTTCTCGCCAAGGCGGGCGGCTGCACGTCGCGATGTCGTTTCCTCGTCGGGCGGCGCGCCGCAGCACCGCGTCTCGAACCACGGGGCCTCGATCCCGCGCCCTCTCGCGTTAACCGTTCTTTAACGATAGCGTGGCGGCGGCGGGCCGGATGGGGCACACCTGTCGGGTCGCAGTGCGTGCGGAGCCGTGTCATGTCGCCGGAGTCGATTCAGAACTTTCTCGCCCTGTCCATTGGCTTCGCCTTCGCCGGCCTGATCGCCACCGGCTACCAGATGTGGGCGCAGCGGCCGGCCTCGTTCCGGCTGCTGGAGCAGGGCGCCTCGGCCGCGAGCTTCGCGGCGGTGCCGTTCCTGGTCTTCGCGGCGCCCTTCATCATCATGCGCAACACCGTGCGGGGCCGCATCATCGAGCGCCGGCGCTTCGAGTTCGTGATGATCGCCACCATCATCGCCGGCCTGTGGAGCCTGATGTCGGGCACCATCGTGGTGATGACCGTCGAGGTCGTGACCAGCGGGCTCGCGCGCCTGATCGGTTGAGTGCGGCGGCCGCGCCGCCCGCCGCGCGCGGCACTTTCCGCTGGTCCCGTCTCCGGGCTAAGGGGGGGGCGGAAACGCTCGACCCCACCGCACGATCCGACCATTCGACCCGGAGGCGCGACGCATGCCCATCTACGCCCTGCAGGATCTCGTCCCCGAGCTGCCGCCGGCCGGCCGCTTCTGGGTCGCCGACACGGCCGTGCTGATCGGCCGGGTGCGGCTCCTCGACGAGGCGAGCGTCTGGTTCGGCGCGGTGCTGCGCGGCGACAACGAGTGGATCGAGATCGGCGTCCGCTCGCAGGTCCAGGACAATGCGACGCTGCACACCGACATGGGCTTTCCGCTCACCATCGGCAGCGACTGCGTGATCGGCCACAACGTGATCATGCACGGCTGCACGGTGGCGTCGAACAGCCTGATCGGCATGGGCGCGATCGTGATGAACGGCGCCAAGATCGGCGAGGGCTCGATCGTCGGCGCCGGCGCCGTGATCCCGGAGGGCAAGACCTATCCGCCGCGCTCGCTGATCGTCGGGGCGCCCGGCAAGGTGGTGCGCACCCTCGACGACGCCGCGGTCGACCGCATCCGGGCGGGCGCCGACGGCTACGTGCAGCGCGCCAAGCTCTACGCCGCCGCGCTGAAGCCGATCGGCTGAACGCCTGAAAGACGATGGACCGCCGGATCAGGTCTGGCGGTGACGAGGGAGAGGCGGTGCGCCTCGCTCGCGCGCGCTCAGCCGCCGAAGGACGGCGTCGCGGAGGCGGCGAACTCGGCCAGGCCGAGGCCGGGGCCGAGCAGCCGACGGCCGCGCACCAGCGTGGCACGGGCCGCGCGCGCGTCGAGCGCCGTGCGCATCAGGGCCGGCAGCTCCTTGGGCTGGCGCATCACCTGCCGCACCATGGCGAGGATGTCGGTGGTGCCGTTCGGCCGCATGGCGGCGAGCGCCGCCTTCGGGAGCGCGCGGTCGGCCGGATCGGTGATGACCCGGATCGCTGCCACCGGCAGGGCGTGCGCGGCGCCGATCTCGGCGACGATGTGGGACTCCATGTCGACGGCGAGCGCCCCGGTCGAGTCGTGCAGGCTGCGCTTGGCGGCCGTGTGGGCGACCGGCTTCGGCACGCCCACGATGGCGCCGCGCACCGCCCCCGGAATCGTGTCGGCGAGCTTGCGCGACCACGTCGGATCGGTCGGGAAACGGGCGCTGCCCGACAGGATCTCGGCCGCGACCACACAGGTGCCGGGCTCGAGATCCGGATGCAGCCCGCCGGCCACCCCGAAGCTGATCAGCCCGCCGCATTCGTCGTCGATCGCCTGCGTCAACGACGCGGCGAGGTTGCGGCCGTCGCCGCTGCAGATCACACGCATCCCCGCGTCCGCGACGATCTTCGCCTCGAACGCCAGCCCCACGACGACGATCAAGAAACCACCCCCGAATAACGACGCGCGCGGTCCCCGGCGCGCGACGTCCCCCATGCGACTCCAAGATCCTAAATTGCAGGGCGCGTCCGGCTTTGTACAGGTTCCACGGCGTGCACCACGGACACGCCGCAAGTCGGCCAAATGCCGCAGCGGCTCCGCGCCGCACGAAAAAAGAAAAGCAAAATCAATGCTGTAGAAAGATACCGGCCGCCTCCGTGGGGTGTGTCCTGCGGCCGCGAGAAAAATGCAACAGTGGCGAAATTTCCGGACACGATCGGTTGCGGACGGGCAACCGGAGGTGACGCCCGCAGCCGGTCGTATCGCGATCGACGAACAGAGCGTGCCGCGATCGGCTCAGCGCGACCGCGCCAGCATCTTGCGCAGCGTGTCGCCTTTCGGGGTGCGGGCATCGGCGATGCGCCAGCCGTCCTTGCCCTTGGCGAGCTCGAAGTCGAGATGAAGCGGCTGGCCCATGTTCTTGAGATCGACGGCGATCGTCGCCTTGTCGCCGGTCACCATGGCGGGCGCGACCGTGACGTCGGACAGCTCGAAGTCCTGACCCTGGACGAAGAAGTCGGCGTCGATCAGCTCGGCCTTCTGATAGCCCTGGACCACGGCCGGCACGAAGTAGCGACGCAGCACCTTCGGCTCGTTGGGCAGGCCCATGAGATCGGTCTTGCCGGTGCCGTAGAGCGCGTAGAGCTGCTTCACGGCCTCCTCGGGCGTGGCGAACTGCGCCTGCGCGGGCGCGGCGGCGAGGAGGGCGAGCCCGAAAGCGGCGGCGGCGAGGGGGTGAGAGGCGTTCATGGACCTTGCTGCGAGTTGCGCGCGGCGGAGCCGGCAGGATGCGGTGTCGACGCCCGCGACAGGGGAGCAGGCGCGTACCGCCGGGCACCTACGGGCGCATCTCGGCAAGGTCAAGGCGAAGCGCCGCGGGCGCCCGTGAGAAGGGTCGCCCGCGGCGAGGCGATCGATCAGCAGACGCGGCGCAGCCGCCAGGCGCCGCGCCACCAGACGCGCTGGACGCAGGGGGCGCCCCAGCCCGGCGAAGCGGCGTAGCCGTAATAACCGGCCGGCGCATAGCCCCAGCGCGGAGCGTAGCCGTAGCGTGGGGCGTAACCGTAGCGATAGCCGTAGGCGGGGTAGCCCCAGCCGCCGCCGTGCCAGCCGCCGCCTTGCCAGCCGATGCCGCGCTGAGCGTGCGAGGGCGTCGACGTCGCCACGAGGCCGAGCGCCGCCACGGCCGCGGCCGCCACCACAGATGTCCGGATCATGCCGTTCTCCTTTCGCTGAACGAGCCGGGCAGGGCCGGTTCGTCGGCGCGCTCGCGAGCAGCACTCCCGCGAGGGACGACGAGGGCGGCATCGGCTCTCGATCGCCCAACGCCGCGTCGGACCAATTGTGCCGCGGTAAACAGCGTTCGGTCCCGGATCTTGCGATCGAAGCCGTGTGCGGCCGCCCGTCGTGCTCAGCACAGGCGCCGCCACGTCCACCGCGTCTTGCTCAGCCACACCTTGCGCAGGCACGGCATCTCGTCGACCTCGCTGAAGGTCGGATAGGAGCCGTTCCAATAGGCCGGATAGCCCCAGAAGCCCCACGGATAGGCGCCCCAGCCCCACGGCCGAGCCACCCAGGGACCCGGCCCCGGGCCCCAGCCCGGACCCGGCCGCAGCCCTGGTCCGGGTCCCGATCCGGGCCTCGGGCCGAGGCCCGGTGCTCCCGGACCGGGTCGGCCTGGAGTTTCGATCATCCGGCCTTGCGCGCGCGCTTCGCTCGTGACGGAGAAGAGCGACAGGCCGAGCAGCGCGGCGACGGCCGCGGCCATCACGGATTTTCCGATCATGGCAAGACTCCTGAACGATGACCGGGACGGATCGGCCCCGGCGGTCGCGGCGCGGACGAGAGCCCTGGTCGGCGGTCCGGGCCGGCGAACGCCCGTGACCATGAAACCCAATTGGGCCGGGAACGCGGCTTCTGCGTTTCGGATCGCCAGGACAATTGTTTCCGGCGGCCGGACGACCGCGGCGCGCAAGGCGCGGCGGGGAGGGTGGTGCGCCGGCGCTTTCCGCGGCGCCTCGCGGCCCCTAGATAAGCGGGGCCGGCCGCCCTTCGCCTCCGCCGGAGTCGTGGCCGCGGGGAGACCGATGTCCGATCTGTTCGAAGACTTCTTCGCCGCGAGCCCGGCCGATCCGAACGAGGCGGCCAGGCGCACCATGCGGCCGCTGCGGCGGCGCTTCTACGCCGAGGTGACGCTGCGCGAGGCGCCGGAGGGTGTCGCGGTCGAACTCGACGGCCGGCCGGTGCGTACCCCGGCGCGGCGGACGCTCGCCTTCCCGACGGCGGCGATCGCCGAGCGCTGCGCCGCCGAGTGGCGGGCGCAGACCGAGATGATCGATCCCGGCACGATGCCGCTGACCCGGCTCGCCAACGCGATCATCGACGCGGTCGTCGAGACGCCCGAGGAGGTCGCCTCCGAGATCGCCCGCTATCTCGGCTCCGATCTCCTCGTCTACCGGGCCGAGGGGCCGGCCCGGCTGGTCGACAAGCAGAGCCGCGCCTGGGACCCGGTGCTGGCCTGGGCGCGCGACAGTCACGGGGCGCGCTTCGTGCTGGTCGAGGGGGTGGTGTTCGCGACCCAGCCGGAGCGGGCCGTCGAGACGATGCGGCGGCTGATCCCGCCCGGCGCCTGGCGGCTCGGCGCCCTGCACGTGGTGACGGCGCTGACCGGCTCGGCGCTCCTCGCGCTCGCGCTCGCCGAGGGCGTCGTCACGGCCGACGACGCCTGGGCGGCGGCCCATGTCGACGAGGACTGGAACATGGAGCTGTGGGGCCACGACGAGCAGGCGCTCGCCCGCCGCTCGCATCGCCGCAGCGAGTTCGACGCGGCCGCCGCGGTGCTGGAGCTGGTGCCGGAGGGCTGACCCTCAGCTCGTCGCCTCGCCGCCCGACGGGAGCACGACCACCTTGGTCCCGGTCGGGACCCGGCGGTACAGGTCGATGATGTCCTGGTTGATCAGCCGGACGCAGCCCGACGACACCATGGTGCCGATGGTCGCCGGTTCGACCGTGCCGTGGAGCCGATAATAGGTGTCCTGGCCGTCCCGGTAGAGATAGAGGGCGCGCGGACCGAGCGGGTTTTCCGGACCGCCCGGCATGCCGCCCGCATACTTCCCGTAACGCTCCGGCTCGCGGCGGATCATGTTGGGGGTCGGCGTCCAGCGCGGCCACTCGGCCTTGCGCGCGATCACGGCGCTGCCGCGGAAGTTGAACCCTTCCTCCTTGCCGACGCCGACGCCGTAGCGCATCGCGCGGCCGCGCTCGAGCACCAGATAGGCGTAGCGAGCGCCGGGATCGACGACGATGGTTCCGGGCTGCTCGGTGGTCCTGAAGGCGACCTCGCGGCGCAGGAAACGCGTGTCGATCGTCGAGAGATCGACCGCCGGTATCGGGAACGGCTCGGTGTCGATCGCCCCGTACATGGCCGCGTATTCACGCGCGACCGGGCCGCCCGGCTGAAGCCGGCTCGTATCTTGGGTCGTCGCGCAGCCGGCCAGCAGGCCGGAACTCGCCGCCATCGCGCCGCTCAGAAACTTGCGTCGATCGATCGTCACGCGGGCCACTCCTGTCGATTGTCCGACACCATGGATGCCCGCTGGCACCGACCGCGTCCAGGTGTTATGGGTGATAGATCCTATAACCGCGAGGAATGAATGGATCTGGCGCTTGCCCTGCGGGCCTTCGTGCGGACGGTCGAGCGCGGTTCGGTGACCGCCGCCGCGCGCGACCTTTCGGTGTCACAGCCGGCGGTGACCAAGCATCTGCGCAACCTCGAGCGGCATGTCGGAGCGCGGCTGCTCGACCGGTCCGCGCGTCTGGTGCGTCCCACCCCGCAGGGCCAGTCTCTCTACGAGGCGAGCCGATCGGCCCTCGCCACCATCGACTCCGCACTCGAAGGGGTGCGCCGAGACATGGGCGCGATCGACGGGCCGCTGCGTGTTCATGCCCCCTCCTGCATCGGCGTCCGGCACCTCTATCCGCTCGTGCTGGCGTTCCAGGCCGAGCATCCTGGTGTCGTCGTCGATCTCGTGCTGGAGAACCGCAGCGTCGACCTCGTCCACGAGAACTACGATCTCGCGGTGAAATACGGCCGGCCCGAAGGCCAGGAGCTGGTGGTCCGCCGGCTTGGTCTGATCCGGCGCATCATGGTCTGCGCTCCTGCCTTTCTGGCGCGGGTCGGCCCGATCGATACGCCGGCGCAGCTCGCCGACCTCGATCTCGTCGTCACGTCGGCGGTGTCGCCCGGCGACCACCTCACCCTCCAGCGCGCCGACGAGACGATCGAGGTCCCGGTCCGACCGGTGCTGCGGACCAACAATGCCGACGTGATCACCCGGACCCTGATGGGCGGGCACGCGGCCGGACCGGTGCAACGGCTGCTCGTGACCGAGGCGCTGGGGGAGGGCCGCCTGGTTCGCATCCTGGCCGACTGGGAGGTCAAGCCGACCGAGGCCTTTCTGGCCTATTCGTCTGCGCGCTTCATGCGTCCTGCGGTGCGGGCCTTCACGGATTTCGTCATTCCCGCGCTGCGGGCCGTGGACGGCATCGACGCCGTCACGGGGAAGTCGTCTCACGAACGGCTTCGCCGCAACCCAGAGGTTAACGTTCGGTTTACGCCCGCCTGCTAGCGTTCAGGGTGGAGACCCCTCGAACCGACGGATGCGGCCCGTGGATCTCGTCGTCTCGCCCATCGCGGTGGCGCTGAACACCCAAGGCGGCGGCAACGCGCCGGCCTTCACGCCGGGGCAGATCGTCGACGCCCTGGTGATGCGGGTGCTCGACCAGACCCATGTCCAGCTCGCCGTCGGCGACTCGCTGATCGACGTGCAGACCGCGGTGCCGCTGCCGCAGGGCGCCCACGTCCATCTCGCCGTCCGGGCGACCCCCGACGGCCTGCGCCTCGTGGTGCTGCACCCCGACGAGATCGGCGGTGCCGGTGGCGCAGCCACGGCCGGTGCGGCCGCGGGCACGACGGCGAAGGCGG
>NZ_NHSK01000053.1 GCF_016653355.1 Rhodoplanes elegans | reverse complement strand
CGCCGCCGCCGCCGCCGACCCGGCCCCCAGCGCCGCGCCGGCGCCGGACGCGCCGCGCCTCGATGCTGTCGCTCATGGACCATCACGCGCCGTGCTGGTCGCCGAGGACAATCCGATCAACGCGCTCCTGGTCCGCGCCCTGCTCGAGCGGCTCGGTCACCGCGTCACGGTCACGCCGGACGGCCTCGCCGCCGTCGCGGCGTGGCGGCAGGCGGTCGACAGCGGCCGCGCCTACGACGTGATCCTGATGGATCTGCACATGCCCGGTCTCGACGGCCTCGCGGCGACGCGTCAAATCCGCGCGCACGAGGCCGAGCAGGGTCTTCCCGCAGCTTTGATCGCGGCGCTCACGGCCGACGCCTCGCCGGCCGATCCCGCGGCCTACACGACGGCCGGGCTCGACGCCGTTCTGGTCAAGCCGCTGGACCGCGACCGGCTGGAGGCGCTCATCGGCCACGGCCGAAGGGGCGTCGTGCTGGCCGCCTGAGCCGGCGTGAACGCGCTCGCCGACCGCCCCGACCTCCGGACCGGTGTCGCGAACACGGCCCTGCCGCGGCGCGATGCGACAGTGTAGACTTGTTACATTGAACGCGGCCGCGTCATAAATCCGTGGTCGCCGCGGCTTATTTGACGATGATCGGCCGGGTGCCGCGAATCGCGTCGTTCGCCCGAGTCCGACTGATTGATTTCGGGAGCCGTCGATGCCCGCGTCGTTGCGCGAGACTCCTCCGAAACGCCTGTTCGGCCTGGCCGGTCTGCCGCGCCCCGGCGCCGGCGTCCCCAAGCTCGCGGCGCTGAAGGCTTATGGCGGCCTGCGCGTCTCCGATCCCCGGCTCACCCGCAGCGACGAGACGCTCGGCCGCATCGGCTCGCTCGAGGTGCGGCTCGCCCATCGGGCCGCCGAGATCCGCCGCGCCCAGCGCCTGCGCTTCGACGTGTTCTATCAGGAGATGTCGGCCGTCGCCGACGCCACGACGATGCTGGCGCGCCGCGACGTCGACCCTTACGACGCGCTGTGTGATCATCTCCTGGTGCTCGATCACGACAAGCCGACCCGCCAGGGTCCGGCCGTCGTCGGCACCTACCGGCTGCTGCGTCAGGAGATCGCGGAGCGCCGCGGCGGCTTCTACACGGCCGGCGAGTTCGACATCGCGCCGCTGATCGCGCGTCATCGCGGGATGAAGTTCCTCGAGCTCGGCCGCTCCTGCGTGCTGCCGCCCTATCGCAACAAGCGCACCGTCGAGCTGTTATGGCACGGCATCTGGACCTATGTGCTGCGCCACAAGGTCGACGTGATGCTCGGCTGCGCCAGCCTCGAAGGCACCGATCCGGACGCGCTCGCGCTGCCGCTGTCGTTCCTGCACCACTACGCGCCGGCCCCAGAGGCGTGGCGGGCCCGCGCGCTGCCGCGCCGCTACGTGCCGCTCGACCGCATGGCCAAGGAGAGCATCGACGCGAAGGCGGCCCTGCACGCGCTGCCGCCGCTGGTGAAAGGCTATCTGCGGATCGGCGCCGTGATCGGCGACGGCGCCGTGATCGACCGCCAGTTCGGCACGACGGACATCCTGGTGATCCTGCCGGTGAGCCTGATCAACACCCGCTACATCGGCCATTTCGGCGCCGGCGCCGAGCGCCACGCGGCGTGATCTGCGTCGCAATCATGGACTGCACCCGTCACCCTGAGGTGGCCGCGCAGCGGCCCTCGAAGGGCGACGGCCCGGGCCGTACATCCTTCGAGGCTCGGCCACGCACGTCGGCTATAGCCGACTTGCGCACTTATCATGCTGATCTCGGGTAAATCCGAGCTCATTGGCCGAGCACCTCAGGATGACGGTGAGAGTCGCGAGGCAGCCGCTCGCTCACAGCCGCCGCAGTGCGACCTCGGCGATGCGGTGGGTCTCGCTCTTCTTCAGGATCAGGTCGGCGCGCTGGCGGGTCGGCAGGATGTTCTCCTGCAGATTGACCAGATTGATGCGCTCCCAGATGTCGGTCGCCATGGCGACCGCCTGGTCGTCGGTGAGCTGCGAGTAGCGCCGGAAGTAAGACTTGGGGTCGCGGAACGCGGTGCCGCGCAGCGCGAGGAACCGCTTCACGTACCAGTGGTGCAGCACGTCCTCGTCGGCGTCGATATAGACCGAGAAGTCGAAGAAGTCGGAGACGAACGGGATCGCCTTGCCGTCCTTGGGCGGGCGGCCGGTCTGCAGCACGTTGACGCCCTCGACGATCAGGATGTCGGGGCGGTCGATCTCGATCCACTCGTTGGGCACCACGTCGTAGACGAGATGCGAGTAGACGGGCGCCCGCACCGGCCGGCGGCCGGCCTTGATGTGCGAGAGGAAGCGCAGCAGCGCCGGCAGATCGTAGCTCTCCGGAAAGCCCTTCTTGTCCATCAGGCCTTCCTGCTGCAGCACCGCATTGGGGAACAGGAAGCCGTCGGTGGTGACGAGATCGACCTTCGGCACGTTGGTCCAGCGCGCCAGCAGCGCCTGCAGGACGCGCGCCGTGGTCGACTTGCCGGCCGCCACCGAGCCGGCGACGCCGATCACGTAGGGCACCTTGGCGTCGCCCGTGTTGAGGAAGCGCTGCTGCGCCCGGAACAGCTTCTGGGTCGCGGCGACGTAGAGGGACAGGAGGCGGGAGAGCGGGAGATAGATCTCCTCGATCTCCTCGATGTCGAGCCGGTCGTGCACCGAGCGCAGCCTGATCACCTCGGCCGGCTCGAGCGTCATCGGCGTGTCTTCGCGCAGCGCCGCCCATTCGTCGCGCGAGAACACGCGGTAGGGGGAGAGCTGGGTGCCGGAGCGGGGAACGACGAGCTGATCCATCGGGTCAGGCATCCTTCCGTGAGGCCTTCTCGTCGAGTCCGGATTGCGCCGTACGGGATTTCAGCAGGGCCTCGACCTCGGAGATCGAAATGTCGCGCGCCTTCAACAGAACCAGCAGATGGTACAGGAGATCGGCCGCTTCGGCGACGACGCGATCGCGGGTCTCCCCTGCGCCGGCCAGCACCACCTCGATCGCCTCCTCGCCCATCTTCTTGGCGCAATGGGCGGCGCCCTTGTCGAGCAGCTTCTTCGTGTAGGAGGTCTCGGCGCTCGCCGCGGCGCGCGACGCGATGATGGCCTCGAGGTCGTGCAGCGTGAAGGCGCTCATGCTCGTCTGGTCCGTCGGAAGGGGAAATTCGCGAGTTTTTTCAGGGATCGAGGCGCATCGGCAGGCCGGCCGCGGCCATGTGGGTCTTGGCCTGCCGGATCGTGAACGTGCCGAAATGGAAGATCGAGGCGGCCAGCACCGCGGTCGCGTGGCCGTCGCGGATGCCCTCGACCAGGTGATCGAGGGTGCCGACCCCGCCCGAGGCGATCACCGGCACCGGCACGGCGTCGGCGATGGCGCGGGTCAGCGCGATGTCGAAGCCCGACTTGGTGCCGTCGCGGTCCATCGAGGTGAGCAGGATTTCTCCTGCGCCGAGCGCGACGACCTCTTTCGCGTACAGGACCGCGTCGATCCCGGTCGGCTTGCGGCCGCCATGGGTGAAGATCTCCCACCGGTCGGCCGCATCCGGCAGCGCCGTGCCCGGGCCCGCCACCCGCTTGGCGTCGATCGCCACCACGATGCACTGGTTGCCGAACTTCTCGGCCGCTTCCTTGACGAACTGGCGATTGTTCACCGCCGCCGTGTTGATCGACACCTTGTCGGCGCCCGACTGCAGGAGCGCCCGGATGTCGTCGACGGTGCGCACGCCGCCGCCCACCGTCAGCGGCATGAAGCACGCCTCGGCGGTGCGCCGCACCACGTCGAGAATGGTGCCGCGGTTCTCGTGGCTCGCCGTGATGTCGAGGAAGCACAATTCGTCGGCGCCGGCGGCGTCGTAGGCGATCGCCGCCTGCACCGGATCGCCGGCATCGACCAGATCGACGAAGTTGACGCCCTTGACGACACGGCCGTCCTTGACGTCGAGGCAGGGAATGACGCGGACCTTGAACATGATACGATGTGGCCGTTCGTTGGGCGCGCGATGTCAGAGTTCAGCGATTTCGTGATCTACGCCGACGAGAGCGGCGATCACAGCCTCGTCAAGATCGACGAAGCGTATCCGGTGTTTGTTCTGTGCCTGTGCGTGTTCGAGAAGACCACGTATGTTCGTCGCGTCGTACCGGCCGTGCATGCCCTGAAATTCAAGTGGTTCGGGCACGACACCGTGATCCTGCACGAGCGGGAGATCCGCAAGAAGCTCCCGCCCTTCGCGTTCCTGAACGTGCCGGAGCGGAATCAGGCCTTCCTGGCCGATCTCAACACGCTTCTGGCGGACGCACGAGTCCGGATGATCGCGACCGTCATCGACAAGCGCCGACTCAAGCACGAGGATCTGTTCGCCGAGAACCCGTATCACCTCGCCTTGTCGTTCTGCGTCGAGCGGGTGTTCGAGTTCGTGAGCCGGTACGACTCGCCGACCAGGACGCTCCACTTCGTCTTCGAGCGCCGCGGTGATCGGGAGGACAAGGCGCTCGAGCTGGAGTTCCGGCGGATCGTCGGCGGCGAGAACGTCTTCCAGCGAAAGCTGCCGAACTTCGAGATCGTCTTCCTCGACAAGAAGGCCAACGCGGCCGGCATGCAGATCGCCGATCTCACGGCCCGGCCGATCGGCCTGAAGGTCCTGCGCCCCACCCAGCCCAACCGCGCCTTCGACATCATCGCGAAAAAGCTGGTCCGCGGCCGCGGGGATCGGCCGGGGCTGGGCCGCATCCGAATCTTTCCGTGACGCCCCTACTGCGGTCGGCCTTTCGATCGGCGGGCTCTCGAAAAGCGAATGGCCCCGGATCACTCCGAGGCCAAGCGCCGACCGGGAACCCCCAATCCATTTGTTCCGAATATAAGCGACGTTCCCGCTCGGATCAATGGCGGCATCACGAACCTTGTTCAGAATCAATCGCTTGCGTCCCACACGCGAGAACGCTTCGGACCTGTCGCCGATCCGCCCCGGAGTCACGACACCGCCCCCGCGCTCTTCAGCAGCGCCAGCGCCTTGCGGGCGTCGAGGCGGCCGTCGTAGAGGGCGCGGCCGGCGATCGCGCCGGCGAGCTTTTTTGCGCGCGGCTCGATCAGCTTCTCGATGTCGCCGATCGAGGCGAGGCCGCCCGAGGCGATGACCGGAATCGAGATCGCCTCGGCGAGCACGATGGTGCCGTCGAGATCGAGGCCGGTCAGCATGCCGTCGCGGCTGATCTCGGTGTAGACGATGGCCGCGACGCCGGCGTCCTCGAAGCGACGGGCGAGATCGAGCGCCGGCAGGTCCGACACCTCGGCCCAGCCCTCGACCGCGACGCGGCCGCCACGGGCATCGAGCCCGACCGCCACGCGCCCGGGGAATGCCTTGGCCGCCGTCTTCACCAGCTCGGGATCGCGCACCGCCGCGGTGCCGATGATCACCCGCGTGATGCCCTTCTCCAGCCAACCTTCGACGGTCGCGAGGTTGCGGATGCCGCCGCCGAGCTGCACCGGGATCGACACCAGCTCGAGGATCCGCTCGACCGCGGCGGCGTTGACGGGCTTGCCCGCGAAAGCGCCGTCGAGATCGACGATGTGCAGGTACTGGAACCCGATCTCCTCGAACTGGCGTGCCTGCTCGGCGGGATCGCGGTTGAAGATGGTGGCGCGCGCCATGTCGCCCTGCTCCAGGCGCACGGCGAGGCCGTCCTTCAAGTCGATGGCGGGAAACAGGATCACGGGGCCCATCTCAAAAAATTGGCGATCAGCGCGAGGCCGAGCCGCTGGCTCTTTTCCGGGTGGAACTGGGTCCCGGCGGCGGTGCCGTCGGCGACGATCGCGGTGACCGGCCCGCCGTAGTCGACCTGCGCGACCAGATCGCCGGGGTCGGCCGTCTTCAGATGATAGCTGTGCACGAAATAGGCGTGCAGCCCGTCCGGCCCGGTCGCGATGCCGTCGAGCAGCGGGTGCGGCGCCAGCGCGTTCAGGGTGTTCCAGCCCATGTGCGGGATCTTCAGCGACGGATCCGCCGGCGTGATCCTGTCGACCTCGCCGGGAATCCAGCCGAGCCCGTCGACGACCTCGTACTCGCGGCCGCGCTCGGCCATCAGCTGCATGCCGACGCAGATGCCGAGGAACGGGCGGCCGCGCCGGCGCACCGTCTCCTCCAGGGCCTCGACCATACCGGTCACGGCTTCGAGCCCGCGCCGGCAGTCGGCGAAGGCGCCGACGCCCGGCAGCACGACCCGGTCGGCGGCCCGCACCACGTCGGGGTCGCTGGTCACCAGGATCGGCTGGTCGTGGCCGCTCTCGCGCGCCGCCCGCTCGAAGGCTTTTGCCGCCGAGTGCAGGTTGCCGGAGCCGTAGTCGACGATGGCGACCGTCATCGCCCCGCTCCCGGCAGCGGGAACAGGCCGAGGACGCCGCGGCCGCCCGGCCGCAGCCGCGGCGCCGGGGCGTCGCTCCAGGTGCGGTCGAGGTCGGCGGCCGCGTCGGCGCGACGGGCGAAATAGCGCTGCTCGGCCGTCTCGAGGTCGTCGGCGACGACGATGCCGGCCTCGCGCCAGCCGCCTCGCAGCAGCGTCCAGCGGCGCAGCGTCGCCGATTCGAGCCCGACCAGGAGGGCGATCAGCACCGACACGGCGATCCGCGCCCCGGCCGGCACGCCGAGCGCCGCATGGGCGACGCCGAAGCCCGCCATCACCAGCAGCCAGCAGATCAGCACCAGCCACATCCGGTGGCGGATCATCCACAACGGGCCGAACAGGAAGGCGCCCCAGGAGAAGCCGTCGCGCACGAAGCGCACCCGAATCGGATCGGCCGGCTGACCGTCCGGCCGGGCGGGGGGCTCCAGCACTGCATAGACTGCCATGTCGTGTCCTTCGCTGGGTCGCGTCCTACGCTGGCCGCGGCCGCGGCCCGTCCGGCCGCGCGTCTCGTCGGCTCCGGGCCGTCAGCCGCCCAGGCTGCCCTTGGTGGAGGGGACCTCGTCCTTGGTCCGCGGATCGATCGCGACCGCGGTCCGCAACGCGCGAGCGAGCCCCTTGAAGCACGACTCCGATATATGGTGGTCGTTGTCGCCGTACAGCGTCTCGACGTGCAGCGTGATGCCGGCGTTCATGGCGAAGGCCTGGAACCACTCGCGCACCAGCTCGGTGTCGAAGGTGCCGATCTTGTCCCGCCGAAAGCTGGTGCGGAACACCAGGAACGGGCGCCCGGAAATATCGAGCGCCACCCGGGTCAGGGTCTCGTCCATGGGCAGATGGACGTCCGCATAGCGGCCGATGCCCTTCATGTCGCCGAGCGCTTTTCGCACCGCCTGGCCGAGCGTGATGCCGACGTCCTCGGCCGTGTGGTGCTGATCGATGTGCAGGTCGCCCTTGGCCCGGATCGTCATGTCGATGCGGGAGTGGCGGGCGAGCAGGTCCAGCATGTGGTCGAGGAAGCCGATGCCGGTGTCGACCGACGCCTTACCGGCGCCGTCGAGATCGACCGCGACCTCGACGTCGGTTTCCTTGGTGGTGCGTTTCACGGTTGCGGTGCGCATGAACGACACGCCTTCTTGCCGGCCGATCGGCCGGTCCGTCACGGACCCGGCCGGGGCCGCGCCCCGGGCCTCGCCCGACCGCGACCATTTGTCTGAACCGCCGGCCTTTTATCAGGGTGGGCAGGGTTCCGCCACTGG
>NZ_NHSK01000052.1 GCF_016653355.1 Rhodoplanes elegans | reverse complement strand
TTCCGGGCCGGCGGGGCGGCCGGGCCGGGGGCCTGCGCCGCGGCCGGCACGGTGCCGGCGATCGTCCCCGCGAGCGGGGCGGCGAGCAGGGCGGCGAGCAGGAGCGGCGCGACACGGTTCATTCCGGCCTCCCGAACGTGGTAGAGCGCGGCGACCCTAGCCAAACCGGGCGAGGGGAGAAAGGTGCCACGATGCTGACTCCCGACGAGCTCGAGCGCTACGCCCGCCACATCGTGCTGCACGAGGTCGGCGGCCCCGGCCAGGCAGCCCTGAAGGCCGCGCGGGTGCTGGTGGTCGGGGCCGGTGGGCTCGGCGCGCCGCTGCTGCTCTATCTGGCCGCCGCCGGGGTCGGGACGCTCGGCATCGTCGACGACGACGTGGTGTCGCTCTCCAACCTGCAGCGCCAGGTGATCCATGCGACGCCGGATCTCGGCCGGCCGAAGGTCGACAGCGCCGCCGAGGTGATCGGCCGGCTCAACCCGCATGTGACGGTCGAGCGCCACCCGACCCGCATCGGGCCGGCGAACGCGCTCGACCTGATCGCGCGCTACGATCTCGTCGTCGACGGCTCGGACAACTTCACCACCCGCTATATGGTCTCCGATGCCTGCTGCCTCGCGAAGCGGCCGCTGGTCACCGGCGCGGTCGGCATCTTCGACGGCACCATCACGACGCTGCGGCCGCACGAGCGCGGGCCCGACGGCACGCCGAACCCGACCTATCGCTGCCTGTTCCCGGAGCCGCCGCCGCCCGGCACCGTGCCGGCCTGCGCCGAGGCCGGAATTCTCGGCGCCTTCACGGGCGTGATCGGCTCGCTGATGGCCGTCGAGGTGGCGCGCGAGATCGTCGGCTTCGGCGAGGGCCTGGTCGGCCGCCTGCTGATGGTCGACGGCCGCAGCCTGCGCTTCGAGACGCTGCGCTACGCCTGGGATCCGGGCAACCCGCTGACCGGCGAGACGCCGACCATCACGGACTTGTCCGCGTACGAGGAGAGGTGAAGCGAGGCGGGCCGAACGCCACCGCGAACTCTGGCATCGTCATGGCCGCGCTGGTCGCGGCCATCCATGTCTTCCGGGCGGCACCGTACCAGGACCGTGCATGGCCGGGACGAGCCTCCTGGGCGCTAAGTCAGGACTTGAGGCAAAACCTCTCGGTGGTCGTCGTCCGCGCAGGCGGACGACCCAGTATCCACCGGCGTTCGTTGTTTCAGTCGAAACGCTGCGGCGTACTGGGTGCTCCGCCTGCGCGGAGCATGACGACGGAGAGGCTTCGGACCTGAACTCAGCGCCGATGGGGACGAGCCCGGCCATGACGAGTCCCGGATTCCCGGCGTGTCACGTCGTCCGGCTCACACCGTCCGCGTCTCGCCGCCGTCGAGGTCGACGATGGCGCCGGCGAGATGGCCGAAGCGAGGCGAGGCCATCACGGCGACGAGGTCGGCGACCTCTTCGGGCCGGCCGAAACGGGCGACGCGATGTGCGGCGAGCATTTTCTCTCGCGCCTCGGCCTCCGACACGCCGGTTTCCTCCATCACGCGACCCAGGCGGGCGAAGAAGCGCTCGGTCTCGATGATGCCAGGATTGATCGTGTTGACGCGCACGCCGTCGGCGATGCCGCGATCGGCCAGCACCTTCGTCAGCAGGCCGAGCGCCGCGTTGACGCTGCCGCCGATGGCGAACTCCGCGTCACCGGTGCGCCCGCCCGTGCCGGCGATCGTGATCACGCTGCCGCCCGCCGCCTGCAGGAGCGGCCATGCGGCTCGCGTCAGGCGCATCGTGCCGAAGAACTTCAGCGCGAAGCCGTCGGTCCAGTCGTCGTCGGTGAGCGTGAGGAAGTCGCCGCGCCTCGTCGCGCCCGCGCTGTTGACGAGCAGGTCGAGCCGGCCGAGCGCCCCGCTGGTCTTGGCGACGATCTCGGTCGCGACGTTCGGTTCGCGCAGATCCGCCGCCCAGGCGACGCACTCGCGGCCGAGCGCGTCGATGTCACGGCGCACGGCGTGGAGCGCGTTGGCGGAGCGGGCGACGAGGGCGATGTCCATGCCCTCCGCGGCGAGCCGCAATGCGATTGCGCGGCCGATGCCGCGGCTCGCGCCCGTGACGATTGCAACTTTTCCGACGAGTCCGAGGTCCATTCGCTGTCACTTTCACGTTATCACGCCGCAGAATGCGACGCCTTAGGACGGCCGCGATCGCGCATCAACACATTGTTCAAGGAAATTGTGCATCGCAGCGTCGCCGGGCGCGTTAGTCTCGGTCGCGCGCGTTCGAGGAGAGTCACGAGTGCCCGGTCTGCAGACGACAATCGCGGCGCTGGAGCGCCAGCGCAAGCAGTGGGAAGCGTTCCTGCGCATGATGCCGGGCGCCGTCTCGTCGCGCGAGCGGCCGGACGTGCCGAGCCGGCTCACGGCGGTGCCCGACTTCGGGCCCAATCCGGGCGGCCTTCGGATGTACAAGTACGTCCCGAAGAAGCCGAACAAGAGTCTCGTCGTCGTGATGCACGGCTGCACCCAGACGGCGGCGAGCTACGATCTCGGCGCCGGCTGGTCGACGCTCGCCGACCGCTACGGCTTCCTGCTGGTGTTCCCCGAGCAGACCGAGGCGAACAACCCGAAGACCTGCTTCAACTGGTTCCGCGAGCACGACGCGACGCGCGGGCAAGGCGAGGCCGCCTCGATCCGTCAGATGATCCGCAAGATGGCCGAGGATCATGCGGTCGATCCCAAGCAGATCTTCGTCACCGGTCTCTCGGCGGGCGGCGCCATGACGGCCGTGATGCTCGCGACCTATCCGGAGGTCTTCGCCGCCGGCGCCATCGTGGCCGGGCTGCCCTACAAGAGCGCGACCGGCATGCGCCAGGCGCTGGAGAGCATGTTCCGGGTGAAGGTGCGCGAGCCGAAGGAATGGGGCGATCTGGTGCGCGCCGCCTCGCCGCATCGCGGGCCGTGGCCGCGCGTCTCCGTCTGGCACGGCGGCGCCGACACGGTGGTCAAGCCGAAGAACGCCGAGGAGCTGCTCAAGCAGTGGACCGACGTGCACGGCCTCTCGACGCGCCCTGACCGGACCGAGACGGTCGACGGCTATCCGCGCCACGTGTGGACCGACGCCAAGGGCCGCGACGTGATCGAGAGCTACATCATTCCGCTGATGGCGCACGGCGCCCCGGTCGCCGGTGGCGACGACGACACGAGCTACGGCGTGCCCGGCGAGTATCTGATCGAGGTCGGGATCTCGTCGTCTTATCACATCGCCCGCTTCTTCGGGCTGACGCAGACGCGGCGCACGATCGTCAACCCGTTCGCCGGCGAGCGCCCGGCGCCGCGTGTCGAAGCACAACGCGTCGAGTCTCCGCGGGTCGCGCCGGCGGCCGACGCCGCCGTGCCGCCGCCCCGAGGCCGCGCCGCGGATCCGCCGCGACCTCGTCCGGGTGTCCAGAAGTTCGTCGAGGACACGATCAAGCGCGCGCTCGACGCGGCCGGCCTGAACAAGCGGCGCTGAATGTCCAACACCGCGACGGCGTTCAGTGCGGAACGTGCGTCGCCGGCGAGCCGTCGGGAAGACACTCGAACAGGCGGCCGCGGCCGGGCGGAATCGTGTCGAGCAGGGTCGCGTCGCGGCATACGACGTCGGCCGCGAAGCCGGGCCCCGAGCGCGCCGAGAATGGTCCGCGCGGCACGTCGTTCCGCACCTCGCCCGGCGTCGTGCCGACGTTCGGCGGTTGATCTGACCCGAACGGCGCGGCCGGCGCGCCCGTGACACCCATCGTGATCCCTGTCGTGACGACTGCGAGGACGACGGCGATCGCAAAGCCCAGTCGATTCATGACGCACCTCCGCGCTCGTGTGGATCGGCCGGCCCCGGCGGGGCCGGCCGTCGTCCGCTGGTCGTCAGCGGATATTGCCCTTGGCCTGGTCGTTGCCGGTCTCGACGGCGCCGTGGCCGGTCTCGACATAGCGGCTGCCCTGGTCGCCGGAGGGCGCGGCGTTGACGATGCTCTGGGCCGAGACGAGGGTGGCGAGGGCGACGAGCGCGATCTTGATCGTGTTCATGGGGGGTCTCCTGTTGGTCTGATCAGTGATGTGGTCGGGGGTGGGGTCGTTCAGCGGATGCCGCCCTTGGCCTGGTCGGAGCCGGTCTCGACGGCGCCGTGGCCGGTCTCGACGTAGCGGCTGCCCTGATCGCCATAGGGCGCGGCGTTCACGATGCTCTGGGCCGACACCAGCGTGGCGGCGACGAGGGCGGCGAGGGCGATGGTCTTGCGGGTCATGGCGGTCTCCTTCGGTTTCGCTGTGGCTTCGTCTCGAAGCCGGTGATGCGAATATCGCGGCGGAGAGGGCCGAACTGAAATGCCGAGTGCCTATGGGATCGATAGCGTCGCGCTATGGCGCGCGGCACGGGATGCCTGGCGGCGGTCGGCGCCGCTTCGCCCTTGACCTGGCGGGCTCGAAACTTAAATCTTCCACGCGTGGAGGCCGCTTTCTGCGGGCTCGGCGCTGCGATGCGCCTGTCTCCTGCGTCAGACGTCTTCGAATGAAGTCTCCGCGGATGGAGACCGTGGGTTCGGTGCCCGGATGGAAATGCATCAGGTGCGCTATTTCCTGGCACTCGCCAGGACGCGCAACTTCACGCAGGCGGCGAGCGAGTGCAACGTCTCGCAGCCCTCGCTCACGCGCGCCATCCAGCAGCTCGAGGCCGAGTTCGGTGGGGACCTGTTCCGGCGCGAGCGGCCGCAGGCGCTGCTGACAGATCTCGGCCAGCGCATGCTGCCCTTCATGCAGCAGTGCGACGACGCCGCGCGCTCGGCCCGCGCGCTCGCCTCGTCGATGAAGAAGGGCGAGGCCGGCACGCTGCGGATCGCCGTGTCGGAGAGCATCGACGGCAGTCTCCTGGTGCCGCATCTGCAGGAGCTCGGGCGGCATTTCCGCGGGCTCGACCTCAGGCTGATGCGCGGCTCGGCCGCCGACGTCACGCGCCTGCTGAAGGACGGGACGACCGAGCTCGGCATGATCGCGGCGATCGACACGAGCTGGGACCGCTTCGATCACTGGCCGCTGTTCTCGGAGCGGTTCGAGCTGCTGATCGGCGCCGACAGTCGGCTCGCCAATCACGCCGTCGTCGAGCCGGAGGATCTGCGCGAGGAGCGGCTCCTGACGCGCGTCTATTGCGAGCACGCCGGTCGCATCGCCGAGCTCCTGCGCAAGGCCGACATCGACGTCGACCGGGCGCACGAGCTGCACAGCGAGCGCGATCTCGTCCATTTCCTGGAGGCGGATCTCGGCGTCGCCGTCGCGCCGGCGAGCGCGCTGTCGGGCGCGAGCGTCGTGCGGGCGCCGCTCGCCGGCTTCGAGCTGGAGCGGACCATCTATCTGTACGGAGTCGCCGGCCGCGAGCGGTCGCCGGCGGCGACCGCCGCGATGAAGATGCTGCGCGCGTGCAACTGGAAACGTCTGCTGGCGTGAAATCGCGCCGGACCTCGCCGGCCCGCGCGCGTCCGATATCGATCCGCTTCGGTGCTGATCAGGTCGCGGGCGCGACGGCGGCCAGCATGGCCTCGATCGACATCCGCTTGCGATAGTCCGGGTCGACGAAGCGCGCCAGGATCCGCCGGTCGCGGTCGACCACGAAGGTCGCGGGGATCGGCAGCGACCACGAGTCGTTGCCCTGGTAGCGGGGCAGGTCGATGCCGGCCTTCTTCGTCAGGTCGAGCATCTCGTCGCCCATCCAGACGACCAGATCGAGGCTGGCGGCGAGCCCGTTGTCGACGTCGCACAGCACCGGGACGGCGCCGCGCGCATCCGCCGCGAAGCTCTGCGCGAACTCCTGCAGATCCGGCACGATCGCCACCATGTGCAGGCCGGCCGAATCGGCGGCCGCGCGCGCCTTCGCCAGCGCGTCGACGCTCAGCCGGCAATACGAGCACCAGTGGCCGCGGTGGAACGCCAGCGCCACCGGGCCGGTCTCCAGCAGATCGTCGAGACCGACCAGCCGTCCGTTCGCGTCCGGCAGCAGGAAGTCCGGCATCAGGTCGCCGACCTGCGGGGCCGTGGCACCGACGCCGCTCTCGCGCAGGCGGGCGACCAGGCGGTCGGTCACCTCGTGCAGGGCCGGGACCGTCTCCTGGTGGACCGCATCGAGCGCGCCCAGGCGCTCGCACAGCGGCGCGTCCATGTCGCGACAGCATTCGAATGCGGACCGGTCCGGATCGGACATCTCAGGCCTCGGCTGACATGGACCACGTCGCGCGTGGCATCGCCGCGGACGGGCTTTGCGGACCGGCGCCCGCGGCGACGGCCGATCTATAACACGCCCCCGGTGCGGGGCAATCGGATCGCCGGCGCGGCGGGCCGGCAGACGAGGGGCCGGTGCGCACCGGCCCCCCGTCTCTGCTCTGCGGCTCAGCGGATGCCGCCCTTGGCCTGGTCGTTGCCGGTCTCGACGGCGCCGTGGCCGGTCTGGACGTAGCGGCTGCCCTGGTCGCCATACGGCGCGGCGTTCACGATGCTCTGCGCCGAGGCGAGGGTGGCGAAGGCGACGAGCGCGATCTTGATCGTGTTCATGGGGCTCTCCTGTCAGTCTGATCGAATGTGTGTTCGGGGGTGATGCGGCTCAGCGGATGCCGCCCTTGGCCTGGTCGGAGCCGGTCTCGACGGCACCGTGGCCGGTCTCGACATAGCGGCTGCCCTGGTCGCCATACGGCGCGGCGTTCACGATGCTCTGGGCCGAGGCGAGGGTGGCGAGGGCGACGAGCGCGATCTTGAGCGTGTTCATGGGGGTTCTCCTATCGATCTGATGGTTCGGGGGCTCGGGGGTGGCGGTCGTTCAGCGGATGCCGCCCTTGGCCTGGTCGGAGCCGGTCTCGACGGCACCGTGGCCGGTCTCGACATAGCGGCTGCCCTGGTCGCCATACGGCGCGGCATTCACGATGCTCTGGGCCGAAACGAGGGTGGCGGCGACGAGGGCGGCGAGGGCGAGGGTCTTGCGGGTCATGTCGGTCTCCTTCGGGTTTCGCTTGGCTTCGTCTCGAAGCCGGTGATGCGAATATCGCGGCGGAGAGGGCCGAACTGAAATGCCGAGTGCCTATGGGATCGATAGCGTCGGGCTATGATCGGCGCCGCCCGCGGACGCGCTCGCGCGACGCCACAGGCGCCCCGAGCCGCGTGCGCCGAGGCGACGATTCGGGCGACGCCGGTGGCCGAGGGTCGGCCGCCCGACATCCGCGCGGCGGGGGGGACGACATATCAGCGTGCCGGCCAGCTTCCCCTTCAGTTGATATTTCACATGACCGGTTTGCGGCCGGCGCGGGACCGCGGCGCACCGATGCCGCAGTGCAGCGGGCCGCGCCACATCGTCGTCGCGCCGCGTGACGGTCGGGTCGGCGAGCGGAAAGCCCCCGTGGGGCGGGGGCTTCCGGCATCGGGACGCGACCATGAAGACGACCGTGATGCGCCCGCCGTGCCAGCGCGACCCTCGTCGGACGCAAAGCCGATGTGAGATCGGCAGCAGTTTTTCCGCATTGCGGCACAACGATGCGGCCCGAACCCTTTGACAATAGTCAGAGCGAGGGGGGTACCCCGGGAGTAGAACGCTTCCAGTCAAGGCGGGAGGGCGCGCCTGAGCACGACTCGGCGCGCGACCCGGACAAAAGCCAGGGACGAAACGTCGAAAACCGAAGGTTCGAGCGACCACGGTCGCCCCGGCTCCCATGCGAGCGACGGACGCCTGCTCGGCGCGAGATCACGTACCAGACGGACGCAACAGATGAACGCGAAATACTCGGGCATTCCGACTGTCATCAACGGAAACGGTGCCGTCGCCCAGGTGATGGGGCACGTCTGCGGCGGCGTCATCGGCTATCCGATCACGCCGTCCACCGAGATCTCCGAAATCTACGAGGCCTTCCGCTCCGCCGGCGGCTGCAACGTCTGGGGCAAGCATCCGTTCTTCTTCGAGCCGGAGGGCGAGCATTCGGCCCAGTCCGGCGCGCTCGGCGCCGCGCTCACCGGCGGCAAGTTCGTCTCCAACGCCTCGTCCAGCCAGGGCATCCTGTACGGGCTCGAGTCCCACTACGTGACGGTCGGTAAGAAGGTCGGCGGCTTCGTGCTGCAGGTCGCCGCCCGCGTGGTGTCGAAGCACTCGCTCAACGTGATGGCCGGCCACGACGACGTCTACGCGCTGCTGCAGTCCGGCTACACGATCCTGTTCGGCTCCAACCCGCAGGAGGCGGCCGACCTCGCCGTGATCTCCTACAAGGTGTCGGCCACCTCGCTGATCCCGGTCGCCAACGCCATGGACGGCTTCGCCACCTCGCACATGATGAGCGAGGCGCTGATGCCGGAGCCTGAGCTGGTCCGCGAGTTCCTCGGCGATCCGGCCGGCCGCATCAAGTGCCCGACCGTGGCGCAGGAGATCCTGTTCGGCGCCAAGGGCCGCGTGCATCAGCTCGAGCTGTGGCTGATCAAGCACGAGGGCGACTTCGCCCCCGCCGATCTCGCCAAGCTGCGCACCTGGCTGAAGACCGAGGCCGATGGGGTCGAGACCGACAACGCCGCCTCGCTGATCGGCGACACGCTGGCGCTGGTGCCGGAGGAACTGCGCGGCGCCTGGACGCGCCAGTGGACCAACGCCTACGAGAAGGGCACCCGCCAGCTCGTGCCCGCGCTGGTCGACGTCCACAATCCGGGCCTCACCGGTGGTGTGCAGAACCAGCCCGACTTCCAGGCCGGCTCGGTCGACCACCGCACCCACTTCGTGCGCGACGTTCCGCGCTTCGTGCGCGAGGCGATGGCCGAGTACGCGGCGCTGACCGGCCGCGAGTACAAGCCGGTGATGACCTACATGTGCGACGACGCCGAGCACGTGATGGTCGGCCTCGGCTCCGTGACGGACGACGTCGAGGCGGTCGTGCAGCATCTGCGCAGCCAGGGCAAGAAGGTCGGCGTGGTGTCGATCAAGCTGCTGCAGCCGTTCCCGGAGGCCGAGCTGGTCGCCGCCCTGAAGGGCAAGACGGCCGTCACGGTGCTGGAGCGCTCCGATGTCACGGCGCTGACGAGCTTCGTCACCCAGGCGCTGTTCAAGGGCGTCGAGAACGCCACCAACGGCACCCGCCACCCGGGCATTCCGGCGCTCGACCGCCTGCCCAAGATGACGACCGCGATCTTCGGTCTCGGCGCCCACGACCTGCAGCCGCGCCACCTGATCGCCGCGTTCAAGAACATGGAGACCAAGAACGCGCCGTTCGTCTATCTCGGCTCGCAGTTCTTCGCCAAGGATCCGAGCCCGCGCCTCGCCGCTTTGCAGGAGAGGCTGAAGGAGGCCTATCCCGAGACCGAGCTGATGGCGCTCGAGACCGAGGCGAACCCGAACCTGCTGCCGCCGACGGCCTTCCGGGTGCGCTTCCACTCGGTCGGCGGCTACGGCACCATCGCGACCGGCAAGCTCCTCACCGACATCCTGGCCGGCGTGCTCGACATGCACTCCAAGGCCTCGCCGAAATACGGCTCCGAGAAGAGCGGCGCGCCGACCAACTACTACATCACGCTCAGCCCCGAGACGGTGAAGATCACCAACGCCGAGATCGAGGACGTCGAGATCGTCGTCTCGCCGGACCACAAGGTGTTCAGCCACACCAACCCGCTGCGCGGCCTGGTCGAGGGCGGCACCTTCGTGCTGCAGTCGAACCTCTCGCCGCTGGAGGTGTGGAAGGAGCTGCCGAAGCGCGCCCGCAAGACGATCCGCGACAAGAAGATCAAGATGTTCGTGGTGGACGGCTTCGCGGTCGCCAAGCGCCATGCGCCGACGCCCGAGCTCGAGACCCGCATGATGGGCATCGCCTTCATCGGTGCGGTGTGCGGCCATGTCGACCGCATCGTCGCCGACGCGTCGATGGACGTGATCCTGAAGAAGGTGCAGCAGCAGCTCTCCAAGAAGTTCGGCTCCAAGGGCGCCGCCGTCGTCGACGGCAACATGGCCGTGATCAAGGAGGGCCTCGAAGCGACGCAGGCGCTCGACTACACGCGGCCCGAGTTCGTCGAGGCGGAGACCGAGGCGGGCGTGCAGCAGCTGCGCACCGTCGCCATCTCGGCGGCGATGTGCAAGGCGGCCGGCGCCGCGCCGGCCGAGGGCATCTTCGACCGCGCCTATTACGAGGAGATGGTCGCCGCACCGTTCCGCGACGGCACCATCGGCGAGGCGCCGGTGCTGCCCGGCACCGGCATGTTCATGCCGGCCGGCTCGGCCGCGTGGAAGGACAAGGGCCTGTTCCGCCGCGACGTGCCGGAGTTCGAGCCGGCCCTGTGCACGGGCTGCATGGAATGCACGCTGGTCTGTCCGGACGCCGCGATCCCCAACACGGTGCACGACATCCACGACCTGCTGCTCACCGGTCTCAAGCATCTCGATCTGGTCGAGGCGCAGCGCGAGGCGGTGCGCGACCGTGTCTTCGCGCTCGCCGACGCGGTGCGCGAGACCTATCGCGGCAGCAAGGACGCCAAGGCGTTCGGCGACGTGGTCGCGGCCGCGGCCGCCGGGCTCGACGTCGACAACCCGACGCTCAAGCGCAATCTCGGCAAGCTCGCCGAGGTGCTGGGCGAGTTCCCGGTGGCGCGCACGCGGCCGTTCTTCGACTCCATGGAGAAGGAGAAGCCCGGCACGGGCGGCCTCTACTCGGTGGCGATCGATCCGTGGAAGTGCTCCGGCTGCCTGGAGTGCATCGACGTCTGCGGCCCGGGCGCCCTCAAGGCGCGCGAGCAGGACGCGGCGCTGCTCGACAGCCTGCAGTCCCGCTTCGAGTTCCTCAGCCAGACCCCGAACACGCCGGCCCGCTTCACCGACGCGGCGCTGACGGCCGATGGCGACACCAAGCGGCTGATGCTCGACCGCGCCAACTACTACGCCACCACGGGCGGCCACGGCGCCTGCCGCGGCTGCGGCGAGGTGACGGCGATCCGCCTCGTCACGTCGACCAACAACGCGATCCAGACCAAGCGCCGCAAGGACCATCTGCGCGAGCTGGAGAACGTGATCGACAAGCTCAAGGCGAAGCTCCCCGCCGTGCAGGACGACAAGGCGCGGCGCGAGCGCATCGCCGGCGTGATCGAGGTCCTGGAGAAGCGCCAGTACCTCCTGGAGAGCGGCCCGACCGGCAACGGCCCGGCCTCGGCCGTGATCGCCAACGCCACCGGCTGCTCGTCGGTCTACGCCTCGACCTTCCCGTTCAACCCCTACAACGACCCGTGGGTGAACAGCCTGTTCCAGGACACGCCGGCGGTCGCCAAGGGGCTGTTCGAGGGGCTGACGGCCTCGGCCGTCGACGACGTGAAGGCGATGCGGATCGCCAAGCTCGAGCTCGACGACGCCTACGATCCGGGCATGCACGACAAGTTCTTCCGCACCTTCGCCTGGTCGCAGTTCACGCCGGAGGAGCTGTCGCTGCTGCCGACCGTGATCAGCATGGGCGGTGACGGCGCCACCTACGACATCGGCTTCGGCGCGCTGTCGCGGCTGCTGGCCACCAACACGCCCGTCAAGGTCGTGGTGCTCAACACCGGCGTCTACTCCAACACGGGCGGCCAGGCCTCCACGGCGAGCCTCACCGGTCAGGACTCGGATCTGTCGCGCTTCGGCGCCGCCCATGCCGGCAAGCAGGAGGACCGCAAGGAGCTCGGCCTGATCGCTGCGTTCCACCCGAACGTCTTCGTGGTGCAGACCTCGACGGCGCTGCAGCAGCACTTCCTGCAGAACGTGACGCGCTACCTCAACCACACCTCGTCGCCGGCCGTGCTCGACGTCTACACGCCGTGCCAGGCCGAGCATGGCATCGCCGACGCGGCGGCCAGCCGCCGCGCCCGCCTCGCCGTCGAGGCCCGCATGAACCCGGTGTTCGTGCACGATCCGGGCGCCGACCGCAGCCGCAAGGGCTGGTTCTCGCTCGACGGCAACCCGGACGTGGACAAGGACTGGACGACGACCACGATTGAGTATGTCGAGGACGGCGCGACCAAGCTGAAGGAGGTGGTGCTCACCCCGGCCTACTTCGCCCAGGAGGAGACCCGCTTCAAGAAGCAGTTCCGTCCGCTGAAGAACGAGGCCGACGCGATCCCGGTCGAGGACTTCGTCGCGCTCGATCCGGCGGCGCGCGCCGGCAAGGTGCCGTTCGTGTGGTCGACCGACGCCGACAAGCGGCTCGTCAAGCTCGAGGTGTCCAACACCATCGTGCATCTCGTCGAGGAGCGGCGCCGCTACTGGCGGACCTTGCAGTACCTCGCCGGCCGGCCGATCGAGCGGCTGGACGCCGACCATCGCATCGAGCTCGAGGCGCTGAAGTCGCGCTACGAGCAGGCCGCACATCCGCGACGAGGACGTCGCCGCCTGCACCAACTGCAAGACCTGCTACCAGCAGGTCCCCGAGCTGTTCGAGCGAACCAGGATCATGGTCGACGGCGTGTCCAAGGAGGTCGCCCACACCATCCCGGGCGCGCTCGAGACGGTTAAGGTCACGCCGGACCTCAAGGCCCGGCTCGCCAAGGCGGCGGCCGGCTGCGACGCGGAGATCGTGCGATGAGCACCGCCAATCCCCAGGAGCAGCTGCTGCGCTACGCCCAGACCACGCAGGCGCTGGAGCAGACGCGCAATCAGCTGGAGGAGCTCGAATCCTCCGAAGCCGTCGAGCTGTTCCAGAAGCAGCTCGAGCTTCTCAAGAAGCGTCTGCTCGGCGATCCCAAGTCGCTGCGCGGCACCTTCGTGTCGGACGGCGTGCAGGCGATCGCCTGGGAGTTCCAGCAGGAGGAGCTGAGCCCCGCCTTCACGCGGACGTTCTGGAATCTGCTGCTGCGCAACGACGAGATGAGCGTGCTTCTGCAACGCTTCATCTGGTCGATGCCGATGCGCTTCAAGCGAAAGTTCGTGAAGGCGCTCGACGATCATCTCTCCGACAAGTACCCGATGTTCAAGGGCCTGTCGGCGAAGTGGCCGTTCGACGCCTATATACCGCCCTATATCCGGCCGCCGGAGGAGCGCTCCCACGACTTCGAACTCGTGAACACCGGCTATCTCGGCTACATGGCGCTCGGCTACACCGAGCGCGAGGTCGAGATGTTCGTCTGGCTCGAGGTGCTGCGCGACAAGCAGTGCACCGACAAGCCGTGCGAGATCGGGGTGATCATCCACGGCAAGAAGGAGCCGAAGGGCGGCTGCCCGGTGAAGATCCACATCCCCGAGATGCTGGAGCTGCTCGGCAACGGCAAGTTCCGGCAGGCCATGGAGCTGATCGAGAGCTGCAACCCGCTGCCCAACGTCACGGGCCGCGTGTGTCCGCAGGAGCTGCAGTGCCAGGGCGTCTGCAAGCAGACGCGTCGGCCGATCGAGATCGGCCAGCTCGAATGGTTCCTGCCCGAGCGCGAGAAGCTGGTCGGTCCCAAGCCGGCCGAGCGGTTCGCCGGCGTGACGAGCCCGTGGGCGCGTGCCGAGAAGCCGCCGATCGCGGTGGTCGGCTCCGGCCCGTCCGGCCTGATCAACGCCTATCTGCTGGCCGTGGAAGGCTTCCCGGTCACGGTGTTCGAGGCGTTCCACGAGCTCGGCGGCGTGCTGCGCTACGGCATCCCGGAGTTCCGCCTGCCCAACACGCTGATCGACGACGTCGTCGAGAAGATCAACCTGCTCGGCGGCCGCTTCGTGAAGAACTTCGTGGTCGGCAAGACCGCGACGCTCGACGACCTCAAGGACGCCGGCTTCTGGAAGATCTTCGTCGGCACGGGCGCCGGCCTGCCGACCTTCATGAACGTGCCGGGCGAGCACTATCTCGGCGTCATGTCGGCCAACGAGTTCCTCACCCGCGTCAACCTGATGCGAGCGCTGGACGAGAAGTACGAGACGCCGCTGCCCGAGACCAAGGGCAAGGAGGTCTTCGTCATCGGCGGCGGCAACACCGCCATGGACGCGGCCCGCACGGCCCGCCGGCTCGGCGCCAACGTGACGATCGTCTACCGCCGCACCAAGTCGGAGATGCCGGCCCGCGTCGAGGAGCTGCACCACGCCCTCGAGGAGGGCATCAACCTCGCGGTGCTGCGCGCCCCGATCGAGTTCATCGGCGACGAGAAGACCCACTTCGTCAGCCACGCCGTGCTCGCCGTCAACGAGCTCGGCCCGCCCGACAAGTCGGGTCGCCGCGCGCCGGTCGCCACCGGCGAGACCGAGCGGGTTCCGGTCGATCTCGTGATCATGGCGCTCGGCAACACGGCGAACCCGATCATGAAGGACGCCGAGCCCGACCTGAAGACCTCGAAGTGGGGCACCATCGAGGTCGGCGAGGGCACGCAGAGGACGTCGATCAAGGACGTCTACTCGGGCGGGGACGCGGCCCGCGGCGGCTCGACCGCCATCCGGGCGGCCGGCGATGGCCAGGCGGCGGCACGCGAGATCGTCGGCGAGATTCCGTTCACGCCGGCCGAGATCAAGGAGCGGGTGGCGAAGGCGGCGCGCTACACCGAGCTCGGTCAGGTGAAGCAGACCATCGTCGAGAAGATCCCGCTCGCCGGCGGCATCGTCGAGTTCAAGGTGCGGGCCCCGATGGTGGCGCAGTCGGCCCAGGCCGGCCAGTTCGTCCGGGTGCTCGGCTGGGACGACGGCGAGCTGATTCCGCTGACGCTCGCCGACTGGGACGCCGAGGCCGGCACCATCGACCTGGTCATCCAGGGCATGGGCACCTCGACGCTCATGATGAACAAGATGACGATCGGCGACGCCTTCGCGGGCATCGCCGGCCCGCTCGGCCGCGCGAGCGAGCTGCACCACTACGGTCCCGACCAGACCGTGGTGTTCACGGCCGGCGGCGTCGGCCTGCCGCCCGTCTATCCGATCGCCCGGGCGCATCTGGAGATGGGCAACCACGTCACGCTGATCGCCGGCTTCCGGTCGAAGGAGTTCCTGTTCTGGACCGGTGACGACGAGCGGATGGGCAAGCTGAAGGCCAAGTACGGCGACCAGCTCGACCTGATCTACGCGACCAACGACGGCACCTACGGCATCAAGGGCTTCGTCACGACGCCGCTCGAGGAGATGCTGAAGAACGACAAGACGTCGAAGGGTCGCAAGATCGCCGAGGTGATCACCATCGGTCCGCCGATCATGATGCGGGTGGTCTCCGACCTCACCAAGCCCTACGGCGTGAAGACGGTGGCGAGCCTCAACTCGATCATGGTCGACGCCACGGGCATGTGCGGCGCCTGCATGGTGCCGATCACGGTGGACGGCAAGATGGTCCGCAAGCACGCCTGCATCGACGGGCCGGAGCTCGACGCCCATCTCATCGACTGGGACAAGTTCCTGCCCCGGTTCAACACCTTCAAGGCGCAGGAGCAGGCCAGCAAGGTGGCGCACGGGCTCGCCTGAGCGGCGTTCGGCCCGCCGCCTTTCGCGGCGCAGCAATCGGCCGAACAACAGGCGGCGAACGAGACGAGGGAGCGGGGCGAACCCCCGCTCCTTTTTCGTATGGGCCGTCCCGCGCGGTGATTCGCGGGCGACGGCGAGCCGGGCGACCATGCGGGCGCCCGCGGGCACGCGCGGGAAATCGCTCGGCCGCGGCGGCGTGCCGCAGGCGCGGCCGCTTCACTCTGTATGACAAGTCTCGCCCGGTATCCCGAGCCCTGCATCCCTTGCATTCGAAGTGCCGCGAGCCATGCGCGCGCAGGTGCGATGCCGCCGCGCGGCCTTGCGCCGCCGCGCGGGCGCCCCGACAATGGCCTCCCGCAACGAGCCTTCCGAACGAGACCCCATGAACCCCGCGAGCCACCCCGCGAGCCACACCGCGAGCTACACCGCGAGCGCGAAGCGCCTGACCAATGCGGGCGCCAGACAAATCCTGGAAACCGCCATGGAGAAGGCCCGCGCGGCCGGCATCCAGGTGGCCGTGGCGATCGTCGACGGCGGCGGCAATCTGCTGCTGCTGGAGCGCATGGACACGGCGCGCTTCCATCTGGTGCATTCCTCGACCACCAAGGCGCGCTGCTGCGCCTCCAACAAGCGGCCGACCACGTCGAAGGGCGCCGTGGCACAGCCGCTCGACGTCGCCCACGCGCTCGGCCTCGCGCTCGCCGCCGGCCCGGAGAATTGGACCGCGATGGAGGGCGGCTGCCCGATCATCTTCGACGGCGAATGCGTCGGCGGCGTCGGCGTCTCGGGCGGCAGCTGGGACATGGACGCGCAGATCGCCGAGGAGGCGGTGCGGTCGATCGGCGCCTCGGTGTCGATCGACGGGAAGTGAACCCGATTCCGCCTGTCATTCCGGGGCGCGCCGGAGGCGCGAACCCGGAATCCGGCGAACTGCGCGGTGATCGCGGCTGGATTCCGGGTTCGACGCTTCGCGTCGCCCCGGAATGACTGCGAACCGTCTCGATCCGTATCTCCCCTCGCATCAACTCTCGGGTCATTCCTCATGAGCAACACCTCACCCGTACGCGTCGGCTGCATCGGCATGGGCTGGTGGTCCGACGTGCTGGCCGACGCCATCGCGCGATCGAGCAAGATCGAGATCGTGAGCTGCTACACCCGCACGGCCGACAAGCGCGACGCCTTCGCCAAGAAGTACGGTTGCAAGACGGTCGCGAGCTACGAGGAGATGCTGGCCGATCCCTCGATCGAGGGCATCGTCAACACGACGCCCAACAACGTGCATCTGGAGACCACGGCGCAGGCCGCCGCGGCGGGCAAGCACGTCTTTCTCGACAAGCCGATCGCCAACAATGTCGCGACCGGCCGCGCCATCGCCGAGGTCGCCAAGACGCACGGCATCGTGCTGCAGCTCGGCTATCAGCGCCGGCGGGAGAGCCAGTTCCGCTGGATCAAGCAGCAGATCGACGCCGGCGTGTTCGGCCGCCTCGTCAACGCCGAGTCCAACATCAGCCGCGACCGGCTGGGCAAGTTCGATGCGCATCACTGGCGCCACACCGCCGAGGGCATGCCGGGCGGCGTGATGCTGCAGATCGGCATCCACTACATCGACGTGCTGAGCTATCTGATGGGGCCGGTCGTCGCGGTGTCGGGGCGCGCGTCCCAGCTCGTGCTGCCCGGCGACAATCCGGACGTCGCCTCGATGATCCTCGAGCACGAGAACGGCGCGCTTTCCACGGTCAACGCCTCCTATGCGTCGGCCGGCGAGTACTATCTGATGAACATCTACGGCAAGGAGGCCACCGCCTATTACGACCTGCACGGCGGCCTGCGCCTTCAGAAACGTCATTCCGACAAGGTCGAGGCGATCCCGTTCGAGAAGAACGACGCGATCCGCGACGAATTGGAGGAGTTCGCCGCGGCGGTGCGCGGGCAGGCGAAACCGGAGACCGACGGCGTCCACGGCTACCAGTCGCTCGCCGTGGTCCGCGCCGGCACCGTCTCGGCCCGCGAAGGCCGCCGCGTCACGGTCGCCGAGATGCTGGAAAAGGATTGAGGAGACTCGTCTCCCCGCGGTTTGCGGGCTGGCACTCTTCACCTCTCCCCGCTGGCGGGGAGAGGTCGAGAGCCGCACCTGTGGTGCGGATCTCGGGTGAGGGGGCGTCACCGCGAGTCTGAGCTTTGCGGAGACGCCCCCTCACCCGTCTCGCCGCGGCACGGCGAGCCACCCTCTCCCCGCGCGCGGGGAGAGGGAGCGCAGGCGCCGTCTTCCCCGCGGCATGACGAAGAAGAGCCACGCGAGTTGCCTCTCACCCCCGCATCTTCACCACCACCTTGATGGCGTCCTCGATGCGGTCGCGGGCGTAGCGGAAGGCGGTCGGCACTTCGGCGAGCGGGAACGTGTGGGTGTGGATCGGCTTCGGGTCGAAGCGCTTCTGTGAGATCAGCGCGGCGCAGCGGTGCGTGGCGCTACGGCCTTCGCCGCGGATGCCGAACACCGAGATGTGCTGGCGGATCAGCTTGGCGAGATCGACCGAGGCCTTCTCCTCCGGGAAGCCGACCAGGCACACCTTGCCGCCGCGCTTGAGCATGTCGGTCGCGACGTTCAGGCTGTTCGGATCGCCCGAGGCCTCGACCACGTAGTTGACGCCGCGCCCGCCCGTGATGCGTCGCACCGCCTCGAGCGGATCCTCGTTGCGGATGTTGACGACGTGATCGGCGCCCATGCGCTTGCCGAGCGCGAGGCGCGCCTCGCGCGTGCCGGTGAGGATCACCGGATCGGCGCCGAGCGCCTTCGCCACCGCCGTCACCATCAGGCCGATGGCACCGGGCCCGAGCACCACGACGCTCTCGCCGGCGATCAGCCCGCCGAGCGTGTCGAGCGCGTACATGGCGGTGCCGGCCGTGACGATCAGGGTCGCCTCCTCGTCGCCGACGCCGTCCGGCACGTGGATCAGGGTCGAGACGTGATTGACCTGATACTCGCAGAAGCCGCCGTCGGTGGTGAAGCCGTTGGCGCGGTGGCCCTTGTCGTGGCCCTTGTAGTTCATCCCGTAGTTCAGGCAGGCCGTGTACATGCCGGCGCGGCAGCGCTCGCAGCGGCCGCAGCCGTAATGCACCTCGACGACGACGCGATCGCCGATCGCGAACTCGTCCACGCCGGAGCCGAGCTTCACCACGGTTCCCATGTACTCGTGGCCCGGGGTGAAGTTCTTGTTGAACGGCTTGCCGCCTTCGATCAGCGCCGGCGGCCCCTTGGTGATGATCGAGATGTCGCCGGCGCAGAACGCGATGGCGTCGATGCGCACCAGGACCTCGGCGTGGCCGGGTTGCGGCACCGGCTTGTCGGTGAGGCGGAGCTGGCCCGGATCGTCGAGCACCCACGCCTTCATGGTCGACGGGACGTGATAGTCGTTCGGAACGGTCGAGGTTGCGGTCGCGGTCATCGCACTGTCCTTCTCGGTCCGGCGCGCCGGGGGCGCGCGGGCGATCATTTCTCCACGGGGAACCCGACGATGCTGCCCCATTCGGTCCAGGAGCCGTCGTAGATCTTGATGTTGCGGTAGCCGAGCAGCTTCTCCAGCGCGACCCAGACCAGGGTGGCGCGATGGCTCATCCGACAATAGACGACGACGTCCTCGTGAGCTCCCGGATCGACACCCGCGACGGCGAGTGCGCGGCGCATCTCGTCGGGTGTCTTGAAGGCGTTGTCGTCGTTCAGGACGCACCGGAAGTAGAGATGTTGCGCGCCGGGGATGCGGCCGTAGCGCATGGCGCCGTGATCGAACGCCGTGGCGTACTCGGCGAGACGCACGCCGAGATATTCCTCGGCCGAACGGACGTCGAGGAGCAGCCGCTCGGGTCGCCCGAGCTTCGCGCGCACGTCGTCGCGGCCGAGCCGCATCGACAGGTCGGGGGCCGGCGTGGAATAGGGGACCGGCGTGTGGTGCGGCACGGTCTGCGAGCGCGGGCGGTTCTCCTGCATCCACTTGCGGCGGCCGCCGTCGAGCACCTTGAGGTTCTTGTGGCCCGCCATCGTGAAGGCCCAGTAGGCGTAGGTGCCGTACTGCACCGGCTCGCCGTAGAGCACGACCGTGGTCTCGGGGCCGATGCCGAGACGGCCGAACATCGCGGCGAGCGCCTCCGGCGTGATCAGCTCACGGTCGGTCTTGTGCCAGCAGGCGTCCTTCCAGAACAGGAAGGTCGCACCCGGAATGTGAGCGTCGCAATAGGGCTTCGGCTCGGCCTCGCCGGAGATCTCGATGACCCGAAGATCGGGATCGGTGAGGTGGCTCTCCAGCCAGTCGTTCGAGACGAGCGGTGAGGTCATGGTGGTCCTCGGTCGATCGGAAAGCCCCGCAGTTGCCGTGCGAGGGCCGGATGCGAAGGCGGGCCGGCCGACCGGTCGGCCCGAGACTGTCGGCGACGAGCGCCGGCCGGCGTACCTGCGCTCACGCCGTCGCCTTGCCGGGCTCGCCTTTCGTCCGGGCGTTTCGGCTGCGCACCATGGTGATCACCTGGCTGACGAGGATCAGCAGGGCGAGGCCCCAGAACAGCAGCGCCGTGTAGGACTCCACGAAGATCGCCGGCGAGCCTTCCGACATGATCAGGGCGGTGCGCGCCTCGCGCTCCAGCGTCGGCCCGAGCACCAGGCCGAGCAGGATCGGGGTCGCCGGGATGCCGCCCTTGATCAGCCAGTAGGCGACGAAGCCGACCAGGCCCATCACGCCGACGTCGAACAGCGAGTTGCGGATCGCGAAGGAGCCGATCACGCACATCACCAGGATGCCGACCGCCATCAGGTGCGGCGGCACCCGCAGCGCCTTGACGAACAGGCGAACGCCGAAGAGCTGGATCAGCGCCGTGACGACATAGGCGAGGACGAACAGGAGATAGATCGACGTGATCACGTCGGGCTTCTCCATGAACAGCAGCGGCCCCGGCTGGATGCCGTGGATCAGCAGGCCGCCGAGGATGATGGCGGTCGCCGGATCGCCCGGGATGCCGAGGCCGATGAGCGGGATCATGGCGCCGCCCGTGACGGCGTGATTGGACGCCTCCGGCGCGACGACGCCCGACACCTCGCCCTTGCCGAAGGTCTCCGGATGCTTCGACCAGCGCTTCGCCTGGTCGTAGGCGAGGAACGCGGCGATCGGTCCGCCGGTGCCCGGGATCGCGCCGACCACGGTGCCGATGGCGGCGGAGCGCAGGAAGTTCCAGCGTTGCGCGAGGAGAAGCCTCCAGCCCGGCAGCTCGGTGCGCACATTGCCGGGATCGATCTTCATCTCCTTGCCGCGCCAGTAGGTGGCGAACACGGTGACGACGTGCGGCACGGCGAACAGGCCGATCATCGCGACCAGGAGGTCGACGCCCTGCAGCATCGCCGTGGTGCCGAAGGTGAAGCGCGGCACGCCGTCGATCGGGTCCTGGCCGATGTTCATCAGCATCAGGCCGATCACGCCGCCGATCAGGCCCTTGACCAGCGAGCCGCCGGCGAGGCCGCAGATGGTGGAGAGGCCGAACACCACGAGCGCCGTGATCTCGGCCGGGCCGAACGAGATGGCGACGCGGGCCAACGCGTCGACCGAGACCAGCATGACGAGCAGGCTGAGGATGCCGCCGACGCAGCCCGCGATGGTGGCGATGCCGATGGCGATCGAGGCCTGTCCCTTCTTCGCCATCACCTCGCCGTCCAGCACCGTGGCGGCGGCCGAGGGCGTGCCGGGCACGCCGATCAGGATGGCCGAGACGGCGCCGCCCGTCATGCCGCCGATATAGGTGCCGAGCAGCACCGCGATGGCGGCCGTGTGGCCCATCGTGAAGGTGATGGGCAGCACCATGGCGAGCGCCATCGAGTAGGTGAGGCCCGGGATGGCGCCGAAGATCAGCCCGACCAGTGCCCCGAAGAAGGTGCCGAGCAGCGCCTGCCAGCTCAGTGAGGCGGCGAGCGCGGTCATGAAGATGTCCATGGGGCGATCCTCAGAACAGGTTGATCAGCTCGCCGATCGGCAGATAGACGGCGAGCAGCTTTCCGAGGATCAGCCAGATCGCCAATGCGAAGCCGACCGGATAGCCGATCAGCAGCCAGGGGGACCGCTTGCCGAGCACGAGATGGAGAAACGCCGCGAGCACGACGACGGTACCGATCAGGAAGCCGGTGAGCTTGAGCAGGAGAATGTAGACGGCCAGAAACCCGAAGGTGGCGGCGATGCCGCGCCATTCGAGGGCGTCCAGGCCTGGACCGGCCTTCTGCGTCGGCGCCGCGGAGGTCCGCACCATCGCGCCGACCAGCACGACGCCGGCGAGCACCGCGAGGGCGATGCCGGAGGCGAGCGGGAACGTCCTGGCGCTCGACGGGCTGCCGGGAGCGTCGGGGATCGTCGTCAGGACGAGGCCGATCCACACGAGTGCGACGACGAGCAGAAGGGTTCCGGTCACGAGATCGCGCCCGCGGTCGGCCGTCATCTGAGGCTCCGTTACGCTGTCTGGTTCGAGAGAGGGTGGAGACTGGAGATCGCGCGAGGGGGGCGGTCGGCGCGGCCGGAGCGACGTGCGGGCGGGCGCGGGGCGCCCGCCTCGCGAGCCGTCTACTTGCCCTTCTTGTTGATGCCGAGCTCGGTCATCAGCTCGCCGATCTCCTTGTCGTTCTCCGCCACCATGGCGCCGAACTCCTTGGCGGGCTTGTAGAGCGGCGAGAAACCGAGATTGTCGCCGGCCTTCTTGAAGTCGGGCGATTCGACCGCCTGCTTGATCGACGCCTCGAGCCTGGCGATCGCGGCCGGCGGGGTGTCCTTGGGCGCGTGGATACCGCGCCAGATGGTCAGATCGAGGCCCTTGGCGCCGGCGGAGTCGCACGTGACAGTATCGACCGGCAGCTCGACCTTCTCCTTACTGGTCATGCACAGCACGTTGATGGTGCCGGCCTTCACGTGCGGAGCGAACTGGCTGGCCCATTGCAGCGCGGCGTCGATGCGGCCGCCGAGCAGCTCGGCCGGCGCGCGGCCCTCGCCGTAGGGAATATAGACCACCTGCAGACCGAGGCGGTTGAACAGCGCCGCCGAGGCGAGATGCGTGAAGGTGCCGAGGCCCGAGACGCCGACGCGCAGCTTCTTGCCGCTCGCCTTCGCGGCGTCCTGCATCGACTTCAGATCCTTCCAGCCGGAGTCGGAGCGCACGGCGAGAACCGGGACCTCCATTCCGATCTGCGCAACAGGGGCGAGCGCCGCGTAGTTGAACGGGAGGTTGCCCTGATAATAGACGGTCGAGATCGAGTTCGACGAGAACACGATGCTGTAGCCGTCGGGCGCCGCGCTGTGCAGGAACGTGTAGCCGATCGCCCCGCCGCCGCCCGGCCGACTGACCGTGATGACGGGCTGGCCGATGTTCTTGGACATCAGGTCGGCGAGCACCTGGCTGATCGTCTGTGCCGGGCCGCCGAACAGCGTCGTCATCTCGATCGTCTTGTCGGGAAATTCGGCACGGGCCGGCGAGGGAAGAGTGAAAACGAGAGCGGCGGCTGTCGCCGAGGCGATCAGGGTGGCAGTGGTCCGTGTCAGTCTCATCTGGTCCTCCGGCCGGGGGAGAGTCTCGTCGGTCACTGTCGCAACTGGGATGCTGCACGATTTGCAATATGCAGAAAAGCATCGGTCTCGCCCCCCCTGCTCCGCGTGGCGCGCATGCGCACGTGAGCGGGGGGCCGCGTCGCGTGGCCCCGTGGCATGTCACCGCGGCCGTGGCTGCGGCGTCGAAGCTGCGGTGCCGAAGAGCGGATACGAAGATCAGACGCGGGGTGGCGGGCGAAGCCCTGCAGATCCCGGCTCGTCGGCGCACGAGTCTCGTGACGATAAGCCTCTACGCGCCGGGGGTCGAAGGAAATAGCAAACCGGGCGGTCGCTCGCGTTGCAGCAAGGTGAGTCAGGATGATGCAGTGCATGCGGGCCCGTGCGGTGCGCCGGGCCGGCTCACCGGCGGCGCGCGTATCGCGAGGCGCCGGCCTCCGTCGTAGAACCGTGCTGTCCGATCAGCTCGCCCGCCGCCGCTGCGGCGTTCGACCGCGTGGCGTCTTGGACGTGGTGGCGCGTCGGCGCGTGGCCGGCTTGCGCTCCGCGCCCGATCGCGCGTCGCCCTGTGCCTCGACGCTGCGGCGCAGCGCATCCATCAGGTTCACCACCTTGGACGGCGTCTTCTGCGGTGCGGCCCGGACGGCTTCGCCGGCCTCCTTGCGGGCGATCAGCTCGCGCAGCGCCGTCTCGTAACGGTCCTCGAACTCGTCGGGACGGAACGCGCCCGTCATGGTGTCGATGATGTGCCCGGCGAGCTCGATCATCTCCTTGGGGATCGTCTCGTCCGGGATGTCGTCGAAGAACTCGGTCTCGTCGCGCACCTCGTAGGGGTAGCGCAGCAGCGTGCCCATCAGCCCCTTGCCGCGCGGCTCCAGTGCGATGACGTGCTCACGGTTCGAGATCACGACGCGGCCGAGCGCCACCATGCCCCGCGCCTTGATGGCCTCGCGGATCACCGCGAAGGCCTGCCGGCCCGCCTCACCGTCGGGCACGATGTAGTAGGGCCGCACGTTGTAGAGCTCGTCGATCTCCTCGCGTGGCACGAAGCGCGTGATGTCGAGCGTGCGCGAGCTCTCGATCTCGATCGTGTCCAGATCCTCGTCGGTGATCTCGACGTAGCCGTCCGCGGTCTTGTAGCCGCGGACGATGTCGGCGGCTTCGACCGGATCGCCCGTGTCGGCATCGACCTTCTGCATGCGGATGCGGTGGCCGGTCGACTTGTCGAGGAGGTTCAGGCGAATCTTCTCGCGGTCCGTGGTCGCGGGGTAGAGCGCGATCGGGCAGGAGACCAGCGACAGGCGTAGATAGCCCTTCCAGTTCGCACGCGGTGCCATCGGGCATACTCCGGTACAAACGACGACTCAACGCCACGGCGGCAGGGGCGTTCCGACTCGATGAAACGGGCACTTCCGCTGCGGCGGCGGACGCGCGTGATTCACGGTTCGTTCGTGATTCGAAGGCCGAAAGTCGTTTCCGCGCCCGTCATTCCGGGCAGAGTATCGTGCCCCGGACAAGGTGCCTCGGGCCGCAGGCGCGAGGCGCCGCAGAGCCGGGGCCTAGGGGCGCCACGGCGCGTGCGCCGCGTGTCGTGATGAGGGCTTTCGTCAGGCCGGCGGGGCCTGACGTCATGGCCCCTGGGTCCCGGCTCGCGTTGCAACGCTACGCGTTGCAGCGCGTCCGGGACACGAGGCCGGGAATCGCTCCCGGCTGAAAGTACGACCGGCGCCGTCCGGAACGATTGAACAATCGCAGCCGCGCCCTCACTGCGGCTTGAAGTTCACGCTCTCGAGCAGTGCGGCGAGCCGCGGCACTTCGCTGGCGATGTAGCTGCGGGTCTCGTAGATGGTCTCGACGACGGGCTCGAGCAGCGTCGCCTCGAGGCGCTTGAGCACCTCGGGATCGGCCATCGCCTCGCGCATGATCGCGTTGACCTGCTCACGGATGGGAAGCGGCGTCCCTTTCGGCGCCCAGATCCCGTACCAGGACTGCCACTGGAAGCCCGGCATGCCGGACTCGGCGATGGTCGGGATCTCGGGCGCCAGCTTCGAGCGTTCCGGCGAGGCGATGCCGAGCGCCTTCACCTTGCCGTCGCGGGCCGAGGGCAGCAGGGCGAAGGAGGAATCGATCAGCAGCTGGACGTGGCCGCCCATCACGTCGGTCAGCGCCGGTGCGGTGCCGCGATAGGGCGAGATCGTCATGTCGAGGCCGGCGCGCCGCAGGAAGTCGATGGCCGCGAGATGGCTCGGAGCGCCGAGCGCCGCGACCGCGAAGGTCCATTTGTCGGGCTGCGCCTTGGCGGCGGCGATCACCTCGGCGACCGTCTTCTCCGGCCGGTTCGGCGCCATCACCATCACGAGCGGCGCCTTGGCGGTGCGGGCCACCACCTCGAAGTCCTTCTGCGGATCGAACGAGACGCCGCTCACCACCAGGTTCAGGACGATGTGATTGAACGCCGAGGCGAGCAGCGTGTAGCCGTCGGGTGGCGAGTGCAGCACGGCCGTGGTGCCGATCACGGCGCTGCCGCCCGGCCGGTTCTCGACCACGACGGTGGCGCCGAGCTTGTCCTGGATGCGCTGGCCGGCGATCCGGCCCATGGCGTCGTTGGCGGCGCCGGCCGGGAACGGCACGACGACCTTCACCGGGCGCTCCTTCGGCCATGCGGCCTGCGCGCGCACGGCCGGGGCCGGAAAGGCGGCGGCGGCGAGCCCCGCCGCGCTGCCGACGAGCAGCTTCCGTCGGGTCGTGTCGATCGTCGTCTTGTCGGCCATCATGCTCTCCCGGACTGTCGCCGTTTTCGACTGGCGCTCCTGTCCGCGATAGCATTCCTCACCGAGGGGCTCCAGCAAGCGCCGCGCGATACGCAGTCGACCAGAGCCGCGCGGCGTTATCACGGATCAGCGATTCGAGGGGCGTTTCGTCATCCGAATGCGTTTCGCACCGCGTCACGCGCTTCCTGCGCCACGCGCGCACTCGGGATCGACCGGAACTCAGGCGACGAGGCGCTGGTGCAGCGCGTCGGGCCACTGGCTGGTGAGATAGCGGAACATCCAGTTGCCGCGCCGCTTCAGCCGCTGATACGCCGCCTTCAGGTCGAGTACCATGGTGATGCGCCGGCTCGAGCAGGCGAGCTCGCCGACCTCGTGGGTGGCGACCGGGTGGAAGCCCATCACGCGGGTGTGGAAGCCGTAGGGGCTGTGCGGGTCGTCCTCGAACACGTCGGTGAGGTAATGCGTGTAGCCGCGTGAGACCGTCTCGGCGGCGGCGGCCCGCATCAGCGCGGCGGCGACGACGAGCCGGCGGCGGAAGCGCGGCACCACGGCGAAGCGGCCGATCTCGGCGATGCGGCTGCCGCGGATCATGTCCTCGATCGTCAGCGACGGGTCGAGCGGCGCGAAGCCATAGGCGGCATAGGCCTCGACCGGCGGATCGTAGACGACCCGCACGACGCCGGCCGGGCGCACCCGCATGCCGATCGGCCGCGAGCGCACGTCGACGACGAACCACGAGAGGTCGTCGCGGGCGAGGTCCGCGGAGGGGAACTGGCTTTCCGGATCGGCGACCCAGCGCTTCTCGCGCTGATAGGTCGCCTGCAGCACGGCGAGCACCCGCTGGCGGCCCTCGTCGTCGATCACCCGGGTGGCGGTCACGCGCTCGTCTTGCCTCATGGCGAACCTCCGAACGAGGGGGGCGGAAGGGCAGGGGCCGGCGCCGTCGTGATCGCGCGGCGGTCGTCCGGCCCGTCGGGCGACCAGTGCTTGCCGGAGAGGCGGGCGATCTCGCCCATCACGGTGGCGTGCCAGGCGCGCAGCGCGGCGGGCGAAGGATGATCGAGGCGCTCGCGCGGCAGCAGCGGGGGCCCGATGCGGACCTCCATGGCGTCGCGATCGCCGATCGGGCGGCCGGGCGGCGCGTGCGGGAAGCGGATGCCGACCGGCACGATCGGCACGCCGGTCTCGAGCGAGAGGAGGGCGGCGCTGCGCCGGCCGGGCAGCAGCCGTTCGGGATCACGATTGACCGTGCCCTCGACGAAGATGCCGACCGAGCGGCCGCGCCGCAGGCAGGCGCGCGCCTCGTCCAGCACGCTGCCGGGCGACCGGTAGAGCGGGCGCAGGACATCGAGCACGCGCGGGCGCGCCGGCTTCGCCGTCACGGTCAGGGCGCCGGACCGGCGATAGAGCAGGCCGATGCCGGGGATCAGCCGGAAATTCCAGTCGGCCATGAAATGGATCAGCCGTCCGCCGCGATGCAGCGTCAGCACGGCCGGCACCAGCAGGGCCTCGGTGCGGGTCGAGTGGTTGAGCGCCAGGATGAAGGGGTCGTAGCCGGCGCGCACGTTCTGCAGGCCGCTCACGGCCAGCACGCGGCCGCGGGCGGCGAGCGCCATGGCGCGCACCAGGCAACGGTCGGCGAAGCCGTCCTGATAAGGAAGCGGCCACTGCATCAGCTCGCCGAGCGTCACGAGCGCCCAGTCGGGAGGATCGGCATAGAGCGACATCGTCGAATGCGAATGCGTGCGGCGAGGCGGTCGCCGCCCGGCGCGGCGACCCGGCTCGTCCGGTGATTCACACAGTGATGGTCGATTCCTGTTGCGCCCGGATGAGAGCGGCGTGACGGGCGCGTGACAACGTGGGCGGGAGGAGGCGCCACGGTTCTTCCCTCTCCCCGCGCGCGGGGAGAGGGTGGCTCGCCGCGCAGCGGCGAGTCGGGTGAGGGGGCGCTTCGGCGTGGCAGAGAGCTGCGGAGATGCCCCCTCACCCGACGTCCGCGCTGAAAGCGCGAACGTCGACCTCTCCCCGCGCGCGGGGAGAGGTGAAGATCGCAGTCACCCCTCGTCGGGGGCGATCGTCAGGGCGTGGCCGCCGCAGTTCAGGAAGGCGCGGCTGCGGCAGGTGAGGACGATCATCTGCTGCTTCTCGGCCGCCTGGGTGAGCACGTCGAACATCCGCTCGATGCGGTCGTCGTCGGAGAAGACGAGCGAGTCGTCGAGCACCACGGGCACGGCTTGGCCGCGCTCGGCGAGCAGCCGCCCGAGCGCCAGCCGCACGATGATGGCGACCTGCTCGCGGGTGCCGTCGGAGAGCTGGAGGAACGGCTCGCCGGCGCCCGCCCGGGTCAGCGCGTCGATCGAGAAGCCGGTGTCGAGCGCCGCCTCGGCACCCGGGAACAGCGCGTGCAGATAGGGCCGCATCGCGGTCTTCACCGGCCCGAGATAGCTGTCGCGGGCGGCGCGGCGGCTCTCGGTCAGCGTGTCGCGCAGGAGCCGCAGCGCCGCGAGCCGGCGCTCGATCGCCGCGACCTCGGTCTCGGCGAGCGCGAGCGCGTCGGCCGTCTCGGCCTCGCGCTCGCCGAGCCCCTCGCCGCCACGGGTGGCGACGCGACCCTGCAGGTTGGCGATCTCGCGCTCGACCTCGGCGAGACGCTCTTCGCGCCCGTCGATCGCCTGTACGAGGCGTTTCACCCGCGCGTCGAGCGCGACCCGGCTGTCGGCGCTCGGCACCTGCGCGCGCAGCTCTTTCGCCTTGGTGGCGGCCGCCTCGAAGGCGGCCCGCGCCTGCGCGGCGTCGGCGGCGAGCCGCGCCAGCCGGTCGACGCGCCGGTCGTCGGGGCAGATCGCGAGATCCTCGGCGAGCTTGCCCTGCTGATCGGCGAGGTCGAGCTGCGCCGCCTGCAGGCGCAGCGTCTCGGCCTCGGTCTCGCTGCGCGCCGCGAGTACGGCCGACTGGGCGTCGGCATGGGCGCGGCGCAGGCGGTCACGCGCCGCCTCCGCCTCGACACGGGCCCGCACCAACGCGTCGCGATCGGGCAGGGCGGTGCCGTCGAGGCCGGCGTCGAAGCCGGCGTCGAGGCTCGCCTGCGCCTCCGCGAGCGCCCGTTCCAGCGCCGCGATGGCGTCCTCCTTGGCGCCCTTGGCGGGGGCCGGCGCGATCGCCGCGAGCTCGGCGGCGAGGCCACGCCCCTCGGTCTGCAGGTCAGACACCTTGGCGCGGCGCTCGTGCGCCTCGGCGAGCGAGCCGACGCCGGCGTCGTGCAGCGCCTTGTCGAGCGCCTGCCGGGCCACGTCGATCGCCGCGGCGTCGTCGGAGGCCGCCGGCATCACCTCGATGGTCGCGAGATCGCCGACCGCGACGGTCAGCGGGACCACGGCGGCAACGTCGCGCGTCGCGTCGACCGACTCGCCCGCGCAGATGACGCGGCCGCGCCCGGCCGGCGCGACCGTGATTCTGACCCGCGGTGCCTTGGCCTCGGCGCGGGCGCGGGCGGCGTCGAGCGCCTGCATGGCGGCCTCGATCGCCGCGACGGCTTCGGCCGGGACCGTGATGGTCGTGATCAGATGTTTGATGCGGGCGATCGCCTCCCGCAGCTCGCGCGCCTTGGCGAGCCGCGTCGACAGCTCCGCCACCCGTTCGGCCTCGCGCGCGGCGATCTCGTGCCGTCGTGCCCGGTCGACGGCCCGTTCGGCCTCGGCGAGCTGCGTCGCGAGGGCGCCGAATGCCTGCTCATGCGATGCGAGGCGGGCCGACTGGGCGGCGCGGGCGTCGGCCTGCTCGGCGACGCGCCGCGTCAGCGTCGCGATTTTGTCGCGGGTCTTGGCGATGCGCTGGTCGAGCCCGACCAGCTCCTCGTGGCTCTTGCGGGCGCGGTCGAACGCGAGCTCCCGCTGTGCCACCTCGGTCTCGGCCTGCTGGGCCGCCTGCTCGGCCTTCACGGTCCGGTCGCGCTCGGCGAGCGCCGCGTCGCGGTCGGCCTTCTGGCGGGCGATCTCGGCCGGGTCGGCCAACATGTCGCGCTCGCGCAGCTTGTCGGCGAGCGCGGTCCGGTCGGCCTCGAGGCCGGCGAGCGTCGCCCGCAGCGCCGCCAGCGTCGTCTCCGCCTCGGCGCGCCGGTCGAGCGCGGCCTTCCAGGCGCCGCCGGCCTTGGGCTGGCCCTTCGCCGTCTCGTCGAGGGCGAGCCTGTCGGTGACGCTTTTCAGCACCCGCTCGCCGCGCTCGCCGCCGAGCACTTCTCCGACCTCGGCCTCGATGACGCGCGACAGCAGGGCGCGAGTGCCGTCGCTGGGCGCCGCCGGCTCGAACGACTGGCCCTGCCGCACCCACAGGAGCCCGAACGCGGCCTCTTCGGCCGCCGAGGTGCCGGGCGTGAGATCGAGCGCCGTCCACACCGCCTCGTCGGCGGCGCGGCCGTCGGCGACTAGCGCGCCGTTCTTGAACAGCTTGGCGCCGGTCGCGCGCAGGAACGACTTCTTCAGCAGATACGCGGCGCCGCCGCGCTGGAAGCCGACCTCGATGCACGCGGGCAGCTCGGCCCCGAGGCTCTCCAGCCGGCGGATCTCCTCGGTCTTGCTGCCGTGGCGGGCGAACAGCGCCAGCGTGAGGGCGCGGAACAGCGTCGACTTGCCGGCCTCGTTGGGCGCGCACAGAAGGTTCAGGCCGGCGCCGAGGCCGCGCACGACATGGCGCGTGCGAAAGCGGCCGACGCCCGAGACGGCGAGATGCGTGATGATCATGGCCCTACCCTCACGCCGTCGCTTCGAGATAGAGGGCGAGGAGCGCGTCCTCGGCGGTCTGCCGCTCGGCGGCCCCGAGCGCCGGGTCGGCGGCGCGCGCCTTCAGGCTCTCGGCGACCCGGCGCAGCACGCCGTCGAAGTCGATGCGCTCGAGATCGGCGGCGTCGGGCCGGATCGCCAGTGACAGTGCCGCATCGAGATGGAACACCGACGCCTGCAGCCGCTCCAGCCACTCGTCGAGATTTTGGCGTGCCGCGATCGACAGGGCGCCGGTGATCTTCAGCCGCAGCACCAGCTTCGAGACCGGGTCGTGCGCGTTGCGCAGCACCGCTTCGCGGGCCGCGAGCGTATCGGTGTCGGCGAGGTCGAACGCGTCCGTGGCCCAGCGATAGGTGCCGACGCTGCGCGGCTCCACGGTGGGCGGGGCGCCGGCCTGCGGGATGGTCACGAGCAGGGCGGTGCCGACCGTCTGGCTGTCGTGGCGGTCGGGCTCCGGCGTGCCGGCGTACCAGGTGCGCGGGCCGATCTGGCGGGTGCGGTGCCAGTCGCCGAGCGCGAGGTAGTCGAGGCGAGCCTTCTCGGCGCGGCCGGGGTCGATCTGGTTCGCCGCCTCGCCCTCGTCGTCCGGGGTGCCGAAGCGGGTGACGGCGCCGTGGGCGAGGCCGATGCGGATCGCGCCTTCCGGGGTCTCGGTGTCGTCCATGCGGGCGGTGAGGTCGCGCGTCTCGTGCCGGCTGGTCAGCGGCGCCGGCAGCACCTCGGCGGTCTCGCCGAGCGCGACCGGCTCGGGCGAGAGATGGAGGCGGACATTGGCCGGCAGGCCGAGGGCGGCGAGGCGCTCCCACGGCCCGCCGGGGCGGTGGGCGTCGTGATTGCCGGGCAGCAGATGCCAGGTGACCGCGGAAAAGCCGCGCATCCGCTCGATCGGGGCGCGCAGCGTCACGTTGGTCGGGCTGTCGCTGTCGAACACGTCGCCGGCGACCAGCACGTGAGGCGCTCCCTCGGCGACGGCGAGGCGGCCGATCGCCTCGACGGCGTCGAGCCGCGCCGCCCGGAACGCCTCCGCCTTGTCGCCGAAGCGGACGAACGGTTTTCCGATCTGCCAGTCGGCCGTGTGGACGAAACGCATGGAACAGCCTGCCGCAGCGTCGGCGCGGCGCGCCGAATCGCGGCCGCGATCCTAGCGCATTCTCGGTTTGTTCGAGCGGTAGCGAATTGGCTCGGGGCGCGTCATCCACCGTTCGACGCGGCGATTCCGGCGGTCCCCATCCTCACTCGAAAATGTCGGCGTGCGCGCCGGTCCGAGCCAGCAGCACCTCGTCCGGCGTGATCTTGTAGATCAGCACCCAATCGCCCTGGACGTGACAACAGCGATAGCTCTGCCACGGACCTTTCAGCGGGTGATCGTCGTCGATCGGCGAGAGCGGCAGTCCGTCTCGAAGCTTGCCGACGATCGCTTCGAGCTTGGCGATGCGCAGTCCGCGGCTCTGCATCAGCCGCAGATCCTTCTTGAACTGCGTCGCAAGTCGAAGAGCTTTCATGCCCTCCGAGGGTGACGCCCGGCGAGGATGTCGTCAAAGGCTTGCGCGGTCGAATCCTCGACCACCTCGCCACCGCCCCGGTCGAGCTCGGCCATGGCGGCGAGCGTTTCCGCATTGGGGATGCTCAGCTCGAACGGCAGGCCACGCCGCATCACCACTTGCCGATAAAACAGCGTGATCGCGTCCGAGGGGCTGAGCCCGAGCGCGGCCAGCACGGCCTCGGCCTTCTCCTTCAGGGCAGGCTCGATCCGGGTGTTGACATAGGCTGACTTGGCCATGGCTTCGCTCCGTGGCGACCAAGTCTAAATGTAACGCGGATGTGTTACATTTCAAGGCGCCCGCCGGGATCGCCGGCCTACCGCCCCGTCGCGCGCTCCGCCTGAGCCACCAGCCAGGCCATGATCTCGGCGCTCTCCTGGACGGTGCCCAGCCGGCCGGAGCGGCCGGAATGGCCGGCGCCCATGTCGGTCTTGAAGACGATCTCGCGGTCGTCGGTCTTGGTGGCGCGCAGCCGCGCGACCCACTTGGCCGGCTCGGCGTAGCGCACCTGGCTGTCATGCCAGCCGGTGGTGACGAACATGGCCGGATAGGCCGTCGCCGCGACGTTGTCGTAGGGCGACCACGCCCGCATGCTCTCGTACTCGGCCGGGGTCTTCGGGTTGCCCCACTCCACCCATTCGAGCGTGGTGAGCGGGATCGACGGGTCCGACGTCGTCGTCACCACGTCGACGAACGGCACCTCGGCGACGATCCCGGCGAACAGGTCGGGCCGCAGATTGGCCGATGCCGCGACCAGGAGCCCGCCGGCGCTGCCGCCGCGCGAGAACAGGGCGCGGCGGTCCGCGTAGCCTTGCGCGACCAGCGCCTCGGCGACCGCGATGAAGTCGGTGAAGCTGTTGCGCTTCGAAAGGCCGCGGCCCTCGCGGTGCCAACGCTCGCCCTTCTCGTGACCGCCGCGCACATGCGCCATCGCGTGGACGAAGCCACGGTCGATCAGGCTGAAGGCATTCTCGTTGAACACCGGCCGCTGGCTGAAGCCGTAGGCGCCGTAGCCGACGACGAGTGTCGGGTTGCCGCCCGGCCGCTTCAGGCTCTTGCGCCAGACGAGCGTCACCGGCACGGGCTCGCCGTCCGGCGCCGTCGCCGCGATGCGGGCGACCGCGTAGTCGTCGGGCCGGAACCAGGCGACCGGCTCCTCGCGGCGAAGCGTCAGCGTGCCGGCCGCCATGTCGTAGTCGTAGGTGCGCTCCGGGATCAGCGGCGCCGAGAAGCGGAAACGCAGCACGGTCGCGTCGGGCTCGCGGTTGCCGCCGAAGGCACCGAAGAAGAACGCCGAGGTGGCGACGCCGATCGTCGCCGGCTGCGGCACCGCGGTGTCGCTGCGGTCCGACAGCCGCATCACCCTGATGCCGATGCCGTTCTGGTCCTCGACGTCGTAGGCGAGGAAGTCGCGGAACGGCTCCATCCGGCGGATCACGGCGCCGGTCCGTTGCGCCACCAGCTCGCGCCAGTGCGCCGCACCGGGCGTCGCCTCCGGCGCCGTCATGATGCGGAAGTCCGGCGCGTCGAGATCGGTGCGCACGAACACGGTGTCGCCGGCGTGATCGATCTCGTAACGCAGCCCCGGGCGGCGCGGCTCGACGACCTGGAACGCGCCCTCGGGCTGATCGGCGGGGAGCCAGCGCACCTCGCTGGTCAGCTCCTGGTCGCTCTCGATCAGGATGTAACGACGTGATTTGCTCCGGTGCACGGCGACGCTGAAGGTCGGGTCGCGCTCCTCGAAAACCAGCACGTCGGCGTCGGGCGGCGTGCCGATCCGGTGCCGCCAGACCTGATGGCCGCGCAGCGTCACCGGCTCGCGCCGCACGTAGAACAGCGTCGTGGAATCGGCCGCGAAGGCGAAGCTCTCGGCGCCGTCGGTGATGCCCTGCTCGGTCACGGCGCCGGTCGCGATGTCGCGCACGAACAGCCGGTTCTGCCGGTCGCCCGTGAAGTCGACCATGAAGGCGACGCGCTTGCCGTCCGGGCTCGGCTGCCAGCGGCCGAGCCGGTACATGGCGTGCCCGGCGGCCAGCGCCGGCACGTCGATCACGATCTCCTCGGCCGCGCCCGGCGCGTCGCGCCGGCGCAGGATCACCGGATACTGGGCGCCCTCGGCGAAGCGCCGCTCGTAGAGGAAGTCGCCGTCGCGATACGGCACGCTGGCGTTCGAGCTGGCGTTGCGGGCCTTCAGCTCGCCGGCGATCTCGTCGATCAGCGGGCGGATCGGCGCGAGCCTGCGCTCCGCATAGGCGTTCTCGGCCTCGAGATGCGCCCGCACGGCGGGGTCGTCGCGATTTGCCAGCCAGTCGTAGGGATCGGGCCGCTCGCGGCCGTGCTCGTGCAGGACGGTGCCGCTCTTGCGCGCGACCGGCGGCCGCGCCTCGGGCGAGTCCTCCGTTCCGGCGGATGGGGCGATCGCGGTCAGGCCCAGATAGACCGCGGCACCGATCAGGATCGTCAGCAAGGTGTGAGGCATCCGTCACCGCCGCTGTGGCCCGCGCCCTGCCGGCCGTCGTTCTTCCGGGAACACCGGAACTATGGTGGTTCCGGGGCGGTGTCGGAAGTCACGATCCTGCGTGCGCCTCACCCGACCGGGCGCGCGCGAAAACTGATGCGGGCCGGATTGTGCTCCATGTTGCCGGGCAGACGCTCGGCCGTGAAGCCGGCCTTCGTCAGGATCGCGCGGAACTCTTCCTCGGTGTACTTGGCGATGCCGAGCTGCTGGCGCAGCTTGCTGTAGGACGAGAACGCGGTCCGCACGACGCCGACCAGTGCGGCGACGAGGAAGCCGTTGGCGGCGGCGTAGCGCAGGAGCGCGAAGAGGTCGCTCAGCGCACCGACATCGGGCGGAATCACGTCGGCGACGATCAGCGCGCCGTCGGGGGCGAGCAGGCGGCGCCATTCGGCGAGCAGGCCGTCGAGATTGTCACGCGAGAGATACTGGACGACGGAGTTGGCGACGATCAGGTCGAAGGATCCGGGCGGCATCGCCGCGAGCTGCTCCGGGCTCGCGACCTGGATGTTCGGCACCGCGCGAAAGCGATCGGCGAGATGGTGCCGCACGGTCGGCGCGGCGTCCGACAGCACCACGGTGCGGGCGACTTTCGCCACGATGTCGGAATGCAGCGCCTCGCCGCAGCCGAAGTCGAGCACGCGGGCCTGCGGCCCCGGCACGAAGCCGGCGATCGCCGTGGCGATGTCGCGATAATGCACGTCGATGTGGCGCGCATTCACGTAGATCGAATGCGGGCTGTCCCAGAAGCCGACCCAGTCGCGGATGGTGCTCATGTCAGAGTCCGTTCCGATCGCTGATTTCGTCATGGCCGGGCTCGTCCCGGCCATCCACGCCGGTGCCCGTCGCCGAGACGTGGATGCCCGCGACGAGCGCGGGCATGACGGCTCCGTGCCCCGCGGTCCGCGGTCCCGTCTGCGGCGGCACGATCAGGATGCGATACGGGGCCGGCCGGTTGGTGTCTCCGAAGAAGGTGCGGGTCACGACGAGATCCACGCTGCGGGCTTCGGGCTCTGTACGGGCGCGCGCCGCCAATCCTTCGAGGCAGAAGCGATCGTCGGCGCGGCACACCACGACATAGCCGTCGCGCACGAGCCGATCGGGCGCGATCCACGGGGTCGGCGCCAGGGTGAAGCCCGGCACCGAGTCCGGATGGTCCGGGTGATAGAAGGCGATCGCGGCGCCGAGATCGGCATCGCCGATGACGATCGGCAGCCGCGTCCCGGTGGCGGCGGTCCATTCGCGGCCGACCGCCTCGGCGAGCGGCGCGTAGTAGGCGCGCCCCTCCTTGTTGCCCTCCCAGTGACGCAGCACGGCGAGCACCGGCGCGACGACGAGCACGACGAGCGTGACGATCGCGACGCCGCCCGCCACGGCCGTCGCGGCGGCCCGCGAGACTGTCACGTCGCGCGGCGCCAGCAGCACGACCGGCAGCAGGAACCACGCCTGCATGGTCCACAGCGAGGTCAGCTCGACGCCGACGAACGGCGCCGTCACAGCGGGGACCAGCAGCGGCAGGGCGAGCAGATGCACCAGCATGCGCCGGTCGGGATCGGTGGGCCACAGCGTCTCGGCGATCACGGCGCGGCTCGGGCGCGCGATCAGCACCCACACGACGATCGGCAGCGCCACATAGGCGAGCGATCCGACAAGATACAGCAGCGCCTTCCAGAGAATTGCGCCGAGCGTCGCGCCACCGTGCACGGCATAGGCGTAGCCGAACGGCTGGAAGCCGGTCGTGGCGAGCCACCACAGATGCGGCGCCAGCACGGCGAAGCCGGCCAGCATCGACACCCAGGGCGACGGCGATCTCAGATACGCCCAGCGCGCCGGATGCAGCAGCGCGGCGAGCGGCAGGCTCACGACCAGGTAGATCGAGTAGTACTTGCCGAGCATCGCGAAGGCGCAGGCGGCACCGGCCGCGGCCGACCACAGGAGCGTGCGCGTCTCGAAGGCGCGCAGGAAGCACCACACGGCGAGCGGCCACGCGAGCAGCAGCGTCTGGTTGGAGGCGAAGCGCTGGCCGTGGAACTGATAGAACGGCGTCAGCAGCAGGAGGAGCAGCACCAGCACGCGCTTGTCGCCGGAGACGAAGCGCGCGGCGATGCGATCGACCACCAGGAGGGCGAGCGCCGCGTTGACCATCGCGAGCAGGTGGAAGGCCCAGTCGGCGACCGGGAACACGGCGAACCACGCCGCCGCCATCAGGCCGCCGAGCGGCGGATGCTTGTAGTAGCCGGGGCTCGGATGCCGGCTCCAGGCATAGACCTCGACGAGATCCGGATGCAGGTCGAGCGAGGCGTAGGAGATCACCTGGAAGCCGGTCCAGGCGGCGACGAACAGAGCGAGCAGGATCGCGGTCGCGACACCGCTGTCGGCGGTGTCGAGCCAGGCGCCGATCGCGCGGCGCGGCAGCGACAGGCGGGCGGCCCCCGTGGGCGTGTCGCGCTCGAGCGTGTCGCCCTTGGGCGTGTCGCCCGTGATCGAGTCGCCCGGGGTCGGGTGGGTGGACGAGGTCATGAGCGGCCGGGTTCCGGCGCGGCGCACTCGCCGGCTGGCGCGCGTCGGCCGGAGCGTTTAGGGCCACAGACGAGCCGAAAGATCAAGCCGGCCGGCGGCCGCGGCCGCCGGCCGGCTTGATCT
>NZ_NHSK01000051.1 GCF_016653355.1 Rhodoplanes elegans | reverse complement strand
AGCGCTGCCGTAGCCGCGCCGGCCGCCGAGGCGAGTGTCGACGATTTCCTGTTCTGAGCCACATCTCGGTTGATCAGCTCGCCGTCATTCCGGGGCAGCGAACTCGGGTCGGCGCTTCGCGCCGCCCGAGCACAGGCTCCGCGCCGAACCCGGAATCCAACCCAGAATGCGGAGCCCATCGCTGGGTTCCGGGTTCGCGGCTTCGCCGCGCCCCGGAATGACGGCGAATCGATAAACTGGATCGGTTTGAGACCGCCCGCCCGGTGCTTCCCGGACCGCCGCGTGTCAGCCGCCGGCGCGAAGAATCTCGGCGGGCAGGCGATCGAGCGGCAGCACGCGGTCGGCGGCGCCGAGCGCGATCGCCTCCTTGGGCATGCCGAACACCACCGAGGTGGCCTCGTCCTGGGCGACCGTGTGGGCGCCGGCCTGCTTCATCTCGAGGAGCCCGCGGGCGCCGTCGTCGCCCATCCCGGTCATGATGATGCCGACCGCGTTCGCCCCCGCGTAGCGCGCGGCCGAGCGGAACAGCACGTCGACCGACGGCCGGTGACGCGACACGAGCGGCCCGTTCTTGATGCCGACGTAATAGCGCGCGCCGCTGCGCTGGAGCATCATGTGACGATCGCCCGGTGCGATCAGCACGCGGCCGCGCAGCGCCGTGTCGCCATCGGCGGCCTCCTTGACCTCGACGGCGCACAGGCCGTTCAGACGGCGCGCGAAGGCGGCCGTGAACATCTCCGGCATGTGCTGGACGATCAGGATCGGTGGGCAGTCGGCCGGCAGCACCTCGAGCACGGCGCGCAGCGACTCGGTGCCGCCCGTCGAAGCGCAGATGCAGATCACGGTCTCGGTGGTGCGCGCCATGGCCTGGCTGGCGCGCGGCGGCGCCAGCATCACGTCGGCGGTCAGCTTCTTCTGAACCGCGAGCGTCGATCGCCGCGGCAAGCAGTGCAGCCGTGCGCGCGCCGCCGCCTTGACGGCGTCGCAGATGCGCAGCCGCGACTCGATCAGGAACTGGGTGACGCCCATCCGGGGCTTCTGGATGACGTCGACGGCGCCGGCCTCCAGCGCCTGGACCAGCGTCTCGGAGCCGGCCTCGGTGAGCGACGAGCACATCACCACGGGCACCGGACGCTGGCTCATCAGCTTGCGCAGGAACGTGATGCCGTCCATGCGGGGCATCTCGACGTCGAGCGTGATCACGTCCGGCACCTCGGACTGGATCCGCTTCGCGGCCACAAACGGATCGGACGCCGTCCCGATCACCTCGATGTCCGGATCCTCGGCCAGGATGCCGGCCAGCGTCTGCCGCACCGAGGCGGAGTCGTCGACGACCAGGACCCGGACCGGTGCCGCCATGGCTCAGCTCCGACGATAGACGGCCGTGCCGGCCGGCCGTACCGGCAGGTCAAAGCCCGACAGCGTCTCGGAATGGCCGAGGAACAGCCAGCCTCCCGGCCGAAGATGATCGCAGAGCCGGCGCAGCACCGCGAGTTGCGTCGGCTTGTCGAAATAGATGAGAACGTTGCGGCAGAACACGATGTCGAGGTCGCGCTCCATCGCGTAGCTCGCGTCCATCAGGTTGAGGCGGCCGAACTGCACCATGGCGCGCAGCTCCGGCACCATCCGCACGAGCCGCGACGACCGATCCTTCGCCCGCATCACGTAGCGGGTTCGCATCTCGGGCGGCACCGGCGTCACCATCTCCACCGGGAAGATGCCGCCCTGGGCGGTGCCGAGAACCTCGGTGCAGATGTCAGTCGCGTAGACGACGCCGGACAACTCGGGCGTGCGGCGCTGCTGCTCGGCGAGGACCATGGCGATCGTGTAGGCCTCCGCGCCCGTCGACGCGGCGGCGCTCCACACCTTTACGGGCGAGCGCACCGAGATCCGCCGCTCGGCGGCGATCTGCGGCAGGACGCTGTCCGTTAGGATGCGGAAATGCTCCGGCTCGCGGAAGAACTCGGTCTTGTTGGTGGTGACCACGTCGATCAGATGGACCTCCTCGGCGGCCAGTCCCTGATCGTTGAAGAGATACTTGCAGTACTCGTCGAGGCTGCGCATGCCGAGGGCGCGGACGCGCTTGCGCAGCCGCCCCTCGATCATGGTCGACTTCGAAGGCGGCACCTTGATGCCGCTGTAGTCGTGGATGAAGGCGGCGAGGCGCTGGAAGTCCCGCGCGCCCAGCCGGTCGTGGCCGTCGACCCAGCTCGGCTCGGCGGCTCCTGTACCAGCGTCGGCGGACGCCTTGGCGAGTGCTCGGCTCACGATCCCGGCCCGCCTCAGCTCGCGCGCTCGAACTGCGCATCGTGCGCGTCCGGCCCGCCCGACGAGAGGTCGAGCTTGTAGCCGCCGCGCGTCTGGGTCTTGGCCTGCGGCTGGGCGTAGGCGGCCCGCACCTGATCGACGAGCTTGTTGGCGCCGCCCGCGGCCGGACGCGCAGCGCGCACCGCGGGCTCGGCCGCCACCGCCTTGGCCGACGCCTTGCCGACCGGCGACCGGCCTGCCGCAGGACGACGCGCCGTGGCGGACGCCACCCCGCTCTCGTCGGTGCGGAAGTACGCGATGCTGGACTGCAGCTGCTCGGCCTGGGCCGCGAGCTCCTCCGAGGTCGCCGACATCTCTTCGGAGGCCGAGGCGTTCTGCTGCGTCACCTTGTCGAGTTGCTGGATCGCCTGGTTGATCTGCTCCGCGCCGATATCCTGCTCGCGGCAGGCCGCGCTGATCTCGGAGACGAGCTCGGCCGTCCGCCGGATATCCGGGACGAGTCGCGTGAGCATCTCGCCGGCCTCCTGAGCGGCCTTGACGGTCTGCGACGACAGCGTGCCGATCTCGGCCGCCGCGGTCTGGCTGCGCTCGGCGAGCTTGCGCACCTCCGAGGCCACGACCGCGAAGCCCTTGCCGTGCTCGCCGGCGCGCGCCGCCTCGACGGCAGCGTTGAGGGCGAGCAGGTCGGTCTGCCGCGCGATCTCCTGCACGATCGTGATCTTCTCGGCGATGGTGCGCATCGCCTCGACGGCGCGGGCGACGGCGTCGCCGCTCGACTCGGCGTCGGCCGCCGACTTGCGGGCGATCGTCTCGGTCTGGGTCGCATTGTCGGCATTCTGCTTGATGTTCGCCGCCATCTCCTCCATCGAGGAGGACGCCTCCTCGGCCGAGGCCGCTTGTTCGGTCGCGCCCTGCGACAGCTCCTCCGAGCTCGACGACAGCTCCTGGCTGCCCGAGGAGACGTTGTCGGCGGCCGTCAGCGCCTCGGCGACCACCTGGCGCAGCTTCTCCACCATCTGCTCGAGCGCGATGCCGAGCATGTCGCGATCCGAGAAGCGCCGCACCTGCACGGTCAGGTCGCCACCGGCGATCATGTCCGCCACCTCGGCATTGGTGCGCAGATTGGCGGTCATGCGCTCGAAGGCGATGCCGAGCGCGTCCTTGTCGGAGAGCCGCTTGAACGCGACGTTCAGGTCGCCCTCGGCGATCTTGTCGGCGATCGCCGCGGTGGCACGCAGATTGGTGGTCATCCGACTGAGCGAATCGACCAGATCCTTGATCTCGTCGTTCGACTTCACGACGACCGTCTGATCGAGGTCGCCGAGCGCCACGGCTTGAGCCAACTCGCCGGCCTTGGCGAGACCGCGGCTGATCGACAGCGCCATCCAGACCGCGATGCCGGCGGCGATCAGAATCGCGGCCGCGACGACCGCGAGCATCAGGGTCCGGGCGCTTTCGTAGTCCTGCTTGGCGGCCTGCTTGACCTCCTCGAGGCGACGCTGGTTGATCTCGACGACCGTGTTGAGGTTCTTCTGCATCTCGGCCACGGCCTGGCGGCCCTGCCCGGTCGACAGCTCGCGGGCGTGCTCGACATCGCCCTGGCGAATGTGCTCGCGCAGACGGTCCTGAATGGTGGCGAGCTGCTGCATCGCCGAGCGTATCGCGACCCACAATGGCTTGTTCTGTGCGGTCGCGGTCTCGTCCGCCTTCTCGATCCGGGAGATCAGGAGCTGGCGATCCTTGGCGATCTCGGCGTCGTAGGCCTGCGCCTGGTCCTTGCTCGCGGCCATGACCAGGTTCTTCTCGGCGCGGACCAACAACAACAGGTTGTTGTTCAGCTCGAGTGACATCTGCATGCGCTTGACGGGTCCTTCGGTGACCCGCTCGAGCGTCGCGTCCATCGATGCGAGATTGGTGATTCCGAGCCAGGCCGTAACGCCGGACAGGACGATGATGGTCGCGAAGGCGAGCGCGAGCTTCAGCTTGATCGTGAGTCGCATGGGTTACCTGCCGGGGCGGTCGTGACGGATCGGGCTGTCGGGCGATGACCCGCCGGAGCGGGGGTGGCGGCACCGCGGGGAGCGGGGGCGAACCCGCCGCCCCCGCGGCGCCGAAGGTGTGTGTCAGCTCGCGCGCTCGAACTGCGCGTCGTGCGCGTCCGGGCCGCCGGCCGAGAGATCGAGCTTGAAGCCGCCGCGCGTCTGGGTTTTGGCCTGCGGCTGGGCGTAGGCCTGCCGCACCTGCTCGACGAGCTTGTTGGCGCCGCCCGCGGCCGGACGCGCGGCCGCGCGCGCCGGCGCCTCCGATGCAGCCGTCTTGGTCAGAGCCTTGCCGGCCATCGCCCGACCCGGCGCCGGACGGCGCGCCGCGACGGGCGCGGCCGCGGCGCTGTCGTCGGTGCGGAAATAGGCGATGCTGGTCTGCAGCTGCTCGGCCTGCGCGGCGAGCTCCTCCGAGGTCGCCGACATCTCTTCCGACGCCGAGGCGTTCTGCTGCGTCACCTTGTCGAGCTGCTGGATCGCCTGATTGATCTGCTCGGCGCCGATGTCCTGCTCGCGGCACGCCGCGCTGATCTCCGACACCAGCTCGGCGGTCTTGCGGATGTCCGGCACGAGGCGCGTGAGCATCTCGCCAGCTTCCTGCGCCGCCTTGACGGTCTGCGACGACAGCGTCCCGATCTCAGCCGCCGCGGTCTGGCTGCGCTCGGCGAGCTTCCTCACCTCCGACGCGACGACGGCAAAACCCTTGCCGTGCTCGCCGGCGCGCGCCGCCTCGACGGCCGCGTTGAGCGCGAGCAGGTCGGTCTGGCGGGCGATCTCCTGCACGATGGTGATCTTCTCGGCGATGGTGCGCATCGCCTCGACGGCCCGGCCGACCGCCTCGCCGCTCTTCTCGGCATCCTCGGAGGACTGGCGGGCGATCTTCTCGGTCTGCGTCGCGTTGTCGGCGTTCTGCTTGATGTTGGAGGCCATCTCCTCCATCGAGGACGATGCCTCCTCGGCCGAGGCGGCCTGCTCGGTCGCGCCCTGCGACAGCTCTTCCGAGCTCGATGACAGCTCCTGGCTGCCGGCCGACACATTGTCGGCGGCGGAGAGCGACTCAGCCACCACCTGGCGCAGCTTCGTGACCATTCGCTCCAGCGCGATTCCGAGCGTGTCCTTGTCGGAGAAGCGCTCCACCCGCACGGTGAGGTCGCCGTTGGCGATCGTGTCGGCGACCTGGGCGTTGGTGCGCAGGTTGCCCGTCATCTGGTTGAGCGAGTCGACCAGGTCCTTGATCTCGTCGTTCGACTTGACCTCGATCTCCTGGCTCAGATCGCCGATCGCGACTGCCTGAGCGAGCGTGCCGGCCTTGGCGAGACCACGGCTGATCGACAGCGCCATGAACACCGCGGTGCCGACCGCGGTCACGAGCGCGAAGGCGACGAGGCCGATCAGCATCGTGCGGGCGCCCTCGTACTGCTCGGCCGCGTTGACCTTGGCCTGCGCGAGGATCTTCTGGTTCGCATCGATAATGGACCGGAGATGCTTCTGAACGTCGCCGACGTGCTGACGCGCGACCGTGCCGGAGAGTGTACGAGCCTCATTCTGCTCGCCGCGTCGCATCGCCTCGCGAATCTTGTCCTGAACAAGCGTGTACTGTTGAAACGCGGTTCGTCCCGAAACCCAGAGCGGGCGACGTTCGGCCGCCGCTGACGCCTCGCCCTTCTCGAGCGCCGCGCCGATCGACTGACGGATCGCGGCCATCTCGGTCTCGAACCGGTCCGTCTCTTCCTTCGATGACGCCGTGATGAGGTTCTTCTCTGCCCGCACCAGCGTCAACAGCTCACCATTCAGCTCGAGCGAGAACTGCATACGCTGCATCGGCCCGTCGACCATGCGCTGCAGCGTCTGGTCGAGGGAAGCGAGATTGGAGATACCGAGCCAGGCCGTGACGCCGGACAAGACGATGATGGTCGCGAAGGCGAGAGCGAGCTTCAGCTTGATCGTGAGTCGCATCGGGGCATTCCTGGCAAGGACACTTCAGGGGGTACGTCAGATAGACGTCAGGCGGCTCGCACGGCCGGCGCCGAACCGTCGTCCCGGGCCGCGGGCATGGCCCGCTGCGCGGTGAGGACGGCGGGGTCCGACGTGAACAGGCGGACGATGTCGAGCACGGCGACGAACCCGCCGCGGTGGCGGCCGACGCCGAGGATGTGGTCGTGGCTCCACGCCGTGCCGATGTCGGGCGGCGGCTCGAGCCGCCCCTCGTCGAGAGCCGCCACCTCGAACACCCGATCGGCGGTGAGGCCGATGGCCAGGGTGCGGCCGGGCAGCGGCACGTCGAGCACGACGATGCGGGTCTGCTCGTCGCTCGCGATGCGCGGCAGGCCGAGCCGGGTCCGCAGGTCGATGACCGCGACGGCGCGACCGCGCACGTCGATCAGACCGTCGAGATGGGCCGGCGCGTCGGGGATACGGAACACCTGCTGGGTCGGCAGGATCTCGAGCACCATGGAGACGGGAACGGCGAAGATCTCGCGGCCGATCCCGATGGTCACATAGAAGGTATCGCCGGCACTGGTCTGCGTCATGGGTCAGCTCGCCCGCTCGAATTGAACGTCGTGTGCGTCAGGCCCGCCGGACGTCATGTCGAGGCGGAAGCCGGCCTTGCCGGGCGCCCGGGCGGGCGTCGCATAGGCGGCGCGCACCTGATCGACGAGCTTGTTGGCGCCGCTCGCCGCCTTGCCGACCGGACGCGCCGGGCGCTCCGCCGCCGCCTTTACGGCCGCGACCTTGCCGGCCGTCGTACGCCGCACGGTCGCCGCAGGCACCGCCGCCGCGCTCTCGTCGGTGCGGAAGTAGGCGATGCTGGCCTGGAGCTGCTCGGCCTGGGCGGCGAGCTCCTCGGACGTCGCCGACATCTCTTCCGAGGCGGACGCGTTCTGCTGCGTCACCTTGTCGAGCTGCTGGATCGCCGTGTTGATCTGCTCGGCGCCGATGTCCTGCTCGCGGCATGCCGCGCTGATCTCCGACACCAGCTCGGCGGTCCGGCGGATGTCCGGCACCAGCCGCGTCAGCATCTCGCCGGCCTCCTGCGCAGCCTTGACGGTCTGCGACGACAGCGTGCCGATCTCGGCCGCCGCGGTCTGGCTGCGCTCGGCGAGCTTTCTCACCTCCGAAGCGACGACCGCGAAGCCCTTGCCGTGCTCGCCGGCGCGCGCCGCCTCGACGGCCGCGTTCAGCGCGAGCAGATCGGTCTGGCGCGCGATCTCCTGCACGATGGTGATCTTCTCGGCGATGGTGCGCATCGCTTCGACGGCGCGCCCGACCGCGTCGCCGCTCGACTCGGCATCGGTCGCCGACTTGCGGGCGATCGTCTCCGTCTGGGTCGCGTTGTCGGCGTTCTGCTTGATGTTCGCCGCCATCTCCTCCATCGAGGACGACGCCTCCTCGGCCGACGCGGCCTGCTCGGTCGCACCTTCCGACAGCTCCTCGGCGCTCGACGACAGCTCCTGGCTGCCGGCCGACACGTTGTCGGCGGCGGCGAGCGCCTCGGCGACGACCTGGCGCAGCTTCTCCACCATCGCGTTGACGTGGCCGATGAGGTCGCCGATCTCGTCCTTGGACGCGGTGTCGACGGTCCGGGTGAGGTCGCCGGCGGCGACGGCCTGGGCGAGCGCGCCGGCGCGGGCGAGGCTGCGGCTGATGCTGGTCGCCATCCAGATCGCGATCACGGCGGCGAACAGGAGCGAGGCCCCGACGACGCCGAGCATCAGGTTGCGGGCGCTCTCGTACTGGTCGGTCGCGGCCTTCTTGGCGTCCTGCAGCCAGTTGCGCAGGATGCCGGTGATCTGGTCGAGATTCTTCTGAGCGTCGACCACATGCTGGCGGGCCGCCGTGGCCGACAGCTCGCGGGCTTCTTCCCGGTCGCCGCGGCGCGCGGCGTCGCGCATCCGATCGTGCACCATTCCGAGCTGCTGGATATTCGTGCGAATTGCCGCCCAGATCGGCTTCCCGACCGCCGTGGAGGCGGCCTCGTCCGCGTCGACCTGCTTGAGGATCGCCTGCCGCAGGTCGAGCATCTCGGCTTCGTAGCGAGCGGTCGTCTCCTTGTCGGTCGCGAGCACGAAGTTCTTCTCGGCCCGGACCAACGCCATCACGTCGAGGTTGCGGCGCTGCGACGCCTCCAGGCGCTTCGCCGGTCCATCGACCAATGCACTGAGGGTGGCGTCCAGCGAGGCGAGGTTCGAGATGCCGAGCCAGGCCGTGACGCCGGACAGGACGATGACCACGGCGAAGGCGAGGGCCAGCTTGAGCTTGATCGTGAAGCGCATCATAGGTCTCCTGAACGCGCGGCCGGCGTGCAGGTCGGTCGTCGCTCTGACTTGGTTGCGTCGAGGCCCGGATCGGCGGACGACGGTGACAGAATGCGGGCGAGATCGGGAACGACGATGAAGTCGTCGCCGCGCTTGCCGATGAAGCGGATATAGTCCTGCCGCCAGCGGGTGCCGACCCGCGGCACGTCCTCCAGCGCCGAGGCGGCGAGCTCGGTCACCTCGTGCACCTTGTCGGCCCGGATGCCGATCACCGTCGGCACCCGGTCGATCTCGATTTCGGTGACCACGATGCGGGTGTCGATCGTGTCGGGCGCCTGCTCCATGCCGAACTTCAGGCGCAGATCGGCGAGCGGCACGACCTTGCCGCGCACGTTGATGAGCCCGTTGACGAAGGGCTCGCTGCCGGGCACCTCGGTGACGGGCACGAGATCGAGGATCTCGCGGACCTGGGAGGCCTCCAGCGCGAAGGTCTGGCCCTGCAGATCCATGGTCAGCACCTCGAGGGGCCGGCCGGCAACGTGATCGGACGTTTCGAAGCGGTTCATGGCGTGATCCTTCGCGGCTCAGCTCGCGGCCTTGAGCCGCTCCTCGGAGGCCTGCCCGTCGGCGACGAGTTGCGGCACGTCGAGGATCAGGGCGACGCTGCCGTCGCCCAGGATGGTGGCGCCGGAGAACACCCCGATGCCGGCGTGCAGCCGCGACAGCGACTTGATGACGGTCTGATGATCGCCGATCACCTGGTCGACCACGAGGCCGACCCGGAAGCCGCCGGCCGAGACGATGACGACCTTCTGATAGGGATCGGGCGGCAGCCGGGACGCGAACTGCTCGCGCAGCCGGATATAGGGAACGAGATCGCCCCGGATGTTGAGGAAGCAGCGGCCCTTGGCGCGCAGATCCTCCTCCGGGGTGAGCTCGACGCACTCCTCGACCGCGCCGAGCGGGATGACGTAGCGGCCCTTGCCGACCCGCACCAGGAGGCCGTCGATGATGGCCAGCGTGAGGGGCAGGCGCAGCGTCACCTCGGAGCCGTGACCGGGCGTGCTCTTGACGTCGATCGAGCCGCGCAGGTCGTCGATGGTGCGCTTCACCACGTCCATGCCGACGCCGCGGCCGGACAGGTTCGTCACCTCGCGGGCCGTCGAGAAGCCCGGCGCGAAGATGATCTTGAACAGCTCCTCGTCGGCGAGCCGGGCGCCCGGCGCGATCAGACCGTTCTCCTCGGCGCGCGCCTGAATGCGGTCGCGGTCGAGCCCGCGGCCGTCGTCGCCGACCGAGATCAGCACCGCGGCGCCGGCGTGGCGGGCGGTGAGCGAGACGCGGCCGGTCGCCGGCTTGCCGGCGGCGGCGCGCCCGTCGCGTTGCTCGAGGCCGTGATCGGCGGCGTTGCGGATGAGGTGGACGAGCGGATCGGCGAGGCGCTCGATCACGGTCTTGTCGAGCTCGGTCTCCTCGCCCGAGGTGATCAGCTCGATGTCCTTCCCGAGGTCGCGCGAGAGGTCGTGGACGAGCCGGCGGAAGCGGCCGAACAGCGAGCCGATCGGCATCATGCGGACGCCCATTGTGGTGTCCTGCAGCTCGCGGGCGAGGCGCTCGATCTCCTCGGTGACGGACTTCACCTGCGGGTCGTGCGAGGCGGCGGCGATCTGCTTCAGGCGCGACTGGGCGATGACGAGCTCGCCGACCCGGTCCATCAGCTCGTCGAGCCGCTCCGCCGGCACCCGGATGCTGCCGGCGCCGTGGCGGCCGGTGGCCGCTCCCGGACCGGTGGCGGACGCGGCCTGGCCCGTTGCGCCGGGGGCGGCGGTCTCGGCCGGAGTCGCGGCGCGCGTCTCGGCGCGGGGCGCTTCGCGAGGCGCGCTCGGAGACGCGCCGACGTCGCTGCGCCGATCGAGCGTGCTCCACACGGCCGCCGTATCGGACAGGGCCGGCACGTCGGTCGACGGAGCCTGCGGCACCGCCGCGGCGGCGGCCGGCGCGGCCAGCTCGATGCCCAGCTCCATGTCGTCGAGGAGGAACATGAACACCTCCTCGATGGCGTCGCGCGGCTTGGCGGTGGTGAGCAGCACCTCCCAGCCGACGTGACAATCGAGCGGGTCGATCTCCTCGAGCCCGGGAACCTCGCCGGTGCGCGCCACCACGGTCGCGGTGCCGAGCGAATGAAGGTCCTCGATCAGCAGGAGCGGGTTGGTGCCGGTCGCCATCGCGCCCTTGGGCAGGCGGAACGTCACCCGGAACGTCTGCTCGGCGGCGGCCGCCGGGGCCGGCGCCTGCGACCGTGCCGCGCCGTCGACGGCGTCGCGCGCCGTGCTGCTCGTCGGCCCGCTCGCCAGGATCAGGTGGAGCCCGCGCAGAATCGTGTCGCTGGCCGCCTCGTCGGCGTCGGCCGGCGCCTCGATCAGACGGCGCATCTGATCCTTCGCGTGGAGGGTGAGCGCGATCAGCTCGGCCGTCGCCGCCACCTCGCCCTTGCGGACGCGATCGAACGCGGTCTCGACGTGATGCGTGAAGGCGGCCAGCCGGTCGAAACCGAACATCGCGCCCGAGCCCTTCAACGTATGGAGCGCCCGGAAGGCGGCGTCGATCAGGTCGGCGTCGCCGGGCCGATGCTCGAGGTCGAGGAGCGTGTGCTCGAGCTGCTCCAAGAGCTCCTGGGCTTCCTGGCGGAACGTGTCCGCTGCATCGACGATGGTCATGCGCCGAGGACCTTCCTGACCACGGCGACGAGCTGGTCTTGCTGGAACGGCTTGGTGATCCAGCCGGTGGCGCCCGCCTCCTTGGCCTCCTTTTTCACGTTGGCGTCGGATTCGGTGGTGAGGAACAGGATCGGCACGCCGCGATAGGTCGGCAGCTTGCGCAGCTCGCGGATCAGCGCGAGGCCGTTCATCACCGGCATGTTGAGATCCGTCACGATCATGTCGACCGGATTGGCCTTCGCCTTGGCGAGGCCGTCGGCGCCGTCGTTCGCCTGCAGCACGCGGTATCCGGCGCCCTGCAGCGTGAGCTGCACCATCTGGCGCACGCTGGCGGAGTCGTCGACGTTGAGGATGGTCTTGCTCATGGATGATCCGTTGCTTGCAGCCAGAACGGGGCGCCGCCGCACGGGTCGGCGGGATCGACGGCGAGAAAGCCGGCGCGATCGAGCGCGCGGCGCAGCGCGCCCCCGGCGGGCGCGGCGAGATCGAGAGACTTGCCGGCCGCACGCGCGCTGCGCCGGGCGGCGAGCAGGAGCTGGACGAGCGTGAGGTCGAACTCGGAGACGTCGTCGAGCCGGATCCGCACCGCGACGGCACGGTCGAGCTCGGTCCGGAGTCGCTCGTGCGCAGCCGCGATGGTGCGGACCGTCTGCGCACCGGCGAGGTCGAGGACTGCGACCTCCGGGACAGCATTCTGGTTGGGACTGATCACGGTACACACCTGTGGCGATCGTCGGGGCGATGCGATTATCGCATTGCCGCCTTTGGTCTTTCCGCCACGGGACTTACCCGGTCCGGCTTTAAGCCAGACTTAACAGGTGATAGCCGTGGTTATGAGCACTTACTAATAAAGAACCCAAAAATATTATCTAGAATTCGTCTCGACCCCGGGCCGGAGCGTTACCGGTTTCGGCGTCACGCGCCTGTCGCGAATATGGAAACATGCAACGGGCCGTGGCATTTCAGGGCGACCACGCCATCGTGGAAATCGTAAACGCGGCGACCCTGCAGGTCCGTCCCGAGCGCCCTGGCGTCGTGATCCGACGTGATCAGACGCGCGCCGCGGCGGAATTCCGCATGGCGGTCATGCAGGCCCGACCTCGGGACGAATACGGACTCAGGTCGTCGGAGCAGCCGTCGCGTGCCGCCGCGCGCATCGCCTCGCCGATTATCACGACGCACGGTCCGGTCGTCAGAGCGTCGATGTCGTGCACCAGTGCAGCGACGGTCGTGATCACGTCGCGCTCGTCCGTCCGGGTCGCGTTCGCCACGGCGACGGCCGGCGTGGTCGGCGGCAGCCCGGCGGCGAGCGCCCGCGCGACCAGGGCCGGCAAGGTCTTGCGCGGCATGTAGACGACGGTCGTGACGGACGGATCGGCCAACGCCGCGCCGTCGAGATCGTCAGGCAGGCGTGCATCGCGATCGTGACCCGTGACGTACTGCACGCGACGCGCCACACCGCGGGCGGTGAGCGACACGGAGAGGCTCGCCGCCGCGCCTTGCGCGGCCGTGACCCCCGGCACCACGGCGACCGCGATCCCGGCGGCGCGCGCCGCCGCGATCTCCTCGCCGGCGCGCCCGAACACGCCGGGATCGCCGCTCTTCAGCCGCACCACGCGCTTGCCCTGCCGCGCGAGGCCGACCATCAGGGCGTTGATGTCGTCCTGCCGGCAGGACGGGCGATGGCCGGTCTTGCCGACCAGGAGCGTGCGGGCCTCACGTCGCGCGAAGGCGAGCACCTCGGGCGAGACGAGATCGTCGTAGAGGACCACGTCGGCGCTGCGCAGCGCCCGCACGGCCTTGAGCGTCATCAGCTCGGGAGCGCCGGGGCCGGCACCGACCAGCGTAATCGCGCCCTCGCTCGCGCCGGCATCGCCGGCGAGCAGATCGTCGAGATCGTCACGGGTCGGGCAGCGATCGGGTTCGAGAAAAGCCCGGTCGGCGAAGCGCTGCCAGAAGGCGCGGCGCGCCGTCATCGTGACGAAGCGGCCGGCGACCTCGGCCCGCCATGCCTTGGCGGCGTCGAGCCAGCGCGCCAGGCCGACCGGGATCAGCGCCTCGATCTTGGAGCGCAACGTCTGGGCGAGAACCGGCGCGGCCCCATCGGTCGAGATGCCGACGACGAGCGGCGAGCGGTTGACGATGGCGCCGAACTGCACGTCGCACAGATGCGGCCGGTCGACCGCGTTGACGATGGCGCCGGCGCGCCGCGCCGCCGCGACGGCGGCCTGCGCCTCCGCCTCGTCCTCCACCGCGACGATCACGACGCGCGCCGCCTCGAGGTCGTCGGGCCGCCAGCCGCGCGCATGGAGCACGACAATACCGTCCGGCACCGACTGCGGGGCGGCGCGCATCTCGTCGGACATCTCGTCCGCGATCACGTCGACGCGGGCGCCGGCGGAGGCGAGGAGACGCGCCTTCCAGGCGGCTCCGGCATTGCCGCCGATCACGACGGCGCGCTGTCCGCGCAGCGGCACGAACACGGGCAGAACGGCGAGCGGCGCGAGGCCACCGGCGCGCGTCTCCTCCGGATGGCGGTCAGGCTGCGGCACGGGACGCCTCCGCGAGAAGCCGCTTCAGCTCGGGCAGGCAGGAGCCGCAATTGGTGCCCGCCTTCACGGCCGCACCGATCGCGGCCGTGTCGGTCGCACCGTCCGCGACGGCCGCGAGGATCGCGTCGCGTCCGACCGAGAAGCACGAGCAGACCAGCGGCCCGCATGCCGCGGCCCCGTCCGGCGCGCGGCCCGAGAGCATCGCGAGGCGCGTCGACGGCGCAAAAGTCTCGCCGAGCGACGGCGCGAGCGTCTCCCAACGCGGCGTCCGCCCAGCCGGACCGAGAAACACGGCGCCGGCGAGCCGCCCGTCGGCGAACGCGGCGATCCTGATCACGTCGCGGGCGGGATCGTGCAGCTCGGCGCATTCGCAATCCGGAAACAGCGCACGCATGGCGGGCGCCAGGGTCTCGATCGGCGCGTCCGCGGCAAGGCTCCAGGCGAAGCCGCCGGCCACGGCGATCCGTGACCACCAGAGATCCCGCGGCAGCGACAACGGCCCGCACGACAGCGCGAAGCCGGCGCGCCGCATCGTCACCGGCGCCACGGTCGCCGGAGTCGCCTTCGCCTCGGGCTGGCCCGAATACGGATCGGTCGCGCCCTGCACCAGCGGCCCGACTCGGCCGTGCGACGACGTCTCGGCGGTCCAGTGGATCGGCGCGAAGATCTCGCCGGGCCGCACCACGTCGGTCGCGACGACGCGCAGCACGGCGCTGCCATGCGCGGTCTCGACCCGGGCAAAGCCGCCGTCAGACAGGCCAAAGCGGGCGACGTCGTCGGGATGGATTTCGAGGAAGGGCTCGGGCCGGTGCGCGCCGAGCCGCGGCGAAAGCCCGGTGCGCGTCATCGTGTGCCACTGGTCGCGGATGCGGCCGGTGTTGAGCCGCAGCGGATAGCGCGGCGACACGGCCGCGGCGAGCGCCGGCATCGCGGCCGGCACGAAACGGGCGCGGCGGTCGGCCGTGACGAAGCCGCCGTCGCCGAACAGCCGCGCCGTGCCGGCGCGCGTGCCGCGCAGCACCGGCCACTGGACCGGCGCCAGCGCGTCGTACTCGCTGTCAGTGAGATCGGCGAGACCGGCGATGTCGAAGGCGCGCGCGCCGTCGTTCTCGAAGCCGGAGAGGGCCGCGTGCTCGCGAAAGATCGCGGCGGGGCCCGTGTAAGCGAACGCCGCGGCGTGACCGAGCCGCGCCGCGACGCGCGACATGATCCACCAGTCCGGCTTCGTCTCGCCGGGCAGCGACAGCACGGCGCGCTGGCGTGAGATGCGCCGTTCGGAGTTGGTGACGGTGCCGTCCTTCTCGCTCCACGCGGCGGCCGGCAACCGGATGTGAGCACCGGCCGCGAGCGTGTCGTTCGACGCGACGTTCTCGGAGACGATCAGCAGCTCGAGCTTCTCGAGCGCCGCCTGCACTGCATCCGCGCGCGGCAGCGACACGGCCGGGTTGGTCCCCATCACCCAGAGCGCCTTGATGCGACCGTCGGCGACGGCGTCGAACAGATCGACGGCCTTCAGCCCCTCGCCCGTGACGATGTGCGGCGCGCCCCAGAAGCGGCGCACGCGATCGATTTCGGCCAGCGCGAAGCCCATATGCGCCGCCAGCATGTTGGCGAGGCCGCCGACCTCGCGGCCGCCCATCGCGTTCGGCTGCCCGGTGAACGACAGCGGCCCCGTGCCGGGCTTGCCGATGCGGCCGGTGGCGAGATGACAGGCGACGATGCCGGTCACCTTGTCGGTGCCCTGCGCCGACTGGTTGACGCCCTGCGAGTAGACGGTCACGACCTTTTCGGTATCGCGCCACGCCGTGACGAACGCGCTCACCTCGCCGTCGGAGAGGCCGGTGCGGGCCGCGACGGTGGCGAGGCTCGGGGCGATCTCGCGGGCGCGGGCGAGCGTCTCGTCGAAGCCGGTCGTGTGCGCCGCGATGAACGCGCGGTCGAGCGCACCGATCTCGGCGATCTGCGTGAGCAGATAGGCGAACAGCACCGTGTCCTGCCCCGGCGCGATCGCGAGGTGCCGATCCGCCTCCTCGGCCGTCGCGGTGCGGCGCGGATCCAGCACGATCAGCCGCGTGCCGCGGGTGCGGCGGCCATCGACCTCCGGGTGCAGGAGACGGGTCGAGAGGCTGAGCGTCTCGCCGAGCGCCGCCCCCTTCGAGCACAGCCGGCCGGCATTCGCCGGATGCTCCGGATCGCCGGCGATCGCGAGCCCCCCCTGCCCGTCCGGCGTCGCGACGACGCCGCAGCCGACGCCGCAATACGGGCAGGTTGTGTGGACCGGGGTGGTCGACGATGCGGTCATCCTCGTCCTCAATACACGTCGGCCTGATAGCGGCCCGACTTCTTCAACGCCGCCACGTAGGCGACGGCGGCGTCCGCCGCCTTGCCGCCATGCCGCTCGACGATGTCGACCAGCGCCCGCTCGACGTCCTTGGCCATCCGCTTGGCGTCGCCGCACACCGCGACATGGCCGCCCTCCTCCAGCCAGGCGAACAGCTCGGGTCCGACCTCGCGCATGCGATCCTGCACGTAGAATTTTTGGGCGCCGTCGCGCGACCAGGCGAGCGACAAGCGCGTCAGCACGCCGGCGCTCTTCAGCGCGTTCAGCTCGCTCTCGTAGAAGAAGTCCTGATCACGTCGCTGATGACCGAAGAACAGCCAGTTCTTCCCCGGGGCGCCGGTCGCGGCGCGCTCCTGCAGGAAGGCGCGGAACGGCGCGATGCCGGTGCCGGGCCCGATCATGATCAGCGGCGTCGTCGGGTCCTGCGGCACGCCGAAGCCGTGCGCCCGCTGGATATAGACCGGAACGCAATCGCCGACGGCGAGGCGCTCGCCGAGATACGTCGACGCGACGCCGAAGCGGCCCCGCCGGTTCACCGTGTAGCGCACTGCATCGACGGTGAGCGACACGCGACCCGGGTTCGCCTTCGGCGACGACGAGATCGAGTAGAGTCGCGGCTGCAGCGGATCGAGCGCCTCGACGAAGGCCTCGGCGGAGGGGCGCACGCCGAACTTCATCAGCGCCGCGAGCACGTCCAGAGACGCGGCGTCGCCGTCCGGATCCTCGCCGACCGCGAGAGCACGGGCCTTCTGACGCAGCGCGCCGCCGGTGACGTAGGAGAAGAGCTGGAACAGCGCGTCGGGCGCGGCGCCGAGCGACACGTCGCGCGACAGAACCTCGAACAGCGGCTCGCCGTTCACCAGCCCCTCGGGGCGCGCGCCGAGCTGGGCGATCACCGCATCGACCAGACCCGGCGCATTCCGCGCGAGCACGCCGAGGCTGTCGCCGACCGTGTAGGTGACGCCGCTCTCGGAGAGATCGAGCTCGACGTGGAACGTCTCCTTCTCCGAGCCCGGCCCGTTGAGCCGGCGGCGACCGACGAATACGGCCTCGACAGGCGCCTCCCGCGAGAATCCACGCTCACCCGTCGGAGCAGACGCGGTTTCGGCGACGGACGGAGCGAGCGACGGCGCCGTGCGCGTCTCCGCGGCACCGATCTCGGCTGAAAGGACCTTGACGGCGCGGAACGTGTCCTTGCCGCCCGGCGCGCACAGATTGAGCCGCGCCTCGGCGCCGGTGACCAGCGCGTTCGCGTAAGCCGCGCAGGTGTAGCCGCACTGGCCGCAATCCTGCTGCGCCATCGCCGCCATCAGACGCGGGGCCAGGGGGCGCCCCTCGGCGAGCTGCTGGCGCTCGGCGAGCGGCATGGCCGGATCGTGCCATGGCGCGTCGTCGTTGTCGGCGAGGGCCGGACCCGCGGACGCGGCGGCGCCATCCGGCGCAGCGACCGGCAGCGGCGCCGTCCCGGGCGCGGCGAGCGTGGCGAAGAACCCGCCGAGCCAGGCGCGCTGCTCCGCCGAGAACGGCGCGGTCTCGGGCAGCACGAACACGGACGGAGGTTGCACGGATGCGTTCATTCGGCGGCCTCCAGGGTGCGCACCTCGCGTGGCGCCACGCCTTTCAAATGATCGATGCCCGTCCTCAGCGTGAATTGCTGAAACGTCTCGGCGGGTCCGCCGCGGCCGGCCAGATAGGCGCGCAGCAGCGCCTCGACGTGATCGGCGGCCGCGTCGGCCCGAACGCCGGTCCACAGCACGCGGCCGATCGCGGCGTTCTCGGCGAAGCCGCCGCCGACCACGATGTCGTAGCCTTCCACCGTGTCGCCGTCGTCGCCCACCAGCACCTTCACGCCGATCAGCCCGATGTCGCCGATGTAGTGCTGGGCGCAAGAGTTGGGACAACCGGTGAGATGGATGTTGACCGGCACGTCCAGCGCGAGGCGCGCCTCGACCCGATCGGCGATCGTGAGCGCATGCTCCTTGGTGTGGGCGTTGGCGAACTTGCAGCCGGTCATGCCCGTGCAGGCGACGAGGCCGGCCCGGATCGAAGTCGGTTGCGCCGAGAGGCCCAGGTCGGCGAGACGGCGCTCCACCTCGCCGGCGCGCTCCGTCGCGACGCCGGACATGATCAGGTTCTGCCACACGGTCAGCCGTACATCGCCGTCGCCGAGATCGCGGGCGATCGTGGCGAGACCGCGCACTTGATCCACCGAGAGGCGGCCGACCGGGACGACGACGCCGACATGGACACGTCCCGCCTGTCGCTGCGGATGCACGCCGAGATGCCCCATGCGGTCGATCGGCGGGCGCGGTGCGACCTGCGTCGCCTCGACCCGGTCGAGCCTGCGGCCCAGCACCGCCTCCACCTCGGCGAGAAACGCCTCGAAGCCGAGCCGATCGAGCACGTATTTGAGCCGCGACTTCGCTCGGTTCGTGCGGTCCGCCTCGGCGATGAACACCCGCACGATCGCGTCCGCCACCGCCGTGCAGTCGGCCGGCTTCACGACGACGCCGGTGTCGCGCGCCAGATCGCGGTGGCCCGAGATGCCGCCGAGCGCCAGCCGCATCCAGATGCCGGCCGGCACGGCGGCGCCGTCCAACACCTCGACCGCCTGGAAGCCGATATCATTGGTCTCCTCCAGAGCCGGGATCCGTCCGCCGCCGTCGAACGACACGTTGAACTTTCGTGGCAGGCCGATGAGAGAGCGATCGTTCAGGATATGGAAGTGCCAGGCGCGCGCCAGCGGCCGCGCGTCGATCAGCTCCTGCGGATCGATGCCGGCGGTCGGCGAGCCGGTGACGTTGCGGATGTTGTCGGCGCCGGCACCGCGCGCCGTCAGGCCGAGATCCGACAGGCCTTCGAGGAACGGCGCCGCGCTCTCGGGCGCGATCTCGCGGATCTGCAGGTTGGCGCGCGTCGTCACATGGACGTAGCCGCCGCCGAATTTTTCCGCGAGGTCGGCGACGCCGGCGAACTGCCAATGATTCAGAATCCCGTTCGGGATGCGCAGTCGCGCCATGTAAGAGGTCTGGGCGGGCGCCACCCAGAACAGGCCATGATACCGCCAGCGGAAGTTGTCCTGCGGGTTCGGCGCCTTGCCGGCATCCGCGTCGATCTTCAGCCGCGCATAGGCATCGAGTGGATGCTCGGCCCGCTTCCACTTCTCCTGATCGGCGAGTTTTTGTCCCCCGGCCAGGACCTTGTCCTGTGCGACGAGATGCAGGGCGTCGGGTCCACTCGGCGCCGGCTGCGCCGCAGGCCCCGGGCCGGCGCCCGCCACCGACTTCATCACGGCCATGCCGGCCGCCATGCCCTCCAGATAACGCTTCTGCTCGGCGGAGAAGTCGGTCATCGGGCGATCCTCAGGCTGCCTCGGCGACCGCTTCGGCGGCCGGTTCGAGTGCCGGCTCGATTGCACCGAGAGGCATCTCGACGGGTGGGCCGAACACTAGCTCATCGCGCATCGCCGAGACGTCCGCACCTGTCGTGATCAGATCCTGGTAGAAGCCGGCGTGGCGCGTCTCGCCGACCAGGATGGCGCCGACAAGTCGATCTTCGGCGACGACCAGTCTGACGTAGCGGCCCGCCGTCGGATCCGAAAGCGTGATGACCTCGGCGCCAGCGGGCGGCATCACGTCGCCGGCCGAGAAGACCGGCACGCCGGAGACCTTCAGGCGCGTCGAAAGAAGCGTCCCGGAATAGTGCGCGTCATCGCCGGCGAGCCGGCGCGCCAGCACGGCGGCCTGCACGTAGCCCGGCTCGACCAGACCGTAGACGGTGCCACGATGCGACACGCACTCGCCGATCGCATGAATGCCGTCGGCCGAGGTCGCGAGCCGATCGTCGACGACGATGCCGCGTTCCACCGACAGGCCGGCCCCGACGGCGAGCCCGACCGACGGCCGCACCCCGACCGCGACGACGACGATACCGGCCGGCAGCCGCCGACCGTCGCCGAGCCGCACCGCCTCGACCTGATCACGACCCTCCACAGCGGCGGTCTGCGCCTCCAGCACGACGTCAACTCCGCGCTCACGCATCGCCGCCTCGACGATCCGCGCGGCGCCAGGATCGAGCTGCCGCTCCATCACCCGGTCGGCGAGGTGGACGAGCGTGACGGCGACCCCGGCGCGGGCGAGCCCGTAGGCCGCCTCGAGGCCCAGCAGGCCGCCGCCGATCACCACGGCCGGAACCCTGCGCCGCGCCGCCTCGCGCATGAGCGCGACGTCGGCGAGATCGCGGAACGTGATCACGCCGGGCAGGTCCATGCCGGGCACCGAAAGTCGGATCGGCTCCGACCCGGTCGCGAGCACGAGACGGTCGTACGGCACGACGCCGTGGCCGCCGATGCGCACCTCGCGCTCGGCCGTGTCGATGCCGGTCGCCCGCGCCCCGGTGATCAGTCGCACCCGGTTGGCGAGATACCAGCGGCGATCGCGGAAGCGGCAGTCGTCGTCCGTCACCTCGTCGGCGAGCAGTGCCGAGAGCAGCACGCGGTTGTAGGCCGGCACCGGCTCGGCGCCGACCACGGTGATGTCGTAGCGCTCGGGCGCCCGCCGCGTCACCTCCTCGACCAGGCGCAGCCCGACCATGCCGTTGCCGACGACGACCAGCCGCTCACGCATGGCTGGCTCCCATACTCGGAGCCAGCCGGCCTGCACCTCTCCCCGTTGCGCGGGGAGAGGGAGAGCGAGCGCTGTTCCCCGGAGTTTCAACGGAGATCATGACCGTGTTTCCAGCGAACCCACCATCGTCCCCTCACGCCGCCTCGACGAAGCGGTTGCGGGCGTAGAGGAACTCGATCACGGCGGCACGGCAGCGGTTGTACTCGTGGTCGTCGACCAGATCGAGCCGACGGCGCGGCCGGGCGAGGTTCACGGTCAGCACCTCGCCGATCGTGGCGGCCGGGCCGTTGGTCATCATCACGATGCGGTCGGAGAGCAGCACGGCCTCGTCGACGTCGTGCGTGATCATGATCATGGTGTTGTTCAGGCGGGCGTGGATCTCCATCACCTGATCCTGGAGGTGAGCCCGGGTCAGCGCGTCGAGCGCCCCGAAGGGTTCGTCGAGGAGAAGAATCTTCGGCTCCATGGCGAGCGCCCGGGCGATGCCGACGCGCTGCTTCATGCCGCCGGAGATCTCGGCCGGCCGCTTGTCCTTGGCGTGGGCCATGTTGACGAGCGCGAGGTTCTCCATGATCCACTCGCGCCGCTCGGCCCGCGAGCGCTTGCCGCGAAACACCTTGTCGACGGCGAGCGCGACGTTCTCGTAGACGGTGAGCCACGGCAGCAGGCTGTGGTTCTGGAACACGACGGCGCGGTCCGGCCCCGGCTCGTTCACCTCGTGCTCCTCGAGGATCACGCCGCCCGTCGAGGCGCGGAGGAGTCCGGCGACGATGTTGAGGAGCGTCGACTTCCCGCAGCCCGAGTGGCCGATGATCGAGACGAACTCGCCGGCCGTTATGCGCAACGTCACGTCGCGCAACACTTCCGACGTTGTGCCGGCGCGCGAAAAGCTGATGCCGACGTGGTCGATCTTCAGGTAAGCGTCCTTGAGACAGGCGTCCATGGCGGGCTCCATCAGTTCGACGCGGTGCCGCGGGTGACCAGCACGGCGGCGCCCGCCACCAGCCGGTCGAGCAGGAAGCCGACGCCGCCGATATAGGCGAGCGCGACGACGATGTCGGGGAGCCGCGAGGAGTTCCACGCGTCCCAGATGAAGAAGCCGATGCCGACACCGCCGGTGAGCATCTCGGCCGCCACGATGGCGAGCCAGGCGAGCCCGATGCCGATGCGCAGGCCGGTGAAGATGTAGGGCGCTGCCGACGGCACCATGATCTTGACGAAGAACTCGAGGTGATTGAGCCGCAGCACCCGGGCGACGTTGCGGTAGTCCTGCGGGATGTTGCGGATGCCGACCGCGGTGTTGATCAGGATCGGCCAGATCGAGGTGATGAAGATCACAAAGATGGCGCTCGGATTGGCGTCGCGGAACGCGGCGAGCGAGATCGGCAGCCAGGCGAGCGGCGGCACGGTGCGCAGCACCTGGAACACCGGATCGAAGCCGCGCATCGCCCACACCGACTGGCCGACCACGGCGCCGATCAGCACGCCGGCGACCGCCGCGAGCCCGAAGCCGATCGCCACCCGCTGCAGCGAGGTGAGCACGCGCCAGCCGAGCCCGATGTCCTGCGAGCCGGCGACGAAGAACGGATCGAGGATCAGGTCGCTCGCCTCGCTCCACACCCGCGAGGGCGGCGGCAGCGACGAGGTCGGGCTCCAGCACGCCATTTCCCAGACGAGGAGCAGGAGCGCGGTGACGACGAGCGGCGGCACGAGCGTCGCCGCGATCCGGCGCGCGACCGGCAGGACGCGCGCGGCGACCGGCGGCGTCTTCAGCGCGAGCGGCACGACCGTCGCGGGTTTCTGCGCGGTAGGCGCGACGGCGGGCGGCGCGCCGCTCTCGGCGGCGAGCCGCACCTGCGACACGGTCTTGAGCTTCGGCATGGATGTCGCCACGGGGGGCTCCTGGGATTGTTGCCTTCGCCCTCGTGATGAGGAGCGGCCGAAGGCCGCATCTCGAACCACGAGGCCCGATCTCGGAGAGCCGCCCCCGTCCTTCGAGACGGCCGCTGCGCGGCCTCCTCGGGACGAGGGCTGTTGCTAGGACCTTACACGGTCACGCGCTTGATGCGCTGGGCGCGCAGATAGGCCATCGGGTCGGCGGGATCGAACCTGACGCCGTCGAAGAAGGTCTCGACGCCGCGGCTGTCGGCGGTCGGAATGCCCGAGACGCCGAGCGTCTTCGCCGCCTCGATCCACAGGTCCGAGCGGTTCGTCTTGTCGACCAGCGCCTTGATGTCGATCGAAGGATCGAACTTGCCCCAGCGGATGTTCTCGGTGACGAACCAGGTATCGAGGCTCTTCCACGGATAGGAGGAGGAGCCGCCCTCGCCCCAGAACTTCATGTAGAGATTGGTGCCCTTGGCGGTGCGGCCGTTGCCGTAGTTGATGTCGCCCTTGATGCGGCCGATGATGTCCGGCACCGGAACGTTGAACCACTGCCGGCGGCCGATGATGGCGGCCATCTCGTCCTTGTTCTCGGGCTTGTCGCACCACTGCTGCGCCTCCATCACGGCCATCAGGATGGCCTTGGCGGCGCGCGGATTCTTGTCCACCCAGTCGGCCCGCATGCCGAGGATCTTCTCGGGATGGCGGAACCACAGCTCGCCCGTCGTCAGCGCCGTATAGCCGATGTTCTGGTTGACGAGCTGCTCGTTCCACGGCTCGCCGACGCAGAAGCAGTCCATGTTGCCGACCTTCATGTTCGCCACCATCTGGGGCGGCGGCACCGTGATCACCTTGATGTCGGTGTCGGGGTCGATGCCGCCGGCGGCGAGCCAGTAGCGGATCCACAGGTCGTGCGTGCCGCCCGGGAACGTCATGGCGGCGGTGAGCTCCTTGCCCTGCGCCTTCTTGCGCTCGAAAGCGGCCTTGAGCGGCGAGACGTCCTTCTCGATCTTGAGGTCCTTGTACTCGTTGGAGACCGAGATCGCCTGGCAGTCCTCGTTGAGATTGAGGAGCGTGTACATCGGCAGCGGCTGATTGTTCTGCATCACCTTGCCGGTCGCGTAGAGATGCGTCTTGGGCCGCAGGATGTGACCGCCGTCGATGCCGTTGCGCTCGGTGCCGAGCGCCATGTTGTCGCGCGTCGCGCCCCACGAGGCTTGCTTGGCGATGTCCATGTCAGGCAGGCCGTGCTTGTCGAAGAAGCCCTTCTCCTTCGCGATCACCAGCGGCGAGGCATCGGTGAGCGCGATGTAGCCGAGCCGCGTGCCCTTCACCTCGGGCCCTGCCCCTTGTGCGAACGCGCCCGCCGGCAACGTGGCCTTGGCGGCGGCGAGGAGGGCTGCCGTGTTGGCGACATCGCGCAGGAAGCGGCGGCGGGTGGAGCGCGGCGCGCGGGGGGTGCTGGTCATGCTCTCTCGTCCTCGGTCGGCGAAAAAACAAAAAACGCCGCCGCTTCGAACCGACACGACGCGCCGCCCGGGATGCGGTGCGCTGGACAGATCGAAGCAGCGGCGTTGCTGCGTTTGGAAGGCGGCCCCGTCAGCGTCGGCGAGGCCACTGACAATGGATATACAAGGCGCGTGCCAATCCTGCCGCGCTGCGGAAAATCACTTAATGTCCGGGGATTAGAGAGCGCGTGCCGCGCCCGAGCGGTCGCCACGGGCGATCACGATGCGCGACTTTTCGGCACCGCAAAAGCAGCAGATGAACACGTCGTGAGCAGACCAGACGCGTCAGCGCGGCGCCGCGGCGGCGCATGCGGAATCGTAGAGATCGCCACGGAACACGGCGCGCACGGCTTCGCGCCGCCCCTCCGGCAGATGGCCAGCCGCCGTCATCGCGTCGTGCAGCCAGTCGGCCTGAGTGCTTTCGGGGCGGCCCTCGCCGAGAATCAGAAAGCTGGGGTCGTTACGCACCGTGCCGGCGCCGTCGATCACGAGGGCGCCCTCCAGGGTGCGCCGGATCACGTCGGCCGACAGATCGAGATGGCGCGGCTCGGCCAGCAGCGCGGCGAGGTCGGCCCGGTTCTCCGGCGCCGCGCACCAGGCGCCGGCTGCTGCCAGCGCACGGATCAGCGCCGCCGCCTCCGGCGTGTCGGCGCGGTCGGCCGGCAGCGCCAGCACCTTGTCGGGCGCGCCGGGCACGACCGTGTTGCCGAGCAGCACGATGGTGCCGACCCCCTCATCGACCGCGACGCTGTTCCACGGGCTGCCGACGCAGAAGCCGTCGACCAGGCCGCGCCTCAGGGCATCGACCATGAAGGGCGGCGGGACCACGACGAGGCGGACGTCGCGCTCCGGATCGAGCCCGGCGGCGACGAACAGGCGCCGGAGCAGATAGGCATGGACCGAAAACGGGAACACGGCCGCGAAGGTCAGCGGCCCCTCGCCGGCCGCGGCGCGGCCGCGGGCGACGTCACCGAGCGCCGCCGCAGCATCCGCGACGCGGCCCGACAAGCCGCCGCGCGGCGCGAGCAGAGCGGCGAGCGGCCGCGACACCGTCACAGCATGCCCGCCGATGTTGAACATGAAGGGCGCGACCAGCGGCAGCGCGACATGGCCGAGGCCGAGCGTCGTCGCCACCGCGAGCGGGGCCAGCATATGGGCGGCGTCGAAGTGGCCGAACACCAGCTTGTCGCGCGTGTTGGCCCACGAGGTCTCGCGCACCGGCACGAGGTCGAGGCCCTCGGCCGCCGCGAAGCCGCGCTCGGCCGCGGCGATCAGGACGGCGACGTCGGTGAGCGGCACCCAGCCCACGGTGAGACGGGTCTTGGCCATCAGAACAGCTCCGCCGCCGTGATGATCGCCTGGGCGATCTCGACCATGCGCTTCTTTTCGTTCATGGCGGTCCGCCGCAGCAGCGCGTAGGCGGCCTCCTCGGACAGGCCCTTGCGGGCCATCAAGAGACCCTTCGCCTTGTCGATGGTCCGGCGATCCGCGAGCGCCGTCTTCGCCTCCTCCAGCTCGCGGCGCATGCGGCTGTAGGCGTTGAAGCGCATCACCGCCATGTCGACGATGGCGCGCACCCGCTCCGGCTTGAGGCCGTCGACCACATAGGCGGAGACGCCGGCATCGATGGCGGCCTGCATGGTGGCGGCGTCGGAGCGGTCGACGAACATGGCGACCGGACGTTCGACGACGCGCGACACCTTGAACATCTGCTCGAGCACGTCGCGATTGGGGCTGTCGAGGGCGATCACCACGACGTCGGGCGCGAGCGCGACGAGGCGGTCGAGGAGATCGGGCGAGTCGGGCACGATGGCGACGCGCGGAATGCCCGCGGCGCGCAGCCCCTCCTCCACGATCGCGGCGCGGGCCCGGTCGGCGTCGACCACCGCGATGGATACCACCCCGTCCTGCATCGCCCGGCTCGCACCACCCCGTCCGGCATCGCCCTGCCCCGCGGCCGGCATTGTCGCCGGAACGGCACTGCGATGCAAACCGTCGCAGGCGATTTGCCGCGCTTCGTGAAACTTGTGCGGCACTCGGGCTTTGTCCTGACGAAGGCGTTCACCACGCCGCACGCGAGCCCCCCGGAGGACACTACATGCCGAAGAGTTTCCTGAGCGCAGCGGCCGTCGTTCTGATGCTGGGCGGAGCGCCGGCGCTCGCCGCGTCACCGGCCGCCGCGCCGCAGGACGGCGCGCGCGGCGCGACTTCGGCCGAAGCGCCGATCACGCTCGCGCAACGCGGCCTCGGGCCCGGCGATGGGCGCGGCCCGGGCGACGGGCGGATGAACGAGCGTCGCTTCGACGGTCGCGACGGGCGCTTCGACCGTCGCGACGACTGGCGGCGCGGACGCGCCTGGGACGGCCCGCGTCCTGGCTATCGTGGTCCCCCGCCGGGCTGGCGTCGCTATGGTGGACGTCCGCCGGGTTGGCGCAACCGCGGCTGCATCCAGATCGGCCCGGTCTGGTACTGCCCGTGATCTGACGGCGCCTGATGAGCCGATGACGAAGAACCACCGGTGCGGAGTCCGTACCGGTGGATCTTCGCACGTCGACGTCATGCCGCGTCCGCAAATCCCTGCAGCACTCCGACGGCGTTAACGCCGATCGCCTCGACGGCGTAGCCGCCCTCCATCACGAACAGGGTCGGCAGCCCCGCGCCGGCGAGGGCCGCGCCGATCACCGGATAATCAGCGGTGTCGAGCCGGAAACGCGAGATCGGGTCCCCCTTGTAGGTGTCGACGCCGAGCGAGACGACGAGCGCGTCGGCCCGGAAAGTGGCGATGCGGGCGAGTGCATGGCGCAGCGCCGCGTGCCAGACGTCGAACCCGGTGCCGAACGGCAGCGGGTAATTGACGTTGGTGCCCTCTCCCGCTCCCTCTCCGGTCTCATCGGAAAAACCGAGATAATAAGGATACTCCTGCACCGGATCGGCGTGCAGCGACGCGAACAGCACGTCACCACGGCTGTAGAAGATATCCTGGGTGCCGTTGCCGTGGTGATAGTCGATGTCGAGCACGGCGACGCGATCGGCGCCGGCGTCGCGTAGCGCCTGCGCCGCCACGGCGGCGTTGTTGAAGAAGCAGTAGCCGCCGTAGCAGGCGCGATGCGCATGATGACCGGGCGGCCGCGTGAGGGCGAAGGCGACCCGTTCGCCGCGCACGATCAGCTCGGCGCCGGTGAGCGCGACGTCGGCCGCGGACCTGATCGCGCGAAACGTGCCGGCCGTGATCGGCGTGCCCGCATCGAACGAATAGTAGCCGAGCTTGCCGTCGATATGATCGGGCACGACGCGCCGCATGCCCGGGCCGATCCAGGTGAACGGCAGCGCGTCGTATTCACCGTGCTCGGCGACCCATTCGTCCCAGGCGGTCTCGAGGAACGCCACGTAGTCCGGCGCGTGCACGCGCCGCACCGGATCGAGCCCGAAGATCTTCGGCGGCGACACCGGCCCGAGACCGACCTCCTGGACGCGCGCGAGAACCAGCTCGGCCCGGCGCGGCATCTCGAAGCTCGACACCAGCTTGCCGTCGTGCAACTCCGCCTTGCCGTCGTGCAAGGCGTGAGCGTCGCTGTAGATCGTGATCATGAACTCTGCGGGGAGCGGCCCCGGCCTCACGCGCGCAGGAGGGCGAGAACGACGATCCGCGGCGCGCGGCATACGGCGAGATCGAGGATGCGGCCGCTCGGGACGACGGCCGTGCGGGCGGCGAGGTCGACCACGATGTCGTGGAAATCGAGGAAGACCCCGTCGAGCGGATGCATCGCCTTGTACACGGCTTCCTTGGCGGCGAACAGCAGGCGCCCGTGCAAGGGATCGCGGTCGAGACCGTCGTGCTCGGCCGCCGTCACCACGAGATCGACGATGTCGTCCGGCAGCGGGTCGGCCGGCTCGACGTCGATGCCGAGCGCCGCGATGCGCGCCCGGCTCGCCACCGCGGCGACCGCGATCTCCTGATCGTGCGCCAGCGAGCCGACGATCCCGTCGGGCCAGGCCGGCGCCCCGGAGGCGGTGCGCACCAGGACCACGTCGCGATGGCCGAGGTCATCGAGCAGCGCCCGCGCGACCACGCGGGCAGCACCGCTGGCGCGCCGCACCGCGACGATGGTGGAGACGATCGAGTCCGCCTCCGCCTCGCGCAGCGCCGCCTCGTCGCCCGGAAGGATCGCCCGGCAACCCACCGCGACGCCGGGGACGAGCACGTCGAGGACGCGCTGCAGGGCGGCGACCTCGGGGTGGTGGGCCGTCCCGGTGAACGCCCGTCCGGCCGCGGGGAGCGCATCGTGCGTCGTGTCACCGTCGAGCAGCATCCGTCCTCCGCCTCATGCCGCCGTCACCGGAAGCTCGGCGATCACCTCGCCATCCTCGTCGGAGCCGATCTCGACGAAGCCGACGCTGGCATAGAGCTTCTTGGCCGGGTTGGCCGGCTCGTAGCAGATCGCGATGGTGGCGACGTCGGGCACGGCGCGGATCTCGTCGAGCGCCCGCTCCAGCGCCGCACGGCCGTAGCCGAAGCCCTGGAAGCGGCGGTCGATCATGAACCGGTAGATGACGGCGCGCCGCGGATCGTCGCTGCCGACGTCGTACATCAGGAAGCCGACCAGCTCGCTGCCGGCGTAGATGGCGCGCGGCCGCGCCAGCGGATCGAACTTCGACTCGGCGATCGAGTAGAGATTGCCGGCGACGAGATCGCGCTGCTCGGGCTCGAGCTCGAGCGCGGCGACGTCGCGCCAGTTGTCGGCCGTCACGTCGGCGAGCCGCACGCTCGCCGGCGCGGGCGCCCCCGGAAAGAGCCCTCGGACTCTCGGCTTCGTCGTCATGTCCACGGCTGCATGCTCCGGCGGCGCGCCCGGCCGCGGCCGGCGCGAAGAACGCGAATGGCCGGGGCGAGCCCGGCCATGCTTGTCGACGTGATCAGGTCGGTCGGCGGCACGGATCTACTCCGCCGCGATCCGGTAGGCCGGGGCGACCGCCTCCGGGGCCCGGTAGACGGCGGCGCCGAGCGCGCCGTCGGCGGAGCCGTGCCGGCGGAACAGCTTGGCCGGATTGCCCCGCCAAGTGGTGTGGGAGTCGACCACCTCGCCCTTCATCAGGAAGGCATCGGTGTCGATCACCACGTGCTCGCCGAGCGTCACGCCGTAGTGCACGAAGGCCGAGGGGCCGAGCGTGCAGCCCGTGCCCATGCGGATGTGATCGGACTTGAACACGCCCTCCTCCAGCGAGTGCGCCTGCAGGACGCTGCCCTCGTTGAGGTTGGCGTAGTCGCCGACCTGGGTGAGGCTGCGGTCGGTGATCGAGCAGCCGAAGTCGACGACCTTGCGGCCGACCTTCACGCCCATCAGCCACAGGATCAGGCTCTTGATCGGCGTGCCGCCGAACAGCTGGACGTGCGGCCAGTCGGACAGCTTCCAGTGCCGCTCGTGGCTCCAGAAATACGGATCGTAGATGGTCACCATCTCGGGCTTCAGGGAGCCGAAGCCGAGCGAGGCGCGCTCCAGGAACGTGAACCACAGCACCGCGGCGGCCGACGTGACGGCACCGGCGGCGAACAGCGAGAAGACGCCGAAGCGGTCGTAGGTCAGCAGCGCGGCCTGCCACACGGCCAACGAGGCGAACACCAGGAGCCAGCGGGTGGCGAGGAACAGCGCCGCCGTCACGGCATTGTAGCGGTTCTTGGCGGCGAGACGGCGCAGCCGCTCGTCCTCGGGAATGGCGCCGAGCATCGACTTGTCGCGCTCGACCATGCGGGGAATGGCGAAGGGCGGCGAGCCGAGCAGGCCGACATTCTCCTGCACCGGGCCGTCGATCGGGATCATCACCTTGGTGCCGAGCAGCACGTTGGCGCCGGTGCGGCCGCCGGGCGGATAGTGAATGTTGTTGCCCAGGTAGTTGTTGTCGCCGATGCGGGTGTCGCAGAGCCGGAACGCCGAGGCCGACATCTCCACGTTGATCATCGACAGCCCGTCCGAGACCATCGTGCCGGAGCCGATCTCGCAGCAGAACGGGTTGTCGTGCTTCTGGTTGGTGCCCATGTTCGAGCCGGTCTGGTCGACCTTGTTCAGGTTCCAGCCGACGAAGCGCATGTAGTGGACGATGGCCGAGCTATCGCCGAACAGCACGTTGAAGAACAGCGAGTTCGAGAACTTCTCGGTGAGGCCCTGCAGCCAAGCGTGGAGCCCGAAGGTCGAGTAGGTGCGGCCTTCCTTCAGGAAGAAGCGCGCGAGGCGCGGCACCGCCCACACGCCGGCGAGCCCGGTGACGAGCGAGCCGAAGAACGAGATCACCGACACGGCCAGCACGGTCGGCAGCGAGGTCCAGAAGCCGGTCGCGGCGGCGGCGCCGGCCGCCGTGGCGGAGTGCTGCTCCCACAGGGCGAGCGCGACGATCGGCAGCGGGATGACGATCGCGAACAGGCCGGCGAGCTGCACGGTCTCGGCGAGCACCCGGCGGAGCATCGACGCGGGCGGCGCCTCCACCCGCACGTAGTCAGCCGTCGTCTCGATGGCGGGCGAGCCGTGCATGCGCTTGCCGTCCGGCACGCGCTGGCCGCTCTGCAGCGAGGAGGCGTGGCCGAGCTGGGTGTCGTTCCCCATCGCGGTGTCGATGTCGAGCACGCTCGCCTCGCCCACGAAGGCGCGGTCGCCGATGCTGACGCGGCCCGTGGTGATGTAGTTCGACTGCGCCCGGTAGCCGAGCAGGATCGTCTCCTTGCGCAGGATGGTGTCGTCGCCGATCGAGATCAGGTCGGTGGCCACCGGCACGAAGCGCGTCTTGACGATGGTGTTGCGGCCGACCTTGGCGCCGAGCAGGCGCAGATAGACGTTGAAGATCGGGTGGCCGGCGAACAGCGCAACCGGCGCGTTGCGGATCAGCGTCTTGGCGGCCCAGAAGCGGAAGTAGCGCGCCGACCAGATCGGGATGCGCTCCTCCGTGAAGCGGCCGACCAGGAGCCACTTGCCGATCACCGAAACGGCCGTCAGCCCGAAGAAGCCGCCGACCGCCGCGATCACGCTGCGCAGATAGAGCTGCACCGGGTCGCCGGCCACCGCATAGGCCCATTCGAGGCCGATGTCGAAGACCGCGAGGCCGAGCAGGCTCATCGCGCCGTAGAACAGGAGCTGAGCCGCGCCGCAGGCGTAATACGAAAAGTCCGACGGGACGTGGAACGGCTCGGGCGCGACCGCGACCTCGGCCGCCTGCCCGTCGGCGTCGAAGATCGCGGCGAGCCTGGCGATCGTCGGGTTGGTGTAGATGTCGCGCATGGAGACGTTCTCCATGCCCGGGTTGCGGCGGATGCGGGCGCAGAAGCGCGCCATCAGGAGCGAGTTGGCGCCGAGGTCGTCGAAGAAGTGGTCCTCGATCGAGACGCGCTCGACGGTGAGGATCTCGGCGATCGCCTCGACCAGCAGGCGCTCGTTGTCGGTGCGAGCGGCGACCACCTTGTCGCTGCCGCCGGCCTGGACGCGACCGCCGGTCGGCTTCGGCAGGCGCTTGCGGTCGGCCTTGTTCGAGGCCGACATCGGGATCGCGGCCAGCTCCTCCAGATAAGCGGGCACCATGTAGGCGGGCAGCCGGCGCTTGAGCGCCTGGACGATCTCGGCCTTCGGCAGCGCCGCCGCGCCGGGCTTCAGCGCATAATAGCCGACCAGCTCGGGCTGGCCGGGCTCGGGCTCGAAGGTCGACACCGCGGCCTGGGCGATCTGCGGCATCTCCATCATCACCGACTCGATCTCGACGAGCTCGATGCGGTAGCCGCGGATCTTCACCTGGGTGTCGATGCGGCCGAGATACTCGATCTCGCCCGCGTCGTTGATGCGGCCGAGGTCGCCGGTGCGATAGATGCGCTTGGAGGCGTTGTTCGGGATGCCGACGAAGTCGTCGATGAACTTCTGGCCCGTCAGCTCCTCGCGGTTGAGATAGCCGGCGGCGACGCCGATGCCGGCGATGCCGATCTCGCCCAGCTCGCCGCGCGGCATGGAGCGCGGCTCCGCCGGGTCGAGGATCACGATCGAGTAGGTCGGCATCGGGATGCCGATGGTGACGGGCTTCTCCGGCACGAGCTCGGTGACGGTCGCCGTGACGGTCGCCTCGGTCGGCCCATACGTGTTGAGGATGGTGCGGCCGCGCCGGCTCCAGCGCATCACCAGGTTCTGCGGGCAGGCCTCGCCGCCGACCATCAGCAGGCGCAGATGCGGCAGGTCGCGCTCGATGGTGGAGAGCAGCGTCGGGCAGCAGCACATCGCGGTGACGCGGCGCTCGTGCAGGAAGTCGGCCAGCTCCTCGCCGACCAGCCCGCCGCCGGCGCGCGCCGGCACCAGCGTGGCGCCGGCCATCAGCGGCACCCAGGTCTCCTCGATCGAGAAGTCGAACGCGATGGTCATGCCCTGGTAGACGCGGTCGCCCGGCCGGTAGCCGTAGCGGTCCGCGGCGACGCGCACGAAGTTGCAGATGCTCGGATGCTCGACCAGCACGCCCTTCGGATTGCCGGTGGTGCCCGACGTGTAGATGACGTAGCAGCCCTGGTCGTCGGTCTCGCCGACCTCGCCGGCGAACAGCCGGTCGGGCGCGCGGGCGTCGATCTCGGCGCGCTCGGCGTCGAGCAGCACGGCGGTGGCGTCCTGGGCGGACAGCCGCTCGGAGAAGCTCGCCATCGACACGATGGTGCGGATCATCGCGTCGCCGAGCATGTAGCGGATGCGCTCGGCCGGCAGGCCGGGATCGAGCGGCACATAGGCGGCGTTCGCCTTCATCACCGCGACCAGCGCGACGTAGGTCTCGACCGTCTTGTCGAACAGCAGGCCGACGCGATCGCCGGCCTTCACGCCGCGGGCGATCAGGTGGCGGGCCACCTGGTTGGCGCGGCGGTCGAGCTCGGCATAGGTCAGCGACGCGTCGGACGTGACCACCGCGGCGTTGCGACCGAACCGGTCGGCCGCGTCCTCGAACAGATGATGCAGCCGCTCGCCCGCCCGCCAGCGCGGCGACGGGTCGGGGCTGCCGCAGAACAGCACGTCCTGGCCGGAGATCATCCGGGCATGCCCCTCGTTCCCGGTCGCGGCGAGGCCGGCGCGGAGCGCCTCCTGCATCCGGGCGGGACCACCGGTCGCGCCGTCGCGGAGGTCGCCGAAGTCGATACGATGGGCCATCGGTCTGCTCTGGTTGCGGTCCTGCGCGGTCGCCCGCGCCGGGCCGAGATCGTGCTGCCGTTCGGTGCTGCCGGGCCCTGGGGTCGAGGGTGTGCCGCACGCCGCCGATACGGCGGCTCGCGACGGCACGGACGGGATGGGTGGTCCTGCGCTTCCCCCGAGGCTTTTGGATCCGGCAGCCTCTCACGCTCGGCAACCTGGGCACCGGCACATGAATGCCCGCTGAATGAGCCGTTTAGGGACCGTGAACGCTGCGCCGCAGCAGCACCGGAGGCCTTGCGGGACGGCCCCGCGGACCCTGAATCCGCACGATTACGGAGGCTGTTCGGCTGGTTAGCGAGGGGTTACGGAAGCGGCGTCGACGGCCGGCCCGGACCACCCGGCGCCGGACAGCGGAGCGCGAATCGCCCGGCATGGCCGCCCGCTGCGGCAGCGGACGTCCGCCGCAGTGACGGGAGGCCCGGCCCGGGGCCTGCGGGTTTCCGTCGGCGGCGGGGCCGACCATCGGCGCGCCTTTGCCCTCGGGCGGCGCGACCGACGGCGGCTCGGCGCCGAGCGGACGCGGCTGCCTGGTCTGCGGATCGATCACGGCGGTGACGCCGCCGACCGTGCTGGTGCGTGCATCCCAGGCGAGCAGCGCCGGCAGGATCACGACGGCGCCCGGGCACGCTGGACACTTCTAGGCCGGGATGAACTCGGAGCCGGTGTCTGCTCGTCCCGCGAAGGGGACCCAGTGGCGACACGATGTGTGGCTCTGGATCCCCGCGTCCGCGGGGATGAGCGGAGTGGATCGACGTCAGTGCGAGGCAGGGCAGTTCAGGCCGCGCCGCGGCGGGAGAGCCAACGGCCGGCGAGGATGAAGTGAAGGGCGCCCCAGGCGCCCAGCCCCTGCATCACGGCGAGCGCGTAGCCGAGCGAGCGCGGCCCGGCCTCGGCGAACACGAGCTGGCTGAGCGCGCCCACCAGCAGCGGGCCGACGCCAAGACCGATCAGATTGACGGCGATGAGGAACACGGCGGAGGCGGCCGGCCGCACCGTCGGCGGAAAGCCGTTGTGGAGCGCCGCGAGAGCGGGGCCGAGATAGGCGTTGGCGGCGGTCGCGGGAAGCACGAAGGCGACGAGCGCGACCGTCGTGCTGGAGGTGAGATAGAACATCAGCCCGAACGGCTTCACGACGATCAGCCACAGCCCGATCGCGACGAGCGACCAGCCGAGCCCGAAGCGCTGCAGCCGATCGGCGAGGCGCCCGCCCAGCAGCACCACGCCGGCACCACCCACCCCGATCACCAGCGCCAGATAGGTGCCCGTGGTGGCGAGGTCGAGCCCGTGCACCCGCACCAGGAATGAGGGCACCCACGAGATCGCGCCGTAGCCGACCGTCGCCGTGATGGTGGCGCCGAAGACGATGTGATGCAGCGCCGGCTCGCCCCACATGGTCCGTATCGTCAGCGCGAGCAGGGCGAGCGACGGCATGGCGCGCAGCGCATCGGCGGCGCGATCGGCCGCGCGCGCCGGCTCGGCGAGGGCGAAGCGGACCACCAGCGCCATCGCCGCCGTGGCGAGGCCGCAGCCGACGAAGGCGGCGCGCCAGCCGTAACGCTGGCCCACGAAGCCACCGACCAGAAAGGCGAGGAGCACGCCGAGATTGATGCCCGAGGACCACACCGCCATCGCGCCGGCGCGCTCCTGCTGCGGGAAGGCGTCGGAGATCATCGCGTGCGAGGCGGGCGTCACGCCGGCCTCGCCGGCGCCGATGCCGATGCCGATGCGTCCGAGCAGAAGCTGGCCGAACGACTGGGCGAGGCCTGACGCGACGGTGGCGAGGCCCCACACCGCGGTCGAGACGGCGACGAGGTTTCGCCGTCCGCGGTTCACCACCCACACGGCGGCCGGAATGCTGAGCCCGGCATGGAGGATCGCGAAGCCGAAGCCCGACAGCAGCCCCAGCTCGACGTCGGAGAGCGCGAACTCGCAGCGGATCGGCTCTAGCAGGATCACGGTGAGCTGACGATCGAGCTGATTGAAGGTCGACAGGATCGTCAGGACGACCAGCAGGCGGGTGTAACCCGCAAGATCAGATGGCAGATGTGGGATCAACCGAGCATTCCCGTGCTCTGGCGATCTTTTGACGGCGCGACGGGCACCTAGGCGGCGCTGGCGGGCCGATCCGGCGGGCGGCGGGGCGCAAGATCGAATGGCACGGCCGGCGGGGCGGCGGCGGAAATTCTCGTTTCCGCTCAGTGCGAACTCCGAACTGGATTCGGAGTTCGCCGAGAATGGCCGGAGAGCGAAATTCCGTGTGCAATATCAACAAGAACAGCCGGTAAGGGCGACCAAAGCGAAAAGCGGAACTCCGAAAAACCAGCGCGGCGTTCAGAGGCCCGACAAACGCCCTTCGAACGCTGCTCGAGAAGCCTCACTTCGCGGTCTGCTCGGCGGCGGCTCGGCGCTCCGGATCGCCGTTGGCGACGAATGCGAGCACCCAGGCGACGAGCCACAGAATCAGCCCGGCGACCCAGAAAAACACCGCGGCGCCGAGCACCGCGAGGCACACCGCGAACGTCGCGACCTTCATCGGGACGCCGTAGCCGGCCAGCGCGTACCAGAACGGAGCGAAGACGACGATCGCCACGAAGGCGAGCCCGACGACGAGGGCGCCATCCATCATGCGCTCCTCTGTTGCGGAGGTCGGCCGGCCGCCTGGCGCGCAGCGCGGACCTCGGCGAGCAGCCGCTGCTCGAACAGCTCGCGCTTCAGCGCCCGGTGCGCCAGACCGGCGAGAACGAAGGCAAAAATCCACACCAGCAGGCCGGCAAGAAGGTGGAAAACGCCCGCCAGCGGCGTCGCGAGGCATGCCAAAAAGGTGCCGATCATCAAGCCGGCGCCCCGCCCAGACAAGCAAATCCAGAACGGCAGCATCAACAGGCCGAAGCCAGCGACGATCGCCATGATGCCGACGGCAGTATCCATGGTCCTGTCCTCGCAGCCTAAATTGTCCGGCCGAACCAGCGCACCCGCCCTTCGACCTTGAGGTCCGGCAGCTCGTCCGCCGGCACGACTTCATTTTCGTACCTCTGGTTGTCGGAAAGCAAGACCACGCTTCCGTCCCGGCGCGTCTGGACGCGCTTCACCAGAACCATGCCGCCCAACACCAAGACGTAGATCCCGTTGTCCTTGGGCCGGTCGAACGAGCGGTCGATCAGCAGCAGGTCGCCGTCGCGGATCGTCGGCTCCATCGAATCTCCGATCGCGATCAGCACCTCGGCTTGGCGCGGGCTTACTCCGATCCGATGCAGCCAATCGGCCCGAAACGCGACGAAGTCGCCACCTTCCAGCTCGTCGGCGGTGGTGAGGGCTCCGTTACCGGCGCTCGCGCGCACGTCGTAACGACGAACGAAGGCGAATCGCTCCGCCAAATTTGGCAGACCGGCAGGAGCCGCTGAGCCCATCAGCGACTCCATGCTCACTGAACATGCTTCGGCGATCGCGGCTAGAGCGAATGCCTTCGGCTCGGTGGTTCCCGCGAGATAGTGACTCAAAGAGCGATCTGGAACGCCAGAACGTTGAACAACAACGGTTTTACCGCCTGCCCGTTCGACAGCGTCTCGGAGCCGCTCTGCAAAAGCCCTTAGGTCTGGCTCGCTCAATTCACAGCCCTGCCTCGCCAAGTTTGGCTTGACGCCTCAGCCAAGTTTGGCGAATATCGTCTGAATTCTGATTTGCGTGTCCCAAAAAACCGGCCGCTGGGGGCGGCCGGTCCTCTGAGGCGAGAGATGCGGCGACGTCGGACGTGGGATCGTCATGCCATCAAGGCAGAGGTGCACCGCCGCGGGCTGACCCTGATCGGGATCTCGCTCGCGGCCGGTCTCGAACCCTCCGCGTGCGGGGTCGCACTGCGGCGCCGGAACGTGCGCGGCGAGCGTGCGATCGCGGCGGCCCTCGGGGTCGAGCCCTCCGTCCTGTGGCCCGAGCGATACCGCGGCGGACCCGTCTCACCCCGGAAGCGTACCCGACTCGATACAGCCCCCTCCAGTCAAATCCCCGCATGCCTGTCGACAGCGCGGAGGGGGTCATGACCCGTCCGGTGTCCACCGATCGGCCTAGTCCGGACAAGGCCAGTGCCGGCAAGCGCGGGCAGCTGTGCTCGGTCGAGCTGCTGCCGACAGCGGCCGACGCCGCGGTCGACGCGGCCGCCGATGCCGTGCTGGCGCGCAAGCGCACCCAGCAGGACATCCTCCTGGACCTGAACCTCGCCGTGGTGGCGATCGGCGCCAAGACGATCGCTCCGTCCTCGTTCAACCGCTGGGCCACGCGGATCCGGCGGGACGGCTACGTCCGGCGCAGCGGCGCCGTGCCGGCCCTGAAGACGGTGACGTTCCGCTGCCCGCATTGCGGCGGCGACGTCTCGGGTGTGGTCGAGACCTCCGCACGGGGGACGCCATGATCGGCCGGGCCGAGCGCGCCTATGCACGCCTGATCGTCGCGGCGACGCTGCTGTGCGCCTGGCTGACGGTCTCGGCCGCGATCCTCGAGTTGATGACGCGAGGTGCGCGATGAGCCGGATCACGCTCGCCCGCCGGCTCCAGGCCGTCACGATCGCCTATCACGAGGCGAAGGCGCAGCTGCATCAGCAGATCCGCGCGCGGACGATCTGCGACGTCGAGCGCGACCTGCGCCAGGCGCACGTGCTGGCGCTGCGCGCTGCGCGCGAGAGCCTCGTGACGATGGTGCGCGAGCAGGCACCGAGCCTCGCCCGCCTGCAGCACGACGCCATGGTCGCGGCGGACGCGATCCCCACGCAAGATCTGGAGGCCCTGCAATGAGCCCGCACCTCATGCTCGCGCAGGCGATCGCGGCCTCGCTCGCGCCCGTCAGGACGGGAGCGTCGGCCAAGGATGCGCCGACGCTCGAACAGGCTTTCGAGACACTCCAGGCCACTCATCCCGACGAAAGCGAGATCGCCGCTTACCGCGGCGCCGTGGTCGCCGCGGCAGACGAGATCGGCCGCCAAGACGAGGATGCTTGGGCGCGCTTACTTCTGGTGATCACCTTCCATTTCGGTGCGGAGCTTCTGGAGGCGGTCGATGGCCGCCATTGAAGCGCCAGCCGTGAGCGGGACGTCCGGTACCTCCAGGGGCTTCTTCAGTCGCTCGATCAACGAGTCGATCGTGACTGGCTCGCCGGAACGCAACAGCGTCATCACCGCTTCGGTGAGCGGAAAGCGCCAGAACGTCGAGTCGTCCCTCGTCTGCTTGTCGAAGCGACGACGGACCCGCTCCAGCCTCGTCTCCTTCTCGGTCATCCCCAATCCCTCCGGTTCGGTTCTCAGCACGCCGATCATGGGGGATGCGCGCCACCTGCGCAAAGTGGTGGGTTGCGGGGGCTCCCCGCGGCGGGGCGCTGCCCCGCACACGACTGGTCCGAACTCCGGCGGGCGCGCTCCCGGCGCGTCCGCCGGCTTTTTTCCGGACCTTTGAACCGACCTTCAAACCATCCGCGAAGCGGCAGAGCAGATGACCATCACGACAATCGAGATCGAGAAAATCGACGCCTCCGGACGGCTGCGGCCGATCCGGCCCGACTGGGTCGAGGCCTTCGCCGAGCAGATCGCCGCCGGTGAGGAGCTGCCCCCGATCGAGGTCGTCGCCACCGGCGACGGCACGTATCGACTGATCACGGGCGGACACCGGCTCGCCGCGCACCGGGCCGCCGGGCGCACGACGATCGAGGTCGAGCTGAAGGACCCCGAGCGCTACGCCGACGAGGCCACCTGCCGGCTCCGCGAGATCAAGGAGAACTTCTACCGGGTCGGCCAGACCGAGCTGGACCGCTGCGTCGCCATTGCGGCGTGGAAGGAGATTCACGACCGCCAGCACGCGGTCAATCGCGGTGGTCGGCCCCGGAAGGAAACTGCGGCAGATTCTGCCGAGGTTTTTTCTGCAAGCTTTTCAACGGTCGCGGCCGACGTGCTCGGCATTTCCGAGCGCTCGGTGCGCATCGCGGCCCAGATCGCGACCGGCATCGACGGGGCGGTCCGGACGGCGATCGCGCTGCACCCGATCGCCGATCAGCAGATCGACCTGCTCACGCTCGCCCAGCAGCCGCAGCCACGCCAGCAGGCGATCGCCGCACTGCTGCTCGATCCGCACGCCGGGGTCTCCTCGGTCGCCGCGGCGATCGCGTCGATCGACAAGACGCCGGCGCCGGCCCGTACGGCCGCCTGGGAGCGGCTCGCGGGCAAGTTCGCGAAGCTGAAGGAGAAGCAGCAGCACGCGTTCTTCGAGGCGAACTACGACGCGATCACGTCGTGGCTCGCTGCGCGCAGCCGGGCGACGGCCCAGGCCAAGCGGTGACCGCCATGCCGCGCCGGGACCCGAGCACGCTCGACCTGTTCCGCGACTACGCGCCGGCGCCCGTGGTGCCGCGCTTCGACGCGGACCAGGTCAAGGCGTGGACCCCGGCGCGGCGGCTCTCCCGCGCGATCGCCAAGACGCTCGACGAGTGCGGCCGCTCCCGCGAGGAGGTGGCTGCCGCGCTGTCGGAGCATCTCGGCGAGCGCGTGTCGAAGGCGACGCTCGACGCCTACGCGTCCCCGGAAAAGCCGCACGCCATCTCGGCGCAGCGGCTCGCCGGGCTCGTCGTGGTGACCGGGGACGTCCGCCCGCTCAACACGCTGCTCAACGAGGCCGGCCTGATCGTGATCGAGGCGAAGTACGAGGCCCTTCTCCGGCGCGAGAAGGCGCGCGAGCTGCGCGAGAAGCTCGACCGCGAGATCGAGGCCGCCGATGCACAGTGGAAGGCGCGGCGATGAGGGAGTGGTGCACGGCGCGCGAGCTCGCCGCTGAAGCCCTTCCGGGTCTGCCGGACACCGAGCGCGGTGTCCAGCTGCTCGCCGACCGCGAGGGCTGGGCCGAGAGCCTCGCCTATGCGCGGCGTCGCTCGGGCCGTGGCGGCGGGCTGGAGTTCAACGTCGCCCTCCTGCCGCCGCTCGCCCGCATCGCCTACGAGCGCCGGCACCGGACCATCGGCGCCGCCGACGTGCCGGCGCCGCCCGCACCCGCGCCGTCGACCGGCCGAGACCTCTCCGACCGCGCCGCGCTGGAGCGCGACGCGCGGCTCGCCATCGTCGCGGCCTACCGGGCCTGCTCGAACGGGCAGCGCCTCTCGGAGACGGCGCGCACCAAGTTCTTCGTCGACGCCTACAACGCCGGCTCGCTCACGATCGAGCCGTGGATCCGCGAGATCGTCCCGGCGCTGTCGCCGCGCTCGCTGGCGCGCTGGCGTGCCGCCCGCGAGACCGGTCGCACCGATGCTTTGGCCGTCGATCGCAGCGCCGCCCGCAAGGGCAAAGGCGTGCTCGATCAGGCCGCCGGCGGCCGCGTGCGGACCTTCCTGCTGGCGCTGCTCGCGCAGAACCCGCACCTCTCGGCGCATCACCTGCGCCAGCTGATCCGCTCGGAGTTCGGCGACACGCTGGACCTCGGCAACGGCAAGGCCGTGCCGGTGCCGCCAGTCCGCACCATCCAGCACGTCGTCGCGAAGCTGAAGCAGGACGAGCACGTCGCCCTGACGAAGCTCTCCAACCCGGACCGCTACCGCTCGCACCTGGCGCCGTCCGGCGTCGGCTCCTATCGCTGGGTCGTCGAGCCGAACACGCTGTGGATGATCGACGCCTCGCCGATCGACGCGCTGTGCATCGACGGCCGCCACACGATCTACGCCGCGATCGACATCGCGACCCGGCGCACCGTGCTCTACGTCTCGCGCACGCCGCGCGCCTCGGCCGTGGCGCTGCTGATCCGCAAAGCGATCCTCGCCTGGGGCGTGCCCGACAAGATCAAGACCGACAACGGCTCCGACTTCGTCGCCCGCGACACGCAGCGCCTGTTCGCTGCGCTCGGCATCGAGATGGAGCTGTCGGATCCCTACCAGCCGCAGCAGAAGGCCTTCGTCGAGCGCGTCATCAAGACGTTCCAGCACGATTGCGCCACGCTGCTACCGGGCTTCGTCGGTCACTCGGTCGCCGATCGCAAGCGCCTCGAAGATCGCCAGGGCTTCGCGAAAAACCTCGGCGCCGACACCGCCGAGACGTTCGGCGTGAGCCTCACCGGCGCCGCGCTGCAGACCATGGTCGATCGCTGGGTCGACACCGTCTACGCCGAGCGCGAGCACGCGGCGCTGAAAACCTCGCCGCGGCTCGCGGCCGCCGCCTCCAAGCGGCCGATTCGCACCGTCGATCCGCGCGCCCTCGATCTCCTGCTGATGCCGGTCGCCGGCGGCGACGGCACCCGCGAGGTGACGAAGCTCGGCGTGCGGGTCGACGGCTTCCACTACGTGGTCATGGAGGCGCTGCCGGGCGACCGCGTGCTGGTGCGCATGGACCCGGCCGATGCCGGCCGCATCTACGCCTTCGATGCCGACGACGGCCGCTTCGTCGGCGAGGGCCTATGCCCCGAGCTGGCCGGCATCGATCCGGCGGCCCTGATGGCGGCGCGGCGCGCCGCGCAGGCCGAGATCCTCGACGAGGCGACCCGCGAGGCGCGGCGCACCATCAAGGAGATCACCAAGGGGCCGGCCCTGATCGAGCGCGTGCTGTCCGTGGCCGAGCGCGACGTCGAGGCTGCGAAGGCGCCGAACGTGATCACGTTGCCGAAACGCACCGAACAGCACGAGACGCCGGCGATCGCCGCGGCGCTCGACGCCATGACGCCGCGCGCGGTCGAGCCGCCGACACCGTCGGCCGACGTGCTCGCCCTGCAGGCACGGTTGATCGCCGAGGATCAGGTCGTGCGCCCGCTGCGCACCGAGGAGACGAAGCACCAGCGCTGGAAGCGCGCCCTCGATCTGATCGCCCGGATCGTTGCCGGCGAGCCGGTGGCGGCCGACGAGGCGATGTGGCTCGGCGGCTACCGAGCCGGCCCGGAGTTCAAGGGCTTCGCGCTCACTTACGACTTCTGCGATCCGCTCGTCGCCGAGGATGCGCGTGCGGCCGAAACGAAAAACCCCGTCGCGTCCTGGCACGACGCGACGGGGCTCTAGAGCAGCAATTCGAGACCATCAACGGAGGGAAGATGTCGACGACACCCCTTGGCGTCAAGGGCGGACAGGTGCCGCTCAAGAACGTCGCCAACTTCATGGCGCTCACCATGCGGCTGATCGAGCGCGCGCCGCACCTTCCCAACATCGGCGTCTGTCACGGCCCGTCCGGCTACGGCAAGACCTACGCCTCGATCTTCGCGCAGAACAAGACGCGCGCCGTGCGGGTCGAGGTCGGCGAGTCCTGGACGCGCAAGAGCTTCCTGAAGAGCCTGCTGTTCGAGCTGGGCATCCAGGCGCGCGGCACGATCAACGACATGGCCGACCAGGCCAAGGCGACGCTCGGCGACGACCCGCGGCGCCCGCTGATCGTCGACGAGGCCGACAAGCTGGTCGACAAGGGCATGGTCGAGCTGTTGCGCGAGATCGGCGACGTCGCCGGCTGCCCCGTGATCCTGATCGGCGAGGAGCGGCTGCCGGCGAAGCTCGTCCAGCACGAGCGCGTCCACAACCGCGTCCTCGACTGGATGTCGGCGCAGCCCTGCGACCTCGACGACACAGCGGCACTCGCCGCCGCGCTGTGCCCGCGCGTCACCATCACGCCCGATCTGCTCGACGAGATCAGAAAGCAGTCCGACGGCCGCGCCCGGCGCATCGTCGTCAATCTCGCCCGGGTGACCGAGCTCGCGCGAAACCGCGGCCTGACCACGATCGACCGCGCCGCCTGGGGCGGCACCGCGTTCTTCACGTCGCGGGCGCCGGCGCCGCGCAACGTCGACGCGCAGCGACGGAGCGCCTGATGCCAAAGCCTCTCGTCCCGGCGCCGACGGCATTCAAGGCTCCGATCGTGATCCCGCGCGGGCACGATCACTACTGGTCGGTCATCCGTGAGCTGGACAAGGCCGGCGAATGGACGTCCGGCGAGGTGGTCGCGCTCTCGAACGCGCATCGCGCCAGTGTGCACGACTTCGTCGGCCGTCTGGTCAGGGGCGGCATCGCGCGCCAGGTCGGTGGCGGGCGCGTGCCGCACTATCGCCTGGTGAAGAGCCCGGCGGCGACGCCGCGGCTGCGGCGCGATGGAACGCAGGCGCCGCCCTCGGCGCAGCAGCAGCTGTGGACCGCGATCCGCCATCTCGGTCACTTCGCCTATGCGGAGCTGATCCTCGCGGCGTCGACGGACGAGTTGGCGGTCGAGGAGATCACGACACGCACCTACATCAAGCGCTTGGTCGCGGCCGGCTACCTCATGGCCGTGGTGCCGGGGGGACCGAAGAAGCCGGCCGTCTGGAAGCTCCGGCCGGGCATGAACACCGGCCCGAAGGCTCCCCAGGTGCTGCGCGCGCATGTCGTGTTCGACCCGAACCGTGGCGCCGTCATGGGCGAGGCCGCGGCCGAGGAGGTCTCGGCATGAAGCCCGCCCCGAAGACGCCGTCCGAAAAGGCCGCCGAGGCCTGGGGTGTCGAGCTGCCGGCGTGGGTCGAGGCCCTCGCCGCCGAGGCGACCCGCACCTCCCAGAACGCCGCGGCCGTCCGCGTCGGCTACTCGGCCGCCGTGGTCTCGGCCGTCCTGAGCCGCTCCTACAAGGGCGACTACGCGGCCGTCGAGGCGCGCGTGTCCGGCGCCCTGATGGGCGCCGTGGTCGACTGCCCGGTGCTCGGCGAGATCGCCCGCGACCACTGCCTCGATCAGCAGAAGCTCGGCTTCGCCGCCACCTCCTCGGTGCGCGCCCGCGTCGCCCGCGCCTGCCGCTCGGGCGCGTGCCCCCACAGCCGCATCAAGGGAGATGCCGCATGACCACGCCGAACAGAAAGCGCGATTTGCCGAGCTTCCAGGTCTCCGCCGTCGACGCCATCGTGATCCGCAAGATTGCGCGCCGCGCGTGGAAGGAGCTGCAGGCGGCGCGGCACCACGATCGCTTCTCTCAGCTCGACGTTCAGATGGACGTCACGGCGACCCACGCCAATGGGTGCCCGCTCCGTCTGGAAGCCCTGCTCGCCGCGGACGGGTTCAACTTCGCCCACGACATCCTCGGGCTCCGGAAGCACCTCGATCGCAGCACCGGCGCCCTCATGAACTGCTTCCGTCCCCGTTTCGCACGGAAGGAAGGCCGGTCATGATCCCCGAGCCCCCGCTCTCCGAGCAGATCCTGCGCCTCGCGCACTGGATGACGGCGATCTGCAACGGCACGTGCGAGTTCACGCGCGAGGGCGAAGCGGTATTCGCCGCATCGCTTCACGCCGCCGCCGAGGCCGCCGAGCGCCTCGAAGCCGATTTGAAGGCGAGCCGCGACGCTCTGCTCGACGACGCCGCGCGAAAGCTGCTCTCCGAGCAAGTCGTCGCGTCTGCGGCGCAGCCGGCGCTCACCACGGCGCAGTTCGACATGCTGGTGCAGGTCGCCTGCGGCCAGGTGCCGGGCGTGGTGCTCTTCCCGAAGCCGCACCGCGCCGCGTTGCGCGTCGTCGAGTGCCCGTTCGGAGGCGACGCGGCATGAGCGGCGAGCCCCGCGTCACCCTGAAGATGATCGTCAACGCGGTCGCCTGGGCGTTCGACGTGCCGGCCCACATGATCGCCTACAACCGCCGCGCCAAAGAGTACGTCACGGCCCGGCAGGCGGTGTGCTGGCTCGCTCGTGAGCTGACACCACTGAGCATGCCGGAGATCGGTCGCCGCCTCGGCGACCGCGACCACACGACGATCCTGCATGCCATCGGTCGCGCCCAGGGGAGGCTCGACACCGACGACGATTTCGCCGAGCGCGTCGGCCAGGCCCGCCAGATGGTGATGCGCACCTCCGGCGGCGACAAGCGCTGGCGGGATGCCGATCCGGTCGAGGCGGCGTCCCGCGTGATGGACGGCGTGGCGCCGCGCGAGGCAGGGCGCCTGTCGATCGACGAGATCGTCGCCGTGGCGGCCCGCCTGCTCGATCTCGAGGATGTGGCCGCGACCACCTATCAGCTCCTCGCCCAGCTCGACGAGCTCGCCCGCCTGCGGTCACGGGCCTTCGACAGCGAGGCGAGGCTGCGCATGGCGCAGCTCGCCGCCTCGTCCGCCGCCCTCTCCGATGCCCTCGCCGACGCCCTCCAGGGCCTCGGCTACGAGTACGCCGAGCCCCCCGAACCTGATCAGGAGACCGCCCGTGAACACGCAGATCCTCAGCCCTGACGGCACGCCGCTCGACCCGAGCACGATCGCGCCGGCGCCGAGCGATTCGCTCCTGCAGGCCGCCATCGACCGCGCCTGGATCGAGATCGCGGGCCAGCGCTACATGCCGGACAGCGCCGGCCGGCTGGTGCCGATCGAGACGGTGCGGCCCGAGCACCAGCTCGAAGACGCGATGGTCCGCAAGATCATCCACCACGCCTCGATCCTGTCGGACGAGATCGCGAGGTTCAGAGGTCACACCTTCGATGACGTGGGCGCATTGCTCGATCTGCTCGCCGAGAAGTACGGCGCTCGCCGCGGCGGCGCGAAGGGGAACGTGACGTTCACGTCCTATGACGGGTGCTTGAAGGTGACGGTCCAGGTTCAGGATCAGATCAGCTTCGGCCCGGAGCTGCAGGCTGCGAAGACGCTCGTCGATGCCTGCATCACCCAATGGTCGAACGGCTCGCTGCCGCAACTGCGAGCCTTGGTCGAGCACGCCTTCGCCGTCGACAAGGAAGGCCGCATCAACCGGGCCGCGTTGTTCGCACTTCGGCGTCTCCAGATCGACGATCCGGAGTGGGTTTCGGCCATGCAGGCGATCGCCGACGCGATCCGGGTCGTCGGCTCGAAGCAGTACGTCCGCTTCCACCGTCGCGTCTCGCCAGCGGCTGTCTGGGAGCCCATCACCATCGACCTCGCGAGCGCCTGATCAGGAGACCGCCAATGACATCCCCGACCACCGAAGCCCGCATCAAGGACGTGAGCCTCTCGACCGGAGGCACCACGGTCACCATCGCTCTGTCCTGCACCACGGTTCCGGCCGCGCGGGAGCTGTTCGGCGATCTCCGCCGTGCGCACGCTGCCGGCGAGCTGGTCACGGCGCTGAACGTGCAATCCGCTGCTCAGGACGTCGGGCCGTGACCCACGCCCCGAGCGAGACCGCCGTGTCGGTGTCCATCTCGCGGCTCGACGACACCGTGTCGGTCGACCTGACCTGCGGGTCGGCTTGGCTTGCCGACGCGCTGGAGTGCCAGCTGCGCGGCATGGTCTCGCACGGGGACGTGAAGCTCGATCTGGCACGCGAACCGAGCACCATCGACGGCGAGATCGTCCCGGAAGGGAGCATCCGATGAACGCACTGCCCGCCAATGTCCCGACCGCCACGTCGAAGCAGATCGGCGCCATGCACGCCCTCAAGGCGCGCATCGGCCTCGACGACGCCACTTATCGCGACGTGCTCGAAGGGTTGACCGGTCGCCGCAGCGCCAAGGCATTGACGCGCGCCCAAGCCGCGCAGGTGATCGACCGCTTAAAAGACCTTTCGGGCCAGCCCAAAGGCCACTTCAAGTCGGCGTTCGCGAGCGGCCTGCCGGACGAGCTGCCGCGCGGCACTGGCCCGCGGCACGGCGGTGCCGACGGCACGCTGCAGCTCGACGGCGCCTATGCGGCCAAGCTGCGCGCGCTGTGGATCTCGGCTCACGACCTGGGCATCGTGCAGGATCGCACCGACGCCGCGCTGCTCGCCTTCGTCGCCCGGCAGACGGGCATCGTCCACACCCGCTGGCTGCGCGACGCCCGCGACGCCGCGGCCGTGATCGAGGCGCTGAAGAGCTGGATCACCCGCGAGGCCGGGGTGGAGTGGCCGGGCCGCGAGGCCGATGCGCTCGATATCAAGCGGGCCGTGATCACGGCGCAGTGGATGCGCCTGGTGCAGCTCGGCGTCGTCTATCTGTTCGTCGCTTCCCGCCCGCTCGACGATCTCGATCGCTACGCCTTCACGGTCGTCGGCAAGCAGGGCTGGGAGTTCTTCGACGGCGACGACTATGCCGCCGTGCAGCGCGGCCTCGGCCGCAAGCTGCGCCAGGCGCTGGGCCGGAAGAGCCAAGCCGGCAAGGCCGGGAGGGCGTGATGAAGATCATCACCGTCTGGCAGCCCTGGGCCTCGCTGATCGCCATCGGGGCGAAGCCCTACGAATTCCGCGAGCGCCCGTACAGCCACTACATCAACCCGCCCGTCGAGGGGGAGCGCATCGGCATCCACGCGGCCGTGCGGCGCATGCGGCTTCCCGAGGTCTCCACGCTGATCTGGCAGCTCGCGGCTGCCGACCCGGGCAGCACGCCGTGTCTTCATCGCGATATCGCGCTGCCGTTTCTGCTGCGTGTCGAGGCGTGGCTGAAGGCTGAGCAGGAAGCCGGCCTCCGCCGTCGCCGCTCGCGCGCCGTGACGGTCGACACCGCCGAGATCGCCGCCGCGATGGGCCATGACGACGCGCTGCGGCTTCCCTATGGCGCCATCGTCTGCACGGCCGTGATCGGCAAAGCGATCCCGGGCGACGAGTGCGCCCGCGCCTTCGGCTTCACCAACGACTCCGACCGCGACCAGACCTTCAATTGGGGCTGGCCCATGCGGGACGTCGAGCCCGTCGTGCCGCCGTATCCCTGCTCCGGCTCACAGGGCTGGTGGCAATACAACGGACCGCTGTCATGACCGCCGCATCCTCGCAGGCCCGTGAGATCGCGCTGAGCCGCCCGCAGCTCGACCTGCTGCGGGACACCGGCGGGATGATCCTGACCCTGCGCGGCGCGTTCCGCATCACACCTGTCCGTTTGGACGATCGCCAGTTGCGCCTCGTCGCTGCGTCGATCCGGCATGTCATCGACGCGCGCCCGATCGGCGGCCTGACCGTGACGATCGACGTGGCGGACCGGTGCATGGTCGCACCGGGACGCGCCGCCGCCCTCATGCTCACCACGGCGGGCGCCAACGTGGTGCTGGCCATCCTGGGGCCCGAGGACGTGGTGATCGCCGCGGTGCGGCTCGACCAGGCGTCGATCGACGCCCTGACCGGAGAGCCCTCGTGAGCACGCTCGTGATGCCGACCACTTCGTTCGCCGATCTCGCCTTCGAGCTGCGCATCTACGCCAACCGCGAGGTGCTGGCGAACCATGGCGTCGAGGTCTTCCTGGCGCGCTACCCGAACGAGCGCCTCGGCGTGACGCTCGACCAGCTCCGCGAGAGCGCCGCCCTGGTCGGCCAAGCGTCGATGCTGCTTTCCCTTCTAGCTCCTCACGAGGCCGCGGTGCGGGCGCTCGTCGAGGCGGCAGCCCCCGCACTGGCCGAACCGATCGGAGAGCGCCATGCGTGTCCTGCTGGGCGGTGAGGAATTCCCCGAGAGCGTCCTGACCGACCCGGATCACGTCGTCATGCGCCTGTTCCTCGATCGCGCCCGGGCGCGCACCGACGCGCCGGCCAAGACGCTGATCGAGCGATGGCGTCACGATCTGGCCGTCAAGCGCCGCAACCTGCGCAACCGGAGGGGATGATGCTCGACGCCATCGTCCTGACGCACGGCGAGGCCGTCAGCCGCCTGTGGGACGGGCAGCGCACGCCGCGCCAGATCGCCATGGCGATCCGCGGCATCACGCCCTACGAGGTCGGCGTGATCGTCAAGCGGCTCGGCCTCGACGTCCCGAAGCCGGCACCCGAGCCGGCGCCGGAGCTGGCGCCCATCGTCGTCGCGCCGATCGAGCCGGCTCCTGTCCAGGAGCCGGCGCCGGCGCCCGTGATCGTCGCCGCTCCGCCGGCGCAGCCCGGCGCGCCGCTCCCGCTGCCGCCGATCCGCTACCTCGCGTCCGGCTACGTCGATTGGGACGAGGCGCTGGAGGCGTGGATCGCGCAGGAGTGGCGGGCCGGCCGGTCCTATCAGGAGATCGCCGAGGCGATCGGCGGCACGCGCAGCCAGGTCGCCGGGAAGGTCCAGCGGCTCGGCCTCACCGGTCGACGGACCGAGGTGGTGCTGAAGACGCGGATCGCGGCGGCGGAGCGCGAGCGCGAGCGCGCGGAGGCACGCGCTCTGGCGAAGCCGCCGAAGGCGCCCAAGCCCGCTCGCTCGCAGCAGCTCTGCTTCCGCGCCGACGACACGACGCCAGCGAGCGCCGAGCAGCTCGCGGCCGAGCAGGCTGCCGCGGCCGCGCAGGCCGAGCTGGCGGCGCCCGACGCCGCCTTCGGCGAGCGCTGCACGCTGCTCGATCTCACGTCGTCGACGTGCCATTGGCCGCTCGGCGATCCCGGCTCGCCGGATTTCTTCTTCTGCGGCGGCCGCACCGCCGAGGGGCTGCCCTATTGCGGCTGGCACGCCCGCATCGCCTATCAGCCGGTCGACCGGCGCCGCGACAAGCGTCAAGGGAAGTGATCATGAAACGCCTCGCGCTCCTGCTCGTGCTCCTCGCCGCGCCGGCCGCCGCCGGCGAGGTCGTGGTGATCGACGGCGACACCCTGACCCTCGGCGACGCCGTCGTGCGGCTCGCCGGCATCGACGCGCCCGAGATGCGACAGACCTGTGCGTCCGCATCGGGCCGGCCCTATGCCTGCGGGCTGGAAGCGCGCCGCGCGCTGGTTGATCTCGTCCAGGGCCGCGACGTTACATGTACCATCACGGGCCGCGACCGCTACGGCCGCCAGCTCGGCGTCTGTCGCACCAGTGTGGGCGAGCTGAATGCCGCGATGGTGCGGGCCGGCTGGGCGGTCGACTACACGCGCTACTCGCACGGGCGATGGGCGCGCGACGAGGCGGCCGCCCGCGATGCCAAGCGCGGCCTGTGGCGCGGCGGCACCTTCGAGATGCCGGAGGACTGGCGGCGCAGCCGCAGGGGCGCGCGATGAAAGCGCCCGGGCCGCGCGTCTCCGACCACGCCGTGCTGCGCTTCCTGGAGCGCGAGGGCGGCCTCGACGTCGAGGCGGTGCGGCGTGCCATGGCCGCATCGATCGCCCGCGCCGTCGCTGCCGCCGACAGGCTGGACGGCACGGACTACCGGATCGTCACCGAGCGGGTGACGTTCGTCGTGACGGGCGGCACGGTCGTCACCGTGGTGCCGAGCACACGCCGATGAAAAGACACGGCACCGTCGATTTCGATCAGCTCGTCGCAGCCGAGAAGTCCCTGCGCGCCGTGGACAAGCTGTGGCGGAGTGCCGGCTACAGCCGTGCGGGGGCGCGAGGGTGGGCACACGGCGAGGAATTTTTCTCGGTGACGCTGACCTGGCGCAGGGCCGCCGACAACGGCATGCAGCTGATCGCGACCTACACGATCAAAAGGCTCCGACGGCGATGAGCTACTCCTGGCTCCCCGCGCTGCTCGCCGAGATCGCCGAGGTCGCAGGCCTCGAAGCGGCGTTGAAGCTCGCGGAGAGCCACGGTGGCACGCGCATGTCCATTCCAGCCCGGATCACTTCCGACGAGCACGAGTTGGTGCAGTGTGTCGGCCGCGAGGCCGCTGACAAGATCTGCGCGCTTTACCGCCAGGGCACTGGCAGCGGCCGAAGTTGCGGCATCAACGTGTTGATCCCGCGCGGACCGACCGGTGCCATCGCGGACGCCCGTCGTCGATTGGCCAAGGCGCTCGCCGGAGGCGCTTCTGCCGCCGAGGCGGCGCGTGCCGCCGGCATGACGGAGCGCAGTGCCTATCGAGCGCGAGCCCGCGGCCGCGCCGAGCAGGATGACAAGCAAGGTCGCCTGTTTTAGGCTCGCTGCCGCCCGCCACCGCCGCGCGCGGCGGTGCTGACGATCGTCAGCTGTTCCTCTCTCGCCCCGTCCCGGCACGGTCCCGACAGGGACGCAAGCCTGATACCTGTCAGGGGGCGCGGGGCATGATCACCAAGTCGATGCTGACGAAGCTGTGGCCGCGGGCGCCGCAGGCCAAGATCGTGACGATCGCCCGCATCGCCAAGCCCGTGTTCGCCGAGCACGGCATCGACGATCCGCTCGTCGTCGCCCACCTGATGGCGCAGATCAGCCACGAGAACGGTGCGGGCACCATCGTGCGCGAGAACATGCGCTACCGCGCGCCGCGCATCATGGAGATCTTCGGCGTCGGTCGTCATTCGGCCCGAGTGACCGAGGCGGAGGCCGCGCGCCTCGCCGGCCGGCCGGACGAGCTGGCCGAGCGCGTCTACGGCCTCGGCAACACTCGGAAGGCGCGCGAGCTGGGCAACACCGAGCCGGGCGACGGCTTCCGCTTTCGCGGCGGAGGCGACCTTCAGCTCACCGGCCGGGCGAGCTACGAGCACTTCGGTGAGATCGCCGGCGTCGACCTCGCCGCCGATCCCGACCAGATCGCCGATCCCGAGATCTCGTTCCGGGTCGCGGTCGCCGAGTTCGTGGCGCTGCGCTGCATCGAGCCGGCGAAGCGGGACGATTGCCGCACCGTGACGCGCCGTGTCAACGGCGGCACCAACGGGCTCGCCGAGCGCCAGGTGTGGCTGCGCAAATGGAAGGCCGTGCTGGCCGAGCCGCGCGCGGCCGCGGATCCGGCGCCGCTGCCGCGCGGCGCGGAGCCGCCGCCGGAGAAGCCGCTGGTGCGTTCGAAGATCGCCGGGGCCGCGACGGTGCTCGGCGCCGAGGAGGTCGCGCAGGTCGCCGGCGTCGTCCAGGACTCCGTCGACCAGGCGAAGCAAATCAAGGCGAGCGCCCAGGAGATCGGCCTCTGGGACATCGTCGTCCACGCCGCGCAGATGCCCCGGCTGTGGATCGCGCTCGCCGCGATCGTGCTGGTCGGCCTGATCATCTGGTGGCGCTGGAGGGACCACTCGTGATCCCGATCGCCCTCTCGGCCGCCTGGTCCGGCCTCGTCGCGGTGTTCCGCTCGCCAGTCGGCCGCATCGTCGTGCCGGCCCTGATCTCGCTCGTCATCGGATTCTCGCAGGGCTGGTCGCTGCGCGCCCGCCTCGACGAGACGGCCGCGCTGCGGGCGACGATCGCGAAGCTGGAGCGCGAGGCGCGCGCCCGCGACGCCGCTGCGGCAGCCGACCAGGCGCGAGCCGAGACCGACGCGGCCGAGCGCCATGCCCTGGAGGAGAAAGTCGATGCGCTGCAAGCTCGCCCGACTGCCGGCGATTGCCTGCCTGACGATGCTGCTCGCCGGCTGCGTGACCTCTGGGGTCGTTGACACCCGCACGACGCTGCCGCCGCTGCCTGCGGATCTCGTCGCCTGCTTCGGGCCGCACACGCTCGTGCCGCGGCCGCAGGGCAAGGGGTCGCTGTCGGCCGCCGAGGTCGAGCGCCTGGTGGCGCAGCTGAAGATCAGCGAGTGGGCGCACGACCGCTGCGGGCGCCGGCTGATCGCCTTCTACGAGGCCCTCGCGGCCGGCTTGAAAGGACGTTGAATGGACCTGTCCGACCTCGCGCCTCTCGCCGGACCGGCCGTCGCGGCCGCCGGCATCGTCTACACGGTCGTCTCGCAGCGCCGGAAGGCGAACGCCGATGCGCTCGCCAAGATCGACGAGCGCGTCGGTGCCCTGGAGCTGCGGATGACCCAGGTCACGGGCCGGGTCGACGTGCTGCCCGATCGCGATTCCGCCCATCGGCTCGAGCTGTCGCTCTCCGAGGTGCGGGGCGAGCTGAAGGCGCTGACCGAGCGCATCGCGCCGATCGCGGCGACCTCGGCGCGGCTGCAGGAATTTTTGCTGGAGCAGGTGAAGTGACATGAGCGGGATGGACACGATCATCCGCGAGGAGGCCCGGCTGATCCTTCTGCGCACGCTCGCCGAGGAGCCGGACGGAACGCTGAACTCCGAGCTGTTGCGGCGGCGGCTCGAACACTTCGGCGTGAGCCGGACCCGCGAGTGGGTGCACGGCGAACTGCGCCATCTGGAGCAGCTCGGTGCGGTGCGCATCGTCTCCGCGGAGTCGGTCCTCGTCGCCACCCTGACCAGCCGCGGCGAGGATCACGTCGCCCGTCGCGCCGTGCTCGACGGCGTCAAGCGCCCGTCGGCGCCGAGCGTCTGAGGAACGCGCCATGGCAGAGGGCCGCGGGCGCCTGTCGTCGATCGACCTGCTGCCCGAGGAGGCGCAGGACGACATCCTGTGGGCGCTGTCGGAGCTCAATCAGCGCAAGCGGACCCAGGCCGACATCCTGTTCGAGCTGAACGACCGGCTGCAGGCCAAGGGCCTGGACCCGGTGTCGCGCGGCGCCTTCAACCGGCATTCGACCAAGCTCGCGGCGCGCTCGCGCCGCATCGCCGAGCGGCAGGCGATCTATTCGGCGATCGCGCCGGCGCTCACGCCCGAGAAGGTCGCCGAGACCGACCTGGTGCTGGGCGAGTTCCTGAAGACCCTGATCGACGAGCTGCTCGACGACCAGGCGCTCGACGCCAAGGGCGCGCACGATCTCGCCAAGGCGTTCCATCACACCGTCAACGCCCTGAAGGCCTCGACCGAGCACAAGGCCCGGCTGATGAAGGAGCTGGACACCAAGACCGAGAAGGTGATCGACGCCGTCGCCAAGGAAGGCGGCCTGTCGGCCGACGTGATCGCCCAGCTCCGCCGCGACTTCCTCGGCGTGCGTCCCGTGCAGCCGGAGCCCGTACCGTCGGAGGCGCCGTCCGATGGCGGATGAACCCGATCGCGTCGCCGGCCCGCCGGTGCTTTCGCGCGATCCCGGCGCCCCGCTGCCGGCCGATCTGCCGCGCGGCGGGGAGGTGCCGGAGGGGCTCGATCCGCTCGCGGATGGCGTGCTGATGGCCCACCAGGCCGAATGGATCGCCGACACGTCCGACCTGAAGCTCGGCGAGAAGGGACGCCGCACCGGCATCACGTTCGCCGAGGCCCTCGACCACACGCTGATCGCTGCGGCCAAGCGCTCGGCCGGTGGCCAGAACTGCTTCTACATCGGCGACACCAAGGACAAGGGCCGCGAGTTCATCGGCTACGTGGCGCATTTCGCCAAGGTGGTCGCGCAGGAGCTGGGGGGCGTCGAGGAGTTCCTGTTCGAGGACCAGCGCGACGACGGATCCACGAACTACATCTCGGCCTTCCGGGTGCGCTTCGCCTCGGGGAACCGCGTCGAGGCGCTGTCGAGCCGGCCCGAGAACATCCGCGGCCTGCAGGGCACGGTCTGCATCGACGAAGCCGCGTTCCACAAGGACGTCCGCGCCGTGCTCGACAGCGTCAACGCGCTGCTGATCTGGGGCGGCAAGATCCGCGTCATCTCGACCCACAACGGCACGCTCAACCCGTTCAACGACCTGGTGCGCGAGGCGCGCGCCGGAAAGACGCCGTTCAAGGTCCATCACATCCCGTTTTCGAAGGCCGTTCGAAACGGCCTCTACAAGCGGGTCTGCCTGATCAAGGGCGAGCGCTGGACGGCCGAGGCGGAGGCCGCGTGGGAGGCGAAGATCCGCGCCGCCTATGGCCCGCGCACCGCTGCGATGCGACAGGAGCTGGACGCGATCCCGGCCGAGGCCGAAGGCGCGGCGCTGACCCGCGTGCAGATCGAGGCCTGCATGGGGCGCGGCATCCCCGTGGTGCGGTGGACCTGCGAGGACGCGCTCAAGAACGCGCCCGAGGAGACCCGCAAGGCGACGGCCCTGGACTTCTGCGAGCGCGAGCTGAAGCCCGTCCTCGATCGGCTCGATCGTCGCCGGCAGCACGTGTTCGGCGAGGACTTCGCGCGAACCGGCGATCTCACGGCCATCCTGCCGTTCGAGATCGGCGCCGACCTGGTGCGGCGCACCGCTTTCGTGGTCGAGCTGCGTAACGCGCCCTTCGACGTGCAGCGCATCATCCTGTTCTACATCGTCGAGCGTTTGCCACGGATGGCGGGCGGCATGCTCGACGCCACCGGCAACGGCGCTTATCTGGCCGAGGCGACGGCGCAGAAGTTCGGTCCGTCGATCGTCGAAGTGAAGCTGTCTCAGGAGTGGTATCGGGCCAACATGCCGGCCTATATCGAGGCCTTCACGGACCGCACCGTGCTGCTGCCGGCCGACGAGGACATTCTGCGCGACCACCAGGCCCTCCAGTATGTCGGCGGCATCATCAAGGTGCCGGAGGATCACGCGAGCAAGGGCGCCGACGGCTTCAATCGCCACGGCGACACGGCGGTCGCCGGCGCGCTCGCCTGGGCCGCGTCACGCGCGAATCTGCCGGAGTACGGCTACGTGCCGGTCAGTGAGATGGGATCGGACAACGTGCCCATGTTCGACACCGGCGGAGGGAGGGCGCTGTGGTGAGCCCGACGAAGAGCAGTATCCTCGGCCCGGACGGCCGGCCGTTCGACCGGGCGCTGCTCGGCCAGGAGATCGCGACGCCGACGACGATCGGCGTGCGGGCCGTCCTGCACGAGGCGGTCGCGTCGGGGCTGACGCCCGAGCGCATCGCCTATGTGCTGCGCCAGGCCTCGATCGGCTACGCCCGCGACTATCTCACGCTCGCCGAGGAGATGGAGGAACGCTACCTCCACTATGCCGCACAGGTGCAGACCCGGCGGCTCGCGATCGAGGCGATCGAGCCGAGCGTCAAGGTGCCTCAGGGCGTGCCGACCAAGATCGGCGACGCCGTTCACGCGCTCCTCGACGATCCAGGCTTCGTGGATGCCATGGGCGCGCTCACCGACGGCATCGCCAAGGGCTATGCCGTGGTCGAGCCGATCTGGGACTATCAGGACGGCCTGCTGCGTCCCGTCGCCCTCAAATGGCGTGACCAGCGGTTCTTCCACTACGACCTGGTCTCGCAGAGCGAGCTGCGGCTTGCGGTCGACGCCAACCCGGACGGAGAGCCGCTGCCGGCCGGCAAGTTCATCGTCCATGCGCCACGCTCGAAGACCGGCATCCCGATCCGCCGCGGCTTCGCGCGTGCCGCCTGCTGGGCGTTCCTGATCCAGCAGTTCACCCTGAAGGACTGGGCCGCATTCTCCGAAATCTTCGGAATGCCGCTGCGGCTCGGCAAGTACCACAGCGGTGCGTCCGAGGCGGACAAGAAGACGTTGCTGCGCGCCGTCGCCGGCCTGTCGAGCGACGCGGCGGCCATCATCCCGCAGGGCATGGAGATCGAGTTCATCGAGCGCAAGGCGCTCGAAGGGTCGACTTTCGAGAAGCTGATCGAGTACGTCGACCGCAACGTCTCGAAGCTCGTCGTCGGGCAGACCATGACGGCCGACAAGGGCGCGAGCCTCGCCCAGGCCAAGGTGCACAACGAGGTCCGGCTCGACATCCTGCGGGCCGACTGCCGGCAGCTCGCCCACACGCTCAACGGCCAGCTGGTGCGGTGGTTCGTCGCCCTGAATTATGGACCGCAGGCCGTCTATCCGTCGATCGACATGCCGGTCGCCGAGCCGGAGGACACGACCGCGCTCTCGGCCGCAATCGAGAAGCTCGTGCCGCTCGGACTGAAGGTGTCGCAGCAAGAGGTGCGCGGCAAGCTCGGCCTCAGTGAGCCGGCCGAGGACGACGAGCTGCTCGCACCGGCCGCGCGGCCCGCGCCGGCCGAAGCCGCGCCCCCGGCGACGTCGGACCCCGCCTCGCGTCCGCCCGGCAAGCCGGCCGCGCTGTCCGCGCACGTCGCCGGCTGCGCCTGCACGGGCTGCCTCGCGACCGCGGCGGCCACCGCGGGTGCAGCGGCGAAGCCGGAGGCGATCGACGTCGAGGCGGAGCTCGAGGCGCTCGCCGACGAGGCGCTCGGCGATTGGGAAGAGCTGGTCGATCCGCTGCTCGCCCCCCTGCGGGCCGCGATCGAGAGGGCGTCGAGCTTCGACGAACTGATCGGCAAGCTCCCCGACCTCGCGCGCCAGGTCGACGGCACGAAGTGCGCAGAGGCGCTCGCGGTGGTCACCGCCAAGGCGCGCGGCCTCGGCGACGCGGCGGACTGAGACAGCGCCATGCGGCCCACCCGGCGGCAGCTTCTCCACCTGGTCGCCGCGCTCGCGGCGACCGTGAAGCGCGGCATGGATGCGCCGCCCGAAGTCCTGCAGTACTTCCGAGCCAAGGATCTGCGACCAGGCTTCTCGTACCAGGACGTCTGGGGCCAGGAGCACGCCCACGCGATGACGGTCGCCGGCGTCACCGAGACGCGGGTGCTGTCCGAGTTCCAGGCGGCGATCGACACCGCGATCGCCAAGGGCACAGGCTTCGAGAAGTTCCGCGCCGACATGCAGACCAGGCTCACGCCGCTCGGCTGGTGGGGGCCGCGCGAGCTCGTCGATCCCGAGGGTCGCTGGAAGCCCAAGGTCGTGAACTTCGCCGCGCCGGCGCGGCTGCAGATCACGTTCTGGAGCAACATGCGGGCGGCCCGCGCCGCCGGCCAGTGGAACCGCATCCAGCGCACCAAGCGGGCGCTGCCTTATCTGCTCTATGTGCGCTCCGCGAGCGAGCGGAAGCGGCCCGAGCATCTGCGATTGGTCGGCACCATCCTGCTGGTCGACCATCCGTTCTGGTCGACACATTTCCCGCCCAACGGCTGGAGCTGCAAATGCTCGGTCCGCCAGCTCGACCAGGCCGACCGCGACGACTACCTCTCGCGTCCGAAGAGCGACGCCGAGGATGCGATCAGCTACTCGGACGAGGCGCCCGATCTCGGCACCCGCACCTTCACCAACCGCCGTACCGGCGAGGTGACCGAGGTGCCGGTCGGCATCGATCCGGGCTGGGACACCAATCCGGGCCTGTCGCGCGCCCGCACGCTGGTGCGCCAGCTCACCGATCAGCTCGACACGGCGGGGCCGGAGCGCGCGTCGCGGACCATCGCCAAGCTGTGGGACGACGGCGCGGACGGGCGCGCGATTTGGCCGAAGGCGATCGCCAAGATGGACGAGCGCGTCCATGTCCCGGTCGCGGCATCGGAGCGAGCGGCTGTCGAGATGGAGGCGCAGAGCCCGATCGTCGTGGTGTCCTCCGACACGCTGGCCCGGAAGGTCGAGAAGCACACCCAGGTCGACGTCGCGACCTTCGGCCGGATCCAAGAGATGCTGGACGCCGGCGAGTGGCTCGCCGAAGGCGACACGGGCACCCGCGTCGTGCTGGCCGAGATCGACGGGCTGTCCTACGTGGTGGTGCTGCGCCGCTCGGTCGCGAGGTATCTGCGCGTGCAGACGCTCTATCGGGCCGATCGCGACCGGCAGGAGCGATTGCGCCGGCGGGCGGCGGAACGGGCAGCATCGCGGGAGGAGGAGTGACGGTGGCCGGGGGGGCGTGACGTCCCCGCGCCCGCATTTGGACGGGTCCACATGGCTCGGCCACCGACGCAGAATATAGGCGCTTCCGGGCCGGAACGGAAGCCGGGTCGGCGCGAGCCGTCAGGAAGCCCGCTGATGCGCGTTCACGTCCCGGGGCACCTGCGGCCACCCTCCCTCGAAACGCTTTCAATACCCCCTTCAACGGGGCGCCACGGGGCGGTCTGACGGCCGGGGCTCGGTCGCCGGCGCCGTGACGTGATCAGGAGGCTCTGCAGGGGGATCGGGACGGCGACACGGGCGATCGGGAGGGCTGACACCTGTCAGCGGCCCGGCGCGTTCGGGGCACCGGTAGCGTGCACCCATGAGCCCTCGGACCGCAACCCCCCTTGATGATCTTTCGCGCCTCGCCGCGTCGCCGCTGGCGACCTGCGACGCGACCGGCGTCGCGCTCGGCGTCGTGACTCTCGCCGTGGTGGACGCCAATGCCGCTGCGGGCGCTTTCGATCCGCCCGAGTGGGTGCAGATCGCGCCGCGCGGCAAGGTAACGGCCCGCGACGGACGCACCTTCAGCTTCGATCCCGAGGTGCTGGCGGCGCGTTTCGATCAGGACCGGGTCGAACTGCCGCTCGACTTCGATCACGGCATCTCCAAAAAGGCCGTGCAGGGTGAGCGCGTCGACGCGGTCGGCTGGATCACGGCCCTGCAGGCGCGGCCCGAGGGCCTGTTCGCGAAGGTGAGCTGGCTCGCGGCGGGTATCGCAGCGCTCGCCGCCCGCACGCACCGCTACGTGTCCCCGACCTTCAAGCACAGCCCGGACGGCGCCGCGACCTACATCCACTCCGCGGCGCTCGTGACGGCGCCCGCCCTCAGCATGCCGGCGCTCGCCGCCGCGGAACCAACCTCGCACGGAGCCAACATGAAGACGATTGCGACGGCGCTCGGCTTGGCCGAGACGGCCGACGAGGCGGCCTGCCTCGCGGCTCTCACCACGCTCCAGACGGCCGGGGCGGCCAAGGTCGACAAGGCCGTTCACGACCAGGCGCTGGTGACGCTCGCAGCCGCCAACGAGCAGCTCGCCACCGCGCAGGCGCAGCTCGCGGCGCGCGACAAGGCCGATCACGAGGCCAAGGTCGGGACGCTGCTCGACGGCGCCCTCAAGGACAAGAAGATCGTTCCGGCGCAGCGCGACCAGTACGCGGCGCTGTGCGCGACCGCCGACGGTCTCGCCCAGGTGACGGCGTTGCTCGCCGCGACGCCGGCCGGGCTGCAGCCCTCGACGCTCGATCAGCAGCGGGTGCCGGCCGCCGGTGCGGCTCCGAGCGATGCGCTGCTCGCGAGCGCCAACGCCCTGATCAAGACCGCGGCCGAGGCCGGCCGCCATCTCAGCCTCGCCGACGCGGTCGTGCAGGCCAACGGAGGCCAGATCTGATGACCGAGCCGCTGATCAAGAGCTTCACGGCCGATGCCGCGATCCGCGGCAACCGGCTCGTCGCCTTCCACGCCTCGAAGCACGCCGCGATCGAGGCGGCGAGCAACACGGCCGTGGGGCTCGGCGTCTCGACCTCGACGGGGGCCAAGGCGGCCGGTCAGGTCGACGTGATCCAGCTCGGCCTCGCCGAGGTGGTCGCCGGCGGCAATCTCACGCGCGGCGCCCGCGTCACCTCGGACGATCAGGGGCGCGCCGTCGTCGTGCCGGCGCCCGCCGTCGCCGCCGCGACCGTGACGGTGTTCGGCATCGTCCAGGCCGCCGCGGTCGAGGGCGACATCGTCCCGATCCTGGTCGCGCCTTCGGCCGTCTACGTGCCGGCCTCCGCCTAAACCGTTCACCCGCCCCGAAGGATCGCCCGATGGCTCCGAACCGCCCGTTTCCCGTCAACCCGGCCCTGACCGCGATCGCGGTCGGCTACCGCAACCCGGCCCAGACGCTGATCGCCGACGACGTGCTGCCGCGTGTGCCGGTCGGGTCCGAGAGCTTCAAGTGGACCGAGTATCCGCTCGCCGAGGGCTTCACGGTGCCGGAGACGAAGGTCGGCCGGATGGGCCAGCCGAACCGGGTCGAGTTCACCGGCACCGAGAAGGACGGGTCGACCGAAGATCACGGCCTCGACGATCTGATCCCGATCTCGGACATCAACGAGGCGGCGCGGCAGCGGGCGGCCGGGCTCGGCAACTACGATCCGCGGGCCCGCGCGACCGAGGGCCTGACCGACCTCCTGCAGCTCGCCCGCGAGATCCGCGTCGCCGGGATCGTCCACGCCGCGGCCACCTATGCGGCCGGCCGCAAGGTCACGCTGTCGGGCACCTCGCAGTTCTCCGACTACACCAACTCGGACCCGATCGGCGTCATCAAGGCGGCCCTCGAAGGCACGCTGGTCTACCGCCCGAACACGCTGGTGCTCGGTCACGCCGTCTGGTCGAAGCTCTCCTCGCATCCGCACCTGGTCAACGCCGTGCGCGGCAACCTGACCAACAAGGGCGTCATCACGCGGGAGGAGTTCGCCGCGCTGTTCGAGGTCCGGCGGGTGCTGGTCGGCGAGAGCTACGTCAACACGGCCAAGAAGGGGCAGGCCGCGAGCCTCGCCCGGGTGTGGGGCAAGCACATCGCCTGCCTCTACATCGACCCGGCCGCCACCACGCAGCGCGGCATCACGTTCGGCTTCACGGCGCAGGTCGGCACCCGGATCGCCGGCTCGGTCCAGGACCCGAACATCGGCCTCGAAGGCGGCGAGCGCGTGCGGGTCGGCGAGAAGGTGCGTGAGCTGATCGTCGCGCAGGACGTCGGCTACTTCATCGAGAACGCCGTCGCCTGATCGGCGGCCATCATCTGATCAGGAGCCCCCACCCATGGCCAAGAAGCCGAAGGCGCCCGCGGGCGCCGCGACCGAAGCGCCGGCCGCGCCGGCCGCCACTCCCACGATGCCGCCGCTCAAAACCCCGGTCCCCGCGACCGAGGCCGTAGCGGCCCCCGCGGTCGACGAGCCGTCGATCGCCGACGAGGGCGGCGCGCCCTCCGAGTTTCCGAGGCCGGATGTCTCCGCGGACGCGGTTGTTGGGCCGGCATCGGATCAGGCGGCCGGCGATCCCGGTCCCGTGTCCCCGCCGGCCGCCACCGATATCCAAGCGAGCGACGACGAGACGGCGGCGCCGGCGGCGGGGTCCACACCCGCTGCCGGCGGCGACCCTCCGGTCGCCTCGGCCGAGGCGCGTGTGTTCTCCATCGCGCCGGAGCGGACCGTTCTGCACGACGGCGATCTCTTCCTGCCCGGCGATGTGATCGTGCTCACGAGAGCCGAGCACAAGCCGCTGTTCACGGTCGGCGCGGTCGCCGAGCCCTGGAACGCCTGACGACGTGTGCCCGACCGCCGCCAGCCGGCGGCACCCGATCACGTCCGGTCACGGGGGTGCCGGACGTGCGGCCCGCAAGGGCCTCGGCCGGAGCGGCTCGCCGCTCCGGCCATCTCCCCCGGAACCGAGCAGGAGCCCCCATGCCCCATCCCAGTTTCGACGAGACCGAGTATCAGGCCGGCCGCAGGGCGTTCCACGACGGCGTGTCGCTCCGCGATCTCGCCGAGCGCATGGCCGGCGTCGACGGCGCCGAGGCCGAGGCGAAAGCGATGAGCCACGCGCTCGGCTACGCCGACGCCGCGCTCGACTGCCTGCGCCGCGCGTCGGGCGTCGCGACCAACCTGTCCGGCAGCTGATCATGACCGACGGCACCCCCGGAGACACTCCCTTGGCCGAGGAGCCGATCGGCATCCCGGGCGAGCTGCACCGCGTGGCCCAGGGCATCATCGCCGCCCGCGACGCGCGGATCGCGGTGCTGGAGGCCGAGGTGGCCGGGCTGAAGGTCCGGCTCGCCGAGGCGCAAGCGAGCCTTTACTTCATGGCTGACCCGAGGCCGTGCATGACGGGGGAGAAGCTCGCCGAGGCGCAGGCGGCGCTGCGCGGCGCGGAGGATGGCCGGTCATGAGCTTCGCCACCCTTGCCGACGTGCTGGCCCGCTATCCGTCCGAGGCGACCATCCTGGCCGCCGACGAGACGACACGGCAGCGCGACGACGGGCGCATCAACGCGGGGCTCGACGACGCGACGGCCGAGGTGCGGGCGATCCTGGCGGCGCGCTACACCCGCGACGAGCTCGCCCGCATCGACGACGACAGCCGCGCCACGCTGCGGCTCTACACGATCGACATCGCGCTCTATCGCGTGGCGCTGTCGTTCGGGCGCTCGAACGAGCGGATCAAGGAGCGTTACGACGTCGCCATCCAGCGCCTCGCCGCGATCGCGGCCGGCAAGGCGGCGCTCACCTTCGACGGCCCGGGCGGCGGCGGCACCGGCGGCACGGGCGAGCCGGAAGGGAGCGTGTCGCCCAACGAGGCGATCGTCGTCGCCAACGAGCGCCTGTTCACACGCGACCGCTTGCGAGGCTGGTGATGTCGGTCGCGATCATCGTCGACACGTCCGGTCTCGATCAGCTGAATGCGCTGACCTCGCGCCTCTCCGGCGCCGAGACCGAGGAGCTGATGACCGAGATCGGCGGCATCCTCGAAGCCTCGACGCGCGAGCGGATCAGCGAGACCAAGACGTCGCCGGACGGCGCGGCCTGGGCGCCCAACCGGGCCGGCACCTCGATCCTGCTGGAGAGCGGCCGGCACCTGCTCGACTCGATCGCCTTCATCGCCGGCGCCGACCAGGTCGAGGTCGGCTCGTCCTGGGAGTACGCCCACGTCCACCAGGACGGCGCGACCATCACGCCGAAGACGGCGCAGCGCCTGGTCTTCAAGGTCGGCGGCAAGACCGTGTTCGCCAGGAGCGTGACGATCCCGGCGCGGCCCTTCGTCGGCTTCTCGGCCGAGGACCGCGAGAAGGTCGAGCGCCTCGCGACCGACTGGCTCGGCCGCCTCGCCGGCGTGGGAGGCGGCGCATGATCGGTCCCGCCACCATCGCGGAGCGGCTCGCGGCGTCGCGCCTGGTCGGCTTCCTGCCAGCCGTCGAAGCCGCTTTGAAGCCGCTGTTTCCCGGCGTCACGGTGCGGTCGCATCCGGGCCGGATCGACGTGTCCGACCTGATCGAGAAGGACATCTTCCTGGCCCCCATGATCGCCGTGGCGCTGACGCGCTGGCGCGGCCCGGTCGGCGTCGGCGGCGACTGGCGCATCGGGCTCGAATGCGCCGCCTATGTGGTGACCGAGGACATGGCGCTCGGCGAGCGTTCCACGCCACGGCAGGAGGTCGCCTTCGCGCTGTCGCACGGGATCCTCGACGTGCTGGCCGACTTCACGACGTCGCGCTGGGGCCTGCAGAACATCACGTCGCCCGAGGACGCCGAGGCGCGGCCGCTGTTCACGGCCGAGACCTTCGCCAAGGGCTCGGCCTTCTACGCCGTCACCTGGAAGCAGTCGCTGATCGGGCTCGGGCCTGACCCGCTCGCCCGCGTGCTGGTGAGCGACGTCGAGGCGGTGCTCGACGGTGCCGCGGAGCCGGTCGACGAGGGAGGTCCGGTGTGAGCGACCCCTATGTCCGCCGGCTGGAGAAGTATCTTCGGACCCTCGAAGCGCGCCTGGTCGAGATCGACCAGCGCGTCGCCCGCATCGTGCTGTCCGGCAAGGTGACGGAAGTTCGGGAGCAGAACGACGATTGGCAGGTTCGCACCGAGCTGGGCAAGGATCCGGCGACCGGCGAGGTGGTGAAGAGCCCGTGGGTGCCGGTGCAGCCGGTCGCCTCGGGCGATCTGAAGATCAAGGCGAAGCCGGTGGTCGGCGAGCGCATGATGGTGCTGTCGCCCTCCGGCGTGCTCGGCACCGGCTCGTGGGCGATCCGCGGCCCGTTCGACGAGGATCACCCGGCCCCGAAGGGCAGCGAGGATCTGATCATCGAGCGCGGCGACACCCGCATCGTGCTCGACGACAAGACCATCACGATCAAGGCGCCCCAGA